>NZ_CP100128.1:1806133-2107156 GCF_024207115.1 Chromobacterium sp. IIBBL 290-4
CAAAGATGAAGGGGCTAAAGTCAATGGCGATGTTGGGCGAGTATTTTCTGTAGCTGCAGGAGCGCAGGGTGAGCATGCGGTACAACTTTCACAGCTGTACAGTTCGCGGAACAAGATTATTAATGGGGCAATGAGAATCGATCAGCGGCTGGCAGGGCAGATGCTGACACCAACAGGTACGCAGTCTTATATTGTTGATCGTTGGAGATTTAACTATAGCCAGCCTGGTAAATTGACATTCCAACAAAACTTGAACGCCATCGTTCCTCCGGCTGGTTTTACACACTACTTGGGTGTGACAGCTAATACTGCTAGCGCACTTTTAGAAACGGATTACTTGTCGCTTGTGCAGGTGATTGAGGGGAATAATGTGTCGGATCTGGCATGGGGGGGGGTAGGAGCTCAGCCGATTTCTTTGCAATTTTATGTATATGCCTCATTGACGGGGAAGTTTTCCGGGGCGCTGGTAAATGCCGATGGAAGCCGATCTTATGTGTTTACTTATACGATCTCTCAGGCAAAAGCCTGGACATTGATCAAGCTGGCCAATATTCCTGGAGATGTTGCCGGAAGTTGGTCTATGAAGGGGGCGGGTGCCGGACTGAATCTGGTATTTAACTTGGGGGCCGGGGTAGGTTATCAGGGGATAGAAAATTCCTGGAATGCGGGGAATAAAATGGCCTCTGCTGGAGTGGTGAATCTTGTGAATACGGCTGGGGCGATTTTTTGTGTGACAGGCGTTCAACTTGAAAAGGGAGTTGCCTGCACGCCTTACGAGCATCTTTTATATGGGCATGAGATTTCGCTTTGTCAGCGATATTTTGAGATTATGGGGAGTGGGGCTATTTATCAATATGGGGTGGGAGGGTTCAATGGTAGTAACACTGTGTATGTTGGCATGCAGTGGAAAATAAGGAAGCGAGTCGCTCCCTCTGTTATGGCCTCGGCAGCGAGTAGCTTCACTATATGGTCCTTCGCTACTAGTAATGTTGCTCCTTTGAAACTTGAATTTGCTCCGACGGTAGATGGAACGTTGATATCATTAGCTATATCAGGGGGGTGGGTGGGCAGGCAGCTTTGCTGGAGGATGGGACGGCGGGTGGCGGCACTGGTGGGTCGTGGATTGCAGCAGATGCCGAACTGTGAGAATTCTACAACTTAAGGATAAACCATGGCCCAGTATAAATTAACGGCTAGACCGGACATAGTTCTAAATATGGAAACGGGGGCAACGATTCCAGAGGGTGTTTGGCTTTGGAATCAATATCAGGACTGGCTTGCAGCTGGCAATACGCCATTGCCTGTGGATCTGCCAGACAGAGGGCTGTTAGCGAGTCAAGTTCGCGTTCAGCGAGATTCTCATCTATTCGCAACAGAATGGTTAGTCCAGCGCCATCGCGATGAAATTGACCTGGGTCGCCCTGCCACGCTTAATCAAGAGACGTTTAACCAACTGATGGCGTATCGCCAAGCCTTGCGCGATGTGCCGTTGCAAACAGGTTTTCCTGAACGAGTGGATTGGCCCAAGGTTCCGTCCTGTCATGGAATGAATTAGGTCCAGGATTTGAAGGATATTGGTTTGCGAAGAGTGGGTGGTAGTGTCGAGGTGTCCTCTCAGAGCCCTCTCCCGGAGGAGAGGGCTTGGAGGCGCGGTGTTCGCGCCATTGCTTGGAGTGGTTTCTCTATATTGCCAAGCGTGGCGCGAGGGCATGGCGGATTAGCTTAAGGCTTACTCGCCTCCCACCCGCCGCCCAGCGCCTTGTAGACGCTGATGGTGGCGTTGAGGCGGTCCAGCTTGGCGCTCACCAGGTTGAGCTGGGCCTGGAAGCTGCTGCGCTGCGCGTCCAGCACGTCCAGATAGCTGGCGTAGCCGTTGTCGTAGCGCAGGCCGGCCAGTTTGAGCGCGCGGTCCACAGCGTTCAGCTGGGTGGTTTGCGCGGCGACGATGTCGCGGGAGGTGCTGTTGGCGGCGAGCGCGTCCAGCGCGTCCTTGAACGCCGTTTGCACCGTCTTCTGGTATTGCGCCAGCGCCTGCTTCTGGACGGCGCTGGCGGCGTCCACGTTGTAGCCGGTGGCGCCGAAGTTGAAGATGGGCGCGGCGGCGTTGCCGGCGAAGCTCCAGGTGCGGGTGGCGCTGGTGAACAGGCTGTCCAGCGACAGGCTTTGCGACCCCAGCGCGCCGGTCAGGCTGATGCTGGGGAAGTAAGCCGCCTTGGCCACGCCGATGCGGGCGTTGGCGGCGATCAACTGCTGCTCGCTGGACGCCACGTCCGGCCGGCGCTCCAGCAGGCTGGAGGGCAGGTTGGCCGGCACGTCCGGCGGCGTGGCCAGGCTGTTGATGTCCTTGCCGCGTTGCAGATTGCCATCCGCCAGCTGCTTGGGGCTATGGCCCAGCAGCACGCCCAGCGCTGTTTCGGTCTGCTCCAGCGAGCGGGCGATCTGCGGCACGGAAGCGCGCGCCGCTGCGGCTTCGGCTTCGGCCTGGCGCTGTTCCAGCTCGGAGATCAGGCCGCCGTGAAAGCGCTTGGTTTGCAGGCGCAGCGATTCCTCGCGGCTTTGCAGCGTGCGCTTGGCGATGTCCAGCTGGGCGTCGAAGGCGCGCAGCTGGAAGTAGGTCTGCGCCACTTGCGCGCTCAGGGCCAACTGGGCCGCGTCGCGGTCGTAGCGGCTGGCCGCGTAGCTGGCGCGGGCCGCTTCGTTGCTGCGGCGCAGCTTGCCCCACAGGTCCAGCTCCCACGCCGCCGTCAGGTTGGCGACGCGGACATCGTTGACCAGCGGCGCGCCGGGGCTGGCCAGCTGGCTGGAGCTGCGGCCGCTCTGGTAGCCGGCGTTGGCGTTAAGCGCCGGCAGCAGCGCGGCGCGGGCGATGCCAGCCTGGGCGGCGGCTTGCTCGACGCGGGCGGCGGCCAGTTGCAGGTCGGCGTTGTTTTTCAGCGCCTCGGCGATCAGCTGGTTCAGCGTAGCGTCGTCGAAGCGCTGCCACCAGTCGGCGCTGAGCGCCGGGTTTGGCGCGCCGGCCTGGGCGGCCGGCAGCTCGACCTTGGGCCGGCTGTAGTCGGGGCCCACCGCGCAGGCCGACAGCGCCAGCGCGACGGCGGCGGGTATCAGGGCGCGCTTAAGCATCTGCGTTTCCTCCGGCCTCGGCGTTTTGCTGAGGCTTGTTCTGTTTGCTGAGCTTCATGATCAGAATGAAGAACAGCGGAATGAAGAAGGTGGCGATGAAGGTGGCCGACAGCATGCCGCCGATCACGCCGGTGCCGATGGAGTGTCGGCTGGCGGAGCCGGCGCCGCTGGAAATGGCCAGCGGCACGCAACCCAGCACAAAGGCGAGCGAGGTCATCACGATGGGGCGGAAGCGCAGGCGGGCCGCTTCCAGCGCGGCATCCATCGCATCCAGCCCTTCTTCCATCTTTTGCACCGCGAACTCCACGATCAGGATGGCGTTCTTGGCCGACAGGCCGATCAGGGTCACCAGCGCCACCTGGAAGTACACGTCGTTGGCCAGGCCGCGCAGCCAGTTGGCCATCAGCGCGCCGAACACGGCGAAGGGCACCGCCATCAGCACCGAGATCGGCAGACTCCAGCGTTCGTATTGCGCCGCCAGGATCAGGAACACCATGATCATGCCGAAGCCGAACACCAGGGCGGATGAGCCGCTGGTGGATTTCTCCTGGAAGGCCGAGCCGGTCCAGGCCAGGGTATAGCCCTCGGGCAGCGTTTCGCGCGCCGCGTCTTCCAGCGCCGCCAAGGCCTGGCCCGAGCTATAGCCCGGCGCCGGGCCGCCCACCACCTTGGCCGCCGGGAACACGTTGAAGCGTTCCAGGGTTTCCGGACCGGTGGTCTGCTCGATGTTCACCAGCGCAGTCAGCGGGATCATCTGGCCGGCTTGCGAACGCACGTAGACATTGCGCAGATCGTCCACCTTGGTGCGGAACGGCGCTTCAGACTGCAGCTGCACGCGGAAGGTGCGGCCGAACTTGTTGAAGTCGTTCACGTACAGCGCGCCGAAGGTGCTCTGCATGGTGTCGAACACGCTGTTCACCGGCACGCCCAGCGCCTTGGCCTTGCTGCGGTCCAGCTTGACGAAGACCTGCGGTACGCTGGCGGAGAAGGTGGTTTGCACCCCCTTCAGTTCCGGGCGCTTGGCGGCGGCGGCCACCAGTTTCTTGGTGATCTCGCCCAGCTCGGCCGGCGTGCGGCCGGCGCGGTCCTGCACATAGGCCTCGAAACCGCCGGTGTTGGACATGCCGGAGATCGGCGGCGGGTTGAAGGCCAGTACGATGCCGTCGTTGATGCCCATCATGCCTTTGCCGAACACGTCTTTCACCACCGCCATCGACGACAGCTGCGGGCTCTTGCGTTCATCCCAAGGCTTGAGAATGATGAAGGACACGCCGGCGTTGGACTTGTTGCCGCCGGTGAGGATGTCGAAGCCGGCGAAGGTCATCCGGTCCTTTATCGCCGGGTTCTTGGCCATCATGGCGTCCAGCTTGTCCATGGTGTCGGCGGTGCGGGTCAGCGAGGCGCCGTCCGGCAGGAAGGCCGCGGCCAGGATGTAGCCCTGGTCTTCGTCCGGCGCCAGGCTGGTCGGGATGATGCGGAACAGGCCGGCCGAGGTGGCGATCAGGCCGCCGAACAGCAGCACGGACAGCACGGCGCGCTTGTTGATGAAGGCCACGCCCTTGGCGTAACGGCTGGTCAGGCGGTCGAAACGGTTGTTGAACCATTCAAAGAAACGGTTCTGATGCTGGTGTTCCGACTTGAGGATCAGCGCGCACAGCGCCGGCGTCAGCGTCAGCGCCACGATGCCGGAGATCACCACCGATACGGCGATGGTCATCGCGAACTGCTTGTACATCTGGCCGGCGATGCCGCCGAGGAAGGCCACCGGAATGAATACCGAGCACAGCACCAGCACGATGGCCACCAGCGCGCCGGAGACTTCCTGCATCGCCTTGAAGCTGGCCTCGCGCGGCGACAAGCCTTCCTGCGTCATCAGGCGCTCGACGTTCTCCAGCACCACGATGGCGTCATCCACCACGATGCCGATGGCCAGCACCAGGCCGAACAGCGTCAAGGTGTTGATGGTGAAGCCGAACATATACATGCCGGCAAAGGTGCCGATGATGGATACCGGCACCGCCAGGCAGGGGATCAGCGTGGCGCGCCAGTTCTGCAGGAACAGGAATACCACCAGGAATACCAGCAGCATGGCTTCGCCCAGCGTGTGGTACACCTCCTTGATGGACACTTCCACGAACTTGGTGGTGTCGTAGGGAATGCCGAAGGACAGGCCTGTCGGGAAACCCTTGGACAGGCGCTGCATCTCGCTTTCCACCGCCTGCGCGGTGGCCAGCTGGTTGGCGCCCGGCGCCAGGAAGATGCCGATCGGAATGGTGGCCTTGCCGTTGTGCTTGCCGTGGAAGTCATAGGACAGCGCGCCCAGTTCCACGCGGGCCACATCCTTCAGCTTCACCGACGAGCCGTCCGGATTGGCGCGGATGATGATGTTTTCAAACTCTTCCGGTTCGGACAGGCGGCCCTGGGTGGTCACGGTGTAGGTGAACTCCAGTTTTTCCTGGGTGGGCTGCGCGCCCAGCTTGCCGGCGGCGAATTGCGAGTTCTGCTCGCGGATGGCGGCGGCCACGTCGCTGGGGGTCAGCTTGAGCTGGGCCAGCTTGTCCGGGCGCAGCCAGATCCGCATCGAGTAGTCCTGGCCGGCGAAGTTGACCACATCGCCCACGCCCGGCACCCGCTTCAGCTCGTCCACCACGTTCAACAGCGCGTAGTTGCTGATGAACAGCGTGTCGTGGCTGTTGTCGGGCGAGAATAGCGAGATCACCTGCAAGATGGTGGCCGACTTTTTGCGCACGTTCACGCCTTGGCGGCGCACTTCTTCCGGCAGCTGCGACAGCACCGATTGCACGCGGTTGTTGACGTTGATGGTGGCCTGGTCGGGGTTGGTGCCGATCTTGAACGATACGCTCAGCGACAGCGTGCCGTTGCTGGCGCTGTTGGACTGCACGTAGAGCATGTCGTCCACGCCGTTGATCGCCTGTTCCAGCGGCGCGGCCACGGTGTTGGCGATCACTTCGGCGGAGGCGCCCGGATAGCTGGCGGTGACGTTCACCACCGGCGGCACGATTTCAGGGTACTGCTGGATGGGCAGCGCCTTGATGGCGGCCAGACCCGCCAGCATGATCACGATGGAGATCACGCTGGCGAAGATCGGTCGCCGGATGAAGAAAGCGGAAAACATGTGTCAGGTTCCCCCTGGCTTACTGCTGGGCGGCCGGCGCGCTGGCGTCGGCCTGGTACGGGTGCGGTTTCACCGCGGCGCCCGGACGCAGCTTGATGATATTGTCGACAACCACTTGATCGCCGGCTTTCAGGCCCTGCTCAACCAACACGTCCAGCCCCACTTCCTGCGAAGTGGCGATGGGGCGGGGCGCGACCTTGCCGTCGGCGCCGACCACCCACACCATCTTGCCTTGCTGCGTGGTCAGCACCGCGCGCTGCGGCACGGTGATGGCGGCGGTGCGCACCGCGCCCTTCAGCTGCACGCGGACGAACTGGCCGGGCAGGATGCCGCCTTGCGGATTGGCGAAGGTGGCGCGCGAGCGGATGGTGCCGGTGGTGGCGTCCACCAGGCTGTCGGTGAAGTTCAGGTGGCCGGTCTTGCCGTACATGCTGCCGTCCGGCAGCTTGAGCTGCACCTCGAAACCGCCGCCATTGGCCAGTTTCAGCTTGCCGCTGTGCTGCATCTTGCGCAGGTTCAGCATGTCGCTGTCGGACATGCTGAAGTTGACGTAGATCGGGTCCAGCTGCGAGATCTTGGTCAGCAGGCTGGCGTCGGCGCTGGTGGCCACCAGGCTGCCCTCGGAGCGGGCTTCCTGGCTGGTGATGCCGGAAATCGGCGCGGTGACGCGGGTGTAGCCCAGATTGATCTGGGCTTGCTCCACCTGGGCCTGGGCGGCGGCGACCGATGCCTTGGCGGCGGTGTAGGCGGCCTGGGCGTCGTCGCGGTCTTTCTGGCTGACGGCGTTTTCCTTGAACAGCGGCATCACCCGGTCGTAGTCCTGCTTGGTGCGCGACAGCTGCGACTGCTGCACCTGCAGATTCGCTTTGGCCTGGTCCAGCGCGGCCTTGAACGGCTCGGGATCGATCTGGAACAACAGGTCGCCGGCCTTGACCGGTTTGCCTTCGGTGTAGGAGCGCTTTTGCAGAATGCCGCCGACACGGGCGCGCACTTCCACTTCGCGCGAGCCGGCCGCCTGGCCGACGTATTCATAGGTGACCGGCACATTGGCGGGCTGCACGGCGAGCACTGCCACCGGCACCGGCGGCATGGCGGCGCCGGCCTGGGCGTCAGGCTTCTGGCCGCAGGCCGCCAGGCTGGCGGCGATGGCGCCGAGCAGCAGGCCGCGTGTGGCGCGCGGCAGTAAATCTTTTCCTTGCATGGTATCGAATCCTCAAAAGGGCAGAATCGCTAGGTAAGGCTGGTTTTAGTTGGTATGGGGTAAAAATCTTTGCGGCATGCCGTCCGGTCTGGATCCTGGATTATCGCACGTTAATGCTATTGTCATTCGTTTTCATGTCTATCCTAAGCAGAAGTCGGCTCGCGCTCAGTCTGCTTCAGTATGGTTTGGATAAGACCGACCGGAAATGTCGGGTATTTTACATACATGCGCGCATGTATGTAAAATGGAGAATATGGTTGTTCGGGTGCGAACACAGATCGGATTGACCGTGTTTTAACGGTAAAATTCATTTACTAGTACTAGCGCAAAGATTAAGGAATGGCACGGAAGACACGCGAAGAGGCGGAACAGACGCGGCAGTTGTTGCTGGATGCGGCCGAGCAGATGTTCAGCGAGCATGGCGTGGCCAGCACCACGCTGGCCGAGATCGCTACGGCGGCGGGCCTGACGCGCGGCGCGGTGTACTGGCATTTCCAGAACAAGCTGGACCTGTACCGCGCCATGCTGGACCGGGTGTCGCCGCCTTTTGACGATATCCGCGCCCAATTGGTGGAAGTGGCGCAGAAGGACCCGGCGCAGGCGCTGTGGGGTCATAGCCACAGGCTGCTGATGTTGTTGCAGGACAATCCGCAAGTGCGGCGCATCTTGATGATTCTGTTCATGCGCAGCGAGCATGTGGGCGAACTGGCGCCCATCCATGAGGAATGCGTGGCGCGGATGCATGAAATCCGCGGCCTGTTGCGCCAGGTGATCGTCGATGCCAAGGCGCGCGGCCAGGCTTTCGACTATGTCGAGCCGGACGAAGCGGCGGTGGCCTTGCAGTCGCTGCATGAGGGCTTGTTCAACCGCGCGCTGACTGTGGAAAACTGCTTTAACGAAGGCCTGTCGGTCAGCCGACTGTTGCAATATTTCTACCGCGGGGTTTTCACGCCGCAAGTGATGGAACAACTTTTCCCAAGTCGCTGAGCCAGCGCTATAATTGCGCTTTTTTCTCAAGCCACTAGCCTTGCCCCGCGATGGCGGCATAACGCTGGCGGCGTCATGGTCTTCATGTCCCACGCAATCGAAATCGAGGCCGTCAGCAAACGCTACGGCCAGCTGCAGGCGCTGGATAAGGTGAGCTTCACCGTCGAGCCCGGCGAATTCTTCGCGCTGCTCGGCCCCAACGGCGCGGGCAAGACCACGCTGATCTCGGCGCTGGCCGGTTTGGCGCGTCCCGACAGCGGCGCCATCCGCGTCATGGGCCACGACGTGGTGGGCGATTTCCGCCAGGCGCGGCGCGCCCTCGGCGTGGTGCCGCAGGAGCTGGTGTTCGATCCCTTCCTGTCGGTGCGCGAAACGCTGCGCTTCCAGTCCGGCTACTTCGGCCTGTCCCGCAACGATGCCTGGATAGACGAAATGCTGGATAAGCTGGGCCTGGCCGACAAGGCCGACAGCAATATGCGCGCGCTGTCCGGCGGCATGAAGCGCCGGGTGATGGTGGCGCAGGCGCTGGTGCACCGGCCGCCCGTGGTGGTGCTGGACGAGCCCACCGCCGGGGTGGACGTGGAGCTGCGCCAGAGCTTGTGGGCCTTTGTGCAGGAGCTGAACCGCGCCGGCACCACCATCGTGCTGACCACCCACTATCTGGAAGAGGCCGAAACGCTGTGCGGCCGCATCGCCATGCTGAAAAAGGGCAAGCTGCTGGCCTTGGAGAACAAGGACAAGCTGCTGGCGCATAGCGCGCGCCGCGAAGTGGCGGTCAAACTGTCCGCCGCGCTGCCCGCCAGCCTGGCCGCGCGCAAGCTGCGCGAGGAAGATGGCCGCATCGTGCTGCAATTGGCCGATCTGTCCGAGCTGGAAGGCGTGCTGGCCGAGCTGCGCCAGGCCCGGGTGGAAGTGCGCGAACTGAACGTAGTGGAGACCGATCTGGAAAGCGTCTTCGTCAAGATGATGAACGGAGGCGCGGCATGATAGGTTTCCTCACCCTGTTCAAGAAGGAGCTGGTGCGCTTCTGGAAGGTGTCGTTCCAGACCGTCGCCGCGCCGGTGCTGACCGCGCTGATGTACCAGCTGATCTTCGCCCACGTGCTGTCCAAGCATGTCGAGGCCTATCCCGGCGTCGGCTACACCGCGTTCCTGATTCCCGGCCTGGCGATGATGTCGATGGCGCAGAACGCCTTCGCCAATAGTTCGTCCAGCCTGATCCAGTCCAAGATCACCGGCAATATCGTGTTTCTGCTGCTGCCGCCGCTGACTGCCGCGGAGTTTTTCTTCGCCTATATGCTGGCCTCGGTGGTGCGCGGCCTGGCGGTGGGCGCGGGGGTGCTGGCTGTGACCGCCTGGTTCGGCCTGCCGCTGCCGGCTCAGCCGTTGTGGGCCTTGGTGTTCGCTTTGCTGGGCTGCGGCGTGCTGGGCACGCTGGGCGTGATCGCCGGCATCTGGGCGGAGAAGTTCGACCAGTTGGCCGCCTTCCAGAATTTCCTGATCATGCCGCTGACTTTCCTGTCCGGCGTGTTCTATTCCATCAACAGCCTGCCGCCGTTCTGGTACGCCGTGTCGCACGCCAACCCGGTGTTCTACATGATCGACGGCTTCCGCTATGGCTTCTTCGGCCAGGCCGACGTCAGCCCCTGGCTGTCCGCCGGCGTGACCGGAGGCAGCCTGATCGCGCTGGTGTCCTTGGCCCTGTGGCTGATCCGCTCCGGCTACAAAATGCGCCATTAATCAATATTCGCTCAGGATTCCCGCCATGACTGAACAACAGGTTCAACAATATATCGAGGCCGGCCTAGACTGCGCCTATATCAAAGTGGAGGGCGACGGCCACCACTTCTACGCCACCGTGGTATCCGCCGCTTTCGAAGGCAAGCGTCTGATCGACCGCCACCGCATGGTGAAGGAAGTGATCGCCAGCCGCCTGGCCAGCAACGAGATTCACGCGCTTTCCATCGTCAAGGCCGCCACGCCGGACGAGTGGGCCAAGCTGCAAGGTTGATAGATAGATTCAGCCGCGCGGAAGGCACCCGCAGCCCGCGCGGCGCAAGAGGTTTTAGAGTAATGGACAAACTGAGAATCACCGGCAACGGCCCGCTGAACGGCGAAATCCGCGTATCCGGCGCCAAGAACGCCGCGCTGCCCATCCTGTGCGCCGGCCTGCTGACCGCCGACACCATGCGCTTCACCAATGTGCCGATGCTGCGCGACATCGCCACCACCCAAAAGCTGCTGCAAGGCATGGGCGTGCGGGTGATGACCGACAATGTGCACGAGATGGAAATCACCGCCGCCCAGCTGGACAGCCTGGTGGCGCCGTATGATCTGGTGAAGACCATGCGCGCCTCCATTCTGGTGCTGGGCCCGACGCTGGCGCGCTTCGGCGAGGCCACCGTGTCCCTGCCCGGCGGCTGCGCCATCGGCAGCCGGCCGGTGGACCAGCACATCAAGGGCCTGGTGGCGATGGGCGCGGAAGTGTCGATCGAGCATGGCTATGTGAAGGCGCGCGCCAAGCGCTTGCGCGGCGCCCGCATCGTGATGGACATGGTGACCGTCGGCGGCACCGAAAACCTGCTGATGGCCGCCACGCTGGCCGAAGGCACCACCATCCTGGAAAACGCCGCCCGCGAGCCGGAAGTGACCGACCTGGCCCACTGCCTGGTGGCGATGGGCGCCAAGATTTCCGGCATCGGCACCGACCGGCTGGTGATCGAGGGCGTGGACAAGCTGCACGGCGCTGAGTACGCAGTGATGCCTGACCGCATCGAGGCGGGCACCTTCCTGGTGGCCGGCGCGATGACCCGCGGCCACGTGGTGCTGCGCAACGCCGCGCCCAAGAGCATGGAAGCGGTGCTGGACAAGCTGCGTGAAACCGGCGCGCTGATCGAGTGCGGCGACGACTGGATCTCGCTGGACATGAAGCAGCGCCCCAAGGCCGTCAACTTCCGCACCCTGCCGTACCCGGCCTTCCCGACCGACATGCAGGCGCAGCTGATGACGCTGAACTGCGTGGCCGAGGGCGCCGGCGTGGTGACCGAGACCATCTTCGAAAACCGCTTCATGCACGTGCCGGAGCTGAACCGCATGGGCGCCAACATTGAAGTGGAAGGCAACACCGCCATCGTCAAGGGCGTGGACAAGCTGTCCGGCGCCACCGTGATGGCCACCGACCTGCGCGCCTCCGCCAGCCTGGTGATCGCCGGCTTGGTGGCCGAAGGCGAAACCATCGTCGACCGCATCTACCACCTGGACCGCGGCTACGAGTACATCGAGAAAAAGCTGGGCGCCGTCGGCGCGCTGATCGAGCGCGTCAGCTGATCCTTTCCGCTGTCGACAAGCAAAACGCCGCGAGCCCTGGGGACGCGGCGTTTTTCATGTTTTCCGATTGCGGCCGGCGTTAGTCCAGCAGAAACTTGCGGACCAGCTCGACCACCCGGTCCGGCTGCTCCAGCAACACGCCGTGGCCGGCGTCGACTTCGGCGTAGAGGCTGCCGGCGATTCTTTGCTGCAAATCCTGAGTCTGATAGGCCGGCACCAGATAGTCCTGTTTGCCGGCGATGACCAGGGTGGGCGCGGCGATGGCGGATGCGGCGTTGCGGATGTCGATGCCCAGGCCCAGCTCTACGCGGCGCAGCGTGTCCGGCGGCGGCGTTTGCCGCAGGAAGGCGGTTATCACGTCTTCGCCCAGGGCGGACAAAAAGGCCGGGCTCAGCGCCAGCGCGGCGGCGTAGCGGTTGCACAGCGCATTGTCGGCTTGCAGCAAGTCCGCCCAGCCGCGGAACACCATCTGATGGCGCGCATCATGGCTATTGGCCCAGCCGGCCACCAGGATCAAACGGCGGATGCGCTGGGGATGGCGGGCGGCGACGGCGGCGGCCACCACCGCGCCGAGCGAGTCGCCGAGCAGATCCACCGGCTGCTCGGGAGAGGCGTCATCGATCACGGCGGCAATCTGTTCAACTAGCGTGTCCAGTCGCAGCGGGCCGGGCGGCAGGGTGGAGCCGCCGTTGCCGCCGTAATTCGGCAGCACGACGCGGCGGCGGTCGGCGAAACGCTCGGCCAGATGGCCGAAATTGGCTTGCGCATCCACGCTGGTGCCGTGCACCAGCACCAGCGCGGGGCCATCGCCCTGGCTGCTGTAATTGACTTGAGTATGGTTGACGGCGAGTTGCGGCATGAGGAGCTCCTGGGCAAGGCGGCGTCTGGGGCGGGCCATCGACGATTGAGCCGGCAATCGGCTATCGGGCGGGCCTGCATCCATCCGCGCTTGATTCGCCGCAGTGTCAGCGCAGCCAAACCTGGCGCTGAACTGGCGGATTTGAAAATGATATTGTATTTATTTTGCCGCCGCATTAAATGCCAAATTGATGGCTGCGACGGCTTATTTTCCAGGCTTGGCGGCGAGGTAGGCGGGCGAGGCGCGCACTGCGGCGATGGCGTCCCAGACTTGATGCGCCCTATCCGGCTGACGCTGGTAGAAGGCGTGCGAGAAGATCAGGTAGTAAGGCTTGGTCGCCAGCGGAGGCTCCAATTTATCCAGTTTGCCTTGCAAGGCAGGCTCGGCGGCGATGGCGTCGTCCGCTTCGCGGCTTTGCAGCGCCGCGCCGCTTACGCGCCCGAGCAGCACCTTGTGCAGAATGACCGCCGCGTTGCGCGAGCTGCTGTCCACCGGCAAGCCCATTTGCTGCAAGCGGTTGACGATGGAGAAGCCGGCCTGGGCCGCGATGCCTTTGCCCGCGCCTTCGATGCGATGGCCATCCCAGGCGAGCGCGCTGTCTTTCAATCGATACAGGCTATAGCTGTCGGTCAGCATGCGCAGCGCGGCGTCGGGCTGGCCGTTCTTCATCGGAAACACGCCCAATTCCTGCCGTTCCGGCGAGAAGCTGATTTTATACAGACCATCCATCCGCCCGGATTTCACTTCCAGCATGCAGCGCACCCAGGGCATGGCTTCGTTCTGGATGGCGATGCCGAGCTTGTCGGCAACCATCGTCAGCATGATTTGGCTGAGTCCGCGGCCATTTTCCAGCAGCCAGGGATAGGAGGGCGCATCCTCGTGGCAGACGCGGAGGACGATTGGCTGGGCCGAGGCCAGGCTTAGCCACAGCAAGAGAAGGAGTCCGGACAGCAAGCGCTTCATCGAAATGGCGGCGAGTGGGGCTGTCTGGAGTATAGGAGGGCGGGACGGCGGCATGCCGCCCCGCGGGCGGGAAAATCAGGCTTTCTTGACGAACTCGGACTTCAGGCCCATCGCGCCGATGCCATCGATCTTGCAGTCGATGTCGTGGTCGCCGTCCACCAGGCGGATGTTCTTGACCTTGGTGCCGACTTTCACCACCAGCGACGATCCCTTCACTTTCAGATCCTTGATCACGGTGACGCTGTCGCCGTCTTGCAGCACATTGCCGACGGCGTCGCGCACCACGCGCTGTTCTTCAGCCGGCGCGGCGGTTTGTTCGTTCCATTCGTGGGCGCACTCCGGGCACACGAACATCGCGCCGTCCTGGTAGGTGTATTCCGATCCGCATTGCGGGCAGGCGGGCAATTGGCTCATGGTGTTTCCTGACAAATTAAAAATGAAAACGGCCGCCGGGCTGCGGACAGCCGGGGCGGCGGGCGTATTGTAACCTTACTAGGCTTAGGGATGCTTGCCTGTGTGGCGGGGATGGCCGGCTCGCGGCAAAAAAACGGCGCGTCGCTCTTGCCGAGCGGCGCGCCTGTTCCTGCTAGCGGCAGCCTTACTGAGCGGCCGAGGCTGCCGTTTTCGGAGCCGGGCTTTCGCTTGCATGCGCAGCCGGAGCGGAGCTGTCGCTCTTGCCGGCGGGCGCGGGGCTGTCCATCAACTCGTCCAGGTTCAGGTTGTCGCTGGACTGGGTCGGGTCGGGCTGGCCCAGTTGCTTGGCGCGCATCTGCATGAACACGTCGCGGGTATAGCTGTAGCGGTCCACTGCGGCGGTGTCCAGCAGGCCTTCCACGCCCAGATACTTGGCGCGGGTGCTGACGCCGTAGACGCCGTAGAAAGCGACGGCTTCGCCGGTGTTGTGATAGAAGTGGCGCTCCGGTCCCGGACCGGCCAGCGAAACCGTCAGGCCGGCGCCGTCGCGGACGGTGGATGGGCCGAAGAAGGGCAGCACGAAGTAGTTGCTGTTCTTCCAGCCCCAGCTGGCCAGCACATCGCCAAAGGAGGTCTTGTTGTTCTTCAGACCCGCCTGGTCGGCGATGTCGATCAGACCGAATAGGCCGAAGCCGGTGTTGATCGCCACGCGCATGAAGTCGTTGGCGGCTTTTTCCGGTTCGGCGCGCGCGATGTTGAAGGCGAAGCTGTACACGTCCTTCAGATTGTCGAAGAAGTTGCTGACGCCGGTGCGCACCGGCGAGGGCACCACCTTCTGGTAACCCTTGGCGGCGGGCTGCAGCACCCATTGGTCGGCCTTGTCGTTCACCGTGTACATCGCCCGGTTATAGGGCTCGTACGGGTCGTAGGCCGTCGTGGGGGCGCTGGCGCAGCCCGTCAGCAGCGCGGCGATGGCGATCAGCGGTTTGGCGCTGCGCATATCATTCAGTCTCCGAGAACAGCAGGGCTTGCAGGCCGTACAGTCCGGCCAGCGCCCGCACATTATCCGGCGCGCCGGCGAGCGTCAGCGCGTGTCCCGCGGCGCGGGCGGCGCGATGGGCCGCCAGCAGCAAGGCCACGGCGGCCGAATCGGCGGCCTCGACGGCCGACAGGTCCAGCCGCAGCGGGCCCTGCGCGGCGAGCCGGCGCAGCGGTGCGGCCAGCGCGCCGCTATTGGCCATGTCGATGCGGCCTTTCAAGGCCGCCTGGCCGGTGGCGAGCGTCTCCAGCATCAGCCTTTGCCCTTGGCGGCCGGCGCGGCGGCGCCCGGTGCCGCGTTCTTGTCTTGCAGCAGCTTGATCAGGCCGTCCACGCCGCTCTTCTGGATTTCTTCATTGAAGCTGTTGCGGTACACGGTGACCAGGCTGGCGCCTTCCACGCTGACATTGTAGATCTTCCAGCCCTTGTCGCCCTTGTTCAGCACGTAGTCCACGGCCACCGGATTGGCGTTGCCCGGCAGGGTGACGCTGGATTTGACGGTGGCGTCGCGGCCGTTGGCGCTGATCACCGGGTTGGCCTGCACATTGACCTGGGCGGTCTTGAAGCGGGTCATGGTGGTGGAGTAGGTGCGAACCAGCAGGGTCTGGAACTGCTGGGTCAGCTGCGTGCGCTGCTCCGGCGTCGCTTGGCGCCAGCCGATGCCGACGGCCAGGGCGGTCATGCGCGGGAAGTCGAACAGCGGCACGGCGATGGTTTCGGCCTGCTGGCGGACTTGCTTGGTGTTCTTGCCGTTGTCCTGCTTCAGGACGTCCAACACTTGGCGCGAGCCGTCCTTGATGATATCCACCGGGGTGTCGGCGGCCAGCGCCTGGGCGGAGGACAGACCCAACATCAGACAGAACAGCGAGATCAGTTTTTTCATTTGCGAGATTCCATGGTTCACAAATCCAGCCCGGCAGCGCCGGGCCAAGGGAGGGAGTTGCCCCGATTGGACGCTACTTGCTGGCGTCTTTGCCGGTAAAACCGGTCATGAATTTGCCGATCAGCTGCTCCAGCACCATGGCCGACGAGGTGATGGTGATGGTGCCGCCAGCCGACAGATTGTTTTCCGAGCCGCCCTGCTGCAGGCCGACGTACTGCTCGCCCAACAGGCCGGAAGTCAGGATGGAGGCGCTGACGTCGTCGCTCATCTGGTATTGCTTGTCGATATTCATCGTCACGCGCGCGCGGTAGGTTTTCGGGTCCAGGCGGATGTCGGACACGCGGCCCACCAGCACGCCGGCTTCTTTGATCGGCGCCTTCACCTTCAGGCCGCCGACATTGTCGAAATCGGCGTACAGCACATAGGTCTGCGACGCGCTTTGCGGAGTCAGGTTAGCCACCTTCAGCGACAGGAAGGTGACGGCGGCGATGCCCAGGGCGACAAAGATGCCGACCCACAAATCAATGGTAGAGCGTTTCATTCGATTTTTTTCCTAGAACATGAAGGCGGTCAGCACGAAGTCCAGCGCCAGGATCACCAGCGCCGAGGTCACCACGGTGCGGGTGGTGGCGGCCGATACGCCGGCGGCGGTCGGGGTGGCGTCGTAGCCTTCGAACACGGCGATCAGCGTCACGGCGATGCCGAACACCAGGCTCTTGATGATGCCGTTGATCACGTCGTAGTGCAGGTCCACATTGCTCTGCATCTGCGACCAGAACGTCCCGGCGTCCAGGCCTATCATCACCACGCCCACCAGATAGCCGCCGAACACGCCGACGACGTTGAACAGCGCGGCCAGGATGGGCATGGAGATGACGCCGGCCCAGAAGCGCGGCGCGATCACCCGAGCCATCGGATTGACCGCCATCACGCTCATCGCGTCGAGCTGCTCGGTGGTCTTCATCAGGCCGATCTCGGCGGTCATGGCGCTGCCGGCTCGGCTGGCGAACAGCAAGGCCGCCAGCACCGGGCCGAGTTCGCGCAGCAGCGCCAGCGCTACCATGGCGCCCAGCGCGTCGGCGGAGCCGAACTTGGCCAGCGTGGTGTAGCCCTGCAGGCCCAGCACCATGCCGACGAACAGGCCGGACACCACGATGATGATCAGCGACATCACGCCGGCGAAGTAGATCTCGCGTATGGTCAGCTGCAGCCGCAGCAGGCTTTGGCCGCTATTGGCCAGAATGGCCAGCAGGAAGCGGCTGGCGAAACCCAGCCGCCACACGGCGTTGATGACGGCATGGCCCAGACGGCGCAGCGGCGAGGTAATCAGGTCAAGCATGCGCGCCTCCTTGCAGACCCAGGTCGGATTCCAGCGTGCTGGCGGCCGGATAGGCGTAATGCACCGGGCCGTCGGCTTCACCGTTGATGAATTGCTTTACCCAAGGCGAATCGGAGCCGCGGACTTCGTCCGGCGTGCCCTGGGCGATGATCTGGCCATTGGCGACGAACAATACGTGATCGACGATGGCCAGCGATTGGTGCACGTCGTGCGTCACCATCACCGCGGTGGTGCCGAGCGCGTCGTTCAGCTTCTTGATCAACAGCGCGATCACGCCCAGCGAGATCGGATCCAGGCCGGTGAAGGGCTCGTCGTACAGCATCAGCTGCGGGTCCAGCGCGATGGCGCGCGCCAGCGCCACCCGGCGCGCCATGCCGCCGGACAGCTCGGCCGGCATCAGCTTTTGGGTGCCGCGCAGGCCGACGGCCTCCAGCTTCATGGTGACGAGGTCGCCTATCATGGCGTCCGGCAGCTTTGTGTGCTCGCGCAGCGGGAAGGCGACATTGTCCTCTACCGACAGGTCGGTGAACAGCGCGCCGAACTGGAACAGCATGCCCATGCGGCGGCGGTGCTGGTACAGCTCGGCCTGGCTCATCCGCGCGATGTCGCGGCCGTCGATCAGCACCTCGCCCGAGTCGGGGCGGATCTGGCCGGAAATCAGCCGCAGCAGCGTGGTCTTGCCGCTGCCGCTGCCGCCCATGACGGCGACCAGCTTGCCGCGCGGCACGCTGAGGGTGAGGTTTTTCAGGATGGGCCGATCGCCGTAGGCGAAGCTGACGTTCCTGAATTCGATGAAATGTTCTGAGGGCACGAAAATTCCAAACAGCTTGCAAGAGAAGTCTGTATGAGACTCCGATGAGTCGGGGAAATTCAAACGAGTCTTGCAGCGGCGACGTGTTGCGTCGCGGCATGGGTGAGGATGGCTGCCGCTCTGTTTTGACGGCTGAACGTCCGTCATGGCGATGCGCTATCCCATCTCGAATAGCGAGATTTTATAGCTTTGCCGCCAAGCAGCCAAATATCACTATGTTACTGTGTGCAATTATGACGCAACATCAACACAGTTGACGTGATTTGGCGCGGTTAAGCAACGGCATTTTGTTGCGCTGCGAGAAAGCGGGCGGCGCCAGGAGCGGCAAACGACAGGCCCCGTTTGCCGCTGTTGCGGATTTACACGCCGCGCAGCAGTTCGTTGATGCTGGTCTTGCTGCGGGTTTGCGCGTCCACCTTCTTGACGATCACCGCGCAGTACAGGCTGTGGCTGCCATCCTTGGACGGCAGGTTGCCGGATACCACCACCGAGCCCGGCGGCACGCGGCCGTACATCACTTCGCCGGTTTCGCGGTCGTAGATCTTGGTGGACTGGCCGATGTAGACGCCCATCGAGATCACCGACCCTTCGCCGACGATCACGCCTTCGACGATTTCCGAGCGCGCGCCGATGAAGCAGTTGTCTTCGATGATGGTCGGGTTGGCTTGCAGCGGCTCCAGCACGCCGCCGATGCCGACGCCGCCGGACAGGTGCACGTTCTTGCCGATCTGGGCGCAGGAGCCGACGGTGGCCCAGGTGTCCACCATGGCGCCTTCATCGACATAGGCGCCGATATTGACGTAGGACGGCATCAGCACGGTGTTCTTGGCGATGAAGCTGCCCTTGCGCGCCACCGCGCCCGGCACCACGCGGAAGCCGGCCTCCTGGAAGCGGGCCTGGCTCCAATCGGCGAACTTGGTGTCCACCTTGTCGAAGTAGCGGTTGACGCCGTCGTCTTGCACGGCGTTGTCGCGGATGCGGAAGGACAGCAGCACCGCCTTCTTCACCCACTGGTTCACCACCCATTTGTCGCCCTGTTTCTCGGCGACGCGCAGATGGCCGTTGTCCAGCTCGGTGACGACCTGCTCGATGGCGGCCTTCAATTCCGGCGATACGGTGGCGGGGGTGATCTCGGCGCGGTTTTCGAACGCCTGCTCGATCAGGCTTTGGATCGGATGCATTTGGTTAAGTCCTTTGGCAATGTGAATCGAAGTCGTCATGTGGTTTCTGAAGGATGGGTTTCGGGTGTCACGCCGGAATGGCGGCGCGTTGTGTCTGGATGAATTCTACAATTCTAAGGGCGGCGGCCACGCATTCCGCCTCTTCCGCCACCAGGGCGATGCGGATATAGCCGCGGCCGGGATTGGCGCCGTGGGCGTCGCGGGCCAGATAGCTGCCCGGCAGCACGGTCACATGCTGGCATTCGAACAGCGCGCGGGCGAAGCCGACATCGTCGCCGCCCGGCGCCTTGGCCCATAGATAAAAACCGGCGTCCGGCATTTCCACATCCAGCTCGCCGCGCAGCAAGGGCAATACGGCGGCGAATTTGGACAGATAGGCCGCCCGGTTGGACTCGACATGGGCTTCGTCGTTCCAGGCCGCGATGCTGGCGGCTTGCACCGTCAGGCTCATCGCGCTGCCGTGGTAGGTGCGGTAAAGCAGGAATTTTTCCAGGATGGCGGCGTCGCCGGCGACAAAGCCGGAGCGCATGCCAGGCACATTGGAGCGCTTGGACAGGCTGGTCAGCATCACCAGCCGCTCCAGGCCGCGGCCGGACAAGCGCGCGGCGGACAGGCCGCCCAGCGGCGGCTCGCCGAAGTGGATTTCCGAATAGCACTCGTCGCTGGCGATGACGAAGCCGTAGCGGTCCGCCAGCGAAAACAGTTTTTGCCAGCCGGCTAGGTCCATCACCGCGCCGGTGGGATTGCCGGGGCTGCAGACGATGAGCAGCTGGGTGCGGCGCCAGATGGCTTCCGGCACGCTGTCCCAGTCCGGCTGGAAGCGGTTTGCCGCCTCGCAATTCAGGTAGTAGGGCTCCGCCCCGGCCAGCAGTGCCGCGCCCTCGTAAATCTGGTAAAAAGGATTGGGAGAGATCACTATCGGTTTTTCGCCGCCGTCGGCGTCTATCAGGCATTGCGTCAGCGAAAACAGCGCCTCGCGGCTGCCGTTGACCGGCAGGACCTCGCGCGCCGGATCCAGTTTGACGCCGTAGCGGCGCTGAGCCCAATCCGCGCAAGCCTCGCGCAAGGCGGGCGTGCCCTGCGTGGCGGGGTAGCCGGACAGGCCGGACAGATTGGCGCACAGCGCGTCCTTCACCAATTGCGGCGCCGGATGTTTGGGTTCGCCCATCGCCAAGCTGATATGCGGCAACGCGGTTGGCGGCTGGCTGCCCGCCAGCAGCGCGGACAGGCGCTGGAAGGGGTAGGGGTGCAATTGGGATAGGCGCGGGTTCAAACTCGTCTCCATCAAAAACGGCTGCGGCAATCGACCATCTTAAAAACTGCGATGACACCTGTAAAACAAAAATTTCTCGCCACCAGCGGCATACTCACCACAGCGCTGGTATGGGCATTGATGTGGTATCCCTTCCGCAGCCTCAAGGCCAGCGGCGTCAGCGTGCCCATGGCTTCGCTGGCGACCTATCTGATCACCATCGCGGTCGGCGTGGCGGTGTTTTTCAAGGTTTATCGCCGCCAGTTCCGTTTAGAGCCGCCGTTGCTGCTGCTGATGCTGGTGTTCGGCTGGTGCAATTTCAGCTATACCCTGGCGGTGGCCGAGGGCCAGGTGATGCGGGTGCTGCTGTTGTTTTACCTGTCGCCGCTGTGGACCGCGCTGCTGTCGCGCCTGTTGTTGCATGAACGGCTGACGCGCAGCGGCTGGATGGTGGTGGCCCTGTCCCTGCTGGGCTGCGGCGTGTTCATCTATCGTCCCGGCTTATTGGATGGCGGCCTGCCTTTGACCCACCAGTATGAATGGCTGGCCTTGTCCGGCGGCATGGCTTTCGCTTTCGGCAATGTGGTCAGCCGGCGCTTGCACACCATACCGGTGGCGGTGAAGTCCGCCACCATCTGGTTCGGCGTGGCGCTGCTGGGCGCGATCAGCCTGGCCCGCAGCGGCGAATTGCACAAGATGCTGGAGATTCCCGCAGAAAGCTGGCTGATCCTGGCCATCCTGGGCGTGGTGCTGTTGTGCACCAGCGTGATTTCGCAGCATGGCTTGTCCATCCTGCCGGCCACCCAGGCGATGACGCTGATGCTGATGGAACTGGTGTTCGCCGCGGTATCGGCCTACCTCCTGGCCGGCGAGCAGATGACGCTGCAAGAGTGGCTGGGCGGCGCGCTGATCGCCGGCGCCAGCCTGCTGTCGGGCGATATGACCCATCCCGCGCCGCGCCATCACGACCATCCGCCGCAAGCGCAGGCGTGAGATTCCATTCAGGAGAAATAATGCAGATTCGAGCAATGACGCCGCAAGACTTCGCGGCGTTCTGGCCCATTTTCCGCGACATTGTCGCGGCGCAAGAGACTTACGCTTTCGACCCGCAGATGGATGAGGACGCCGCGCGGCGGCTGTGGTGCGAAGCGCCGCTGGAAACCTGGCTGGCGGAGGAGGACGGCGCCGTGCTCGGCAGCTATTTCCTGAAGCCGAACGCCGCCGGGCCGGGCGGCCATGTCGGCAATTGCGGCTATATGGTCTCGCCCGCCGCGCGCGGCAAGGGCGTGGCGCGGGCCATGTGCGAACACTCGCAGCAGCGCGCGCGCGAACGCGGCTTTCTGGCGCTGCAATTCAACAGCGTGGTGGCCACCAACGAGGCGGCTGTGGCGCTGTGGCAAAAGCAGGGCTTTGCCATCGTCGGCCGATTGCCGCGCGCCTATCGTCATGCCAGGCACGGGCTGGTGGATTGTCTGGTGATGTACAAGTGGCTGGGGGAGGACGCCAAGCTGGAAATGCCCGAGCCGGTGAAGTTGATCGGTCGCAAGAATATCGAGGCGGTGGTGTCGCGGCAGCGCAAGCGGAGGCCGCAGTAAAGCGCCCGCCGCCGGTTTGAGTCGGCGGCGGAGCTTTAGCGCTTAGGCCAGTTGCTGCAGATACTGCTGCAGGGCCTTGATATTGGTCTCGTAGGCGGCGGGGGTGCCGAGTTCGACATTGCCGCTGCGCACGTAGTAGGCGAAAGGCACGCCGCGGGTGTCGAAGAAGGGCAGGAAGTCGTCCGGCTGCAGCGTGGTGCCGTTCAGGCCAATCGCCCAATTATTGGCCTTGTAGCGGTTCAGCTGGTCGATCACCGCGTGGACGGCGATGCCTTCCGAGCTGCGGATCAGGCCGACATAGTGATTCAGCGTGTCGGTGTTGATCTGGTAGGCCACCGGCTCGCCGACGCTGACGCCCTGGGCGCGGACATAGTAGCTGAACGGCAGCTGGCGTTCGGTGAAGAAGGCCAGGAAATTGTCCGGCGCCAGGTTGTCGCCGTTCAGGCCGATGGCCCAATTCTTGGACTGATACTCCTTCAGCTGCTTGATCACGCCGTTGACGGCTTCGATTTCCTGCTTGGCCGGAACGTTCACTGCGATAGTGTTGTGCGCCATGATGTGCAACTCCTGTGATGGGGGAAGAGATCAACAGGGTTGGGCGAGGCGGCAGAGACGGCGGACCAGCGTCATGAAGTGTCTCCCGGCTGTGGGGTTGGGGGCCGCCGATGGCGGTGGATGGGCTTAGATTAGCGATGGCTACGGGTGGGAGCTACTGATCTATCGGTCTGCAGTCTTTTGTGGATTTTTATTCTATAAAAGCAAATTGAATCATCTGTTTTTAATCAATAAATCGAATTTGCTTAGCATTGCGCCTGGATAGGTCTCAGACATGAAAACGCCCGAACCGTTGCCGGTGCGGGCGCATATGGCCGATGCATTCCTCCCGCCTTCTCGCAAGAGCGGCTCCCTTGCAGGACAGAGCGCGCAACGCGCTCAGTAATGCGGCGGGATTTCGTCGCGCAGCGAGCCGCCGGGCGCGTCGTCCGGCTGCGCGTTTCTGAACTGCTGGTATAGCAGGCGGATTTGCTGCTGCAGCAGGTCGATTTCCTTCTGCTGGCGGGCGACGGTGGCGTTGAGCGCGTCCAGGAGCTCGTCCTGGAAGGCGAGGCGCACTTCCAGCGCCTCGACGCGGTGTTCGGTATTGGTGTCCATGTCCGCCATTCTACAACACCATCGCCGCGATCCAGCCGGCCGCCATCAGCGGCAGGTTGAAATGCAGGAAGGTGGGGATGACGGTGTCGCGGATGTGGTCGTGCTGGCCATCGAGGCTCAGGCCGGAGGTCGGCCCCATGGTGGAGTCCGAAGCCGGCGAACCGGCGTCGCCCAAGGCGCCTGCGGTGCCGATGATGGAGACGGTGGCCAGCGGGGAAAAGCCCAGGTGTGCGCACAGCGGCACGTAGATGGCGGTGAGAATGGGCACGGTGGAGAACGAGGAGCCGATTCCCAGCGTCACCGTCATGCCTATCGCCAGCATCGCCAGCGCCGCCAGCGGCCGCTGGCCCTCGAACAAGGCCGCGCCGGCCTTCACCAGCGGGGCGATCTCGCCGGTGGCGCGCAGCACTTCGGCGAAGCCCTGCGAGGTGATCATGGTGAAGCCCACCATCGCCATCATCTTCATGCCCTCGTTGAACACGCCGTCGGCGTCCTTCCATTTCACCACCCCGGTGGCGAGGAACAGCAGGAAGCCGGCCAGCGCGCCCATGATCATCGAACCGGTGTACAGCTGCACCGAGAAGGCCGCGACGATGGCAGACAAGGCGGTGATCAGCGACTTGCGGCTGACGCGGGCGCGGGTGCGCTCGGCGTGTTCGATCTTGCCCAGCGAGTAATGGCGCGGCTTGCGGTAGCTCAGCAGCACCGCCGACAGCAGACCCGCCACCATGCCCAGCGCCGGAATCGCCATCGCGTGCATCACATTGATGCCCTCGGTATGCATGCCGGCCTTGGCGGCGTTGCCCAGCAGAATCTGTTTCAGATAGATGTCGCCGAAACCCACCGGAAACACCATATAGGGCGTCACCAGGCCGAAGGTGATCACGCAGGCGACCAGGCGGCGATCCAGCTTCAAGCGCGCCATCACGTACAGCAGCGGCGGGATCAACATGGGGATGAAGGCGATGTGGATGGGCACCAGGTTCTGGCTGGCGATGCTGACCGCGCCCAAGAGCAGGATCAGCGTCCACTTCAGCTTGCCATGGGCGCTGCTGGTTTCCAGTTTTTTCACCGCCAGATCGGCCATGGCGTGCGGGAGGCCGGACTTGGCGATGGCGACGGCGAAGGCGCCGAGCAAGGCGTAGGACAGCGCCACCGAGGCGCCGCCGGTGATGCCGTTGTTGAACGCGGCGAGGGTGGCGGACAAGGACAGCCCGCCGGCTAGGCCGCCGACCAGGGCGCCCAGCAGCAGGCTGATGACGACGTGGGCGCGCAGCAAGGTGAGGGTGAGCATGACGCCCACGGCTAGAACAACGGCATTCATTTGTATAGACAAATCAGTCACTTGTGCGCTGACGCGCGGGGCGGGCAGGGTAGCCGGTTTTGGCCGGGCTGTCGAGCCGGGTGGCTGGATCGGGGTTTTATATTCTCTAAAGTGATTAGCTTTTCATTCAATATTTCTAGGAGAAATTTAAAAGCCGCTTTACAGTCAGTTCATCACCTGAATCCGCGCGACACGCAAGGAGGCGAGATGGATGCGCTGCTGGTTGGGGCTGACAGCCTGGGAAACATTCCCGAAGTTCTGCGTAGCTACAATATCCGCATCGCCCGCCACATCTGCGGCCGCAATGTCGCGCACCAGCGCAAGACGCCGCTGCCGGGCAAGCCGGACGTGCTGATCCTGTTGACCGATTTTCTCGGCCACAATGTCATGCGCAATTACCGCGACAGCGCCGCCGCGCTGGGGATTCCGGTGCTGGCCTGCCGCCGTTCCGCCACCGCGGTGGAACAGCGCCTGAAACACCACGGTTGGGATAAACGGTCATGATATTTTCCGGCAATGAAAACTGGCTGGCCTGGCTTCTGGGGCTGACCGCGCTGCAAGCCAAGCCTAAGCTGGAATGGCTGGACTTGGGCCGCAACGTCCGCAAGATCGGCGCCTCGCCGCGTCGCTGAACGGCGGCGCCGCGCGCGGCGGCTGGCTGATCGCGCCCGCTTCTGCGACACTTTCCCCTTTGTCCGTTTCTGCCGCCTGGCAGAGGCTCAAGGGGAAGGTTCGCCATGTCTGTTTTTTCCGTTGAATTCAAAGTGCGCGACTACGAATGCGATATGCAGGGCATCGTCAATAACGGCGTGTATTTCAACTATCTGGAACACGCCCGGCACGAGTTCCTGCTGGAGAAGGGCATAGATTTCGCCCAGCTGGCGCGCGACAAGATCAACCTGGTGGTGGTGCGCTCGGAAATGGATTACAAGGCCTCGCTGACCAGCGGCGATCAATTTGTGGTCACCGTGGCTTACGAGGCGGTGTCCAAGGTGCGCTTTGGTTTCCGCCAGCAAGTGATCCGCCAGGCCGACGGCAAGGTGGTGCTGGATGGCCTGGTGATCGGCACCGCCATCAACGAGCGCGGCCGCCCGGCCATTCCGGAAGGTTTCGCCGAGCGCTTGACTGCCTGAGCCGGTTTACTCCTCCGCCAGCGCGTCCGGCCGGATGCCCCACTGCTCGCGCAAAAAGGCGAGCCCGGCCGGCGTGATGCGCAGCGCGCGGCTGTCCTGCCGCCGCTCTACCCAATGGCGCGCCAGAAATTCCCGGCATAGCGACGCGCCATAGCCGCCCGCCAGGTGCGGCCGCCGCTCGCTCCAGTCCAGACAGGCGCGCGCCGGCGGCCGGCGGCTGGCAGACGGCGCCGCCACGCCCAGCGTGTCGGCGAACCAGACCCGTCCCGCCGCGGTGACTTCGAACTGCCTCTCCTCATTCAGCGCCAGCCAGCCGCTCGCTTGCATGCCGTCGGCGACGGCGATGCCCAGCTTGCCGGCCAGATGGTCATAGCAGGTGCGCGCCAGCCGCAGCGTCGGCGCCACCCGGCTGGCTGCCGGCTGGCTGCCGGCTTCTGCATATCCTGGCCATGCGCCGCCGCGCTCAAGGCCTCCAAAGCTTGGGCGATGGCGGCGTTGGCCAGCAGGTAATAACGATGCCGGCCGTGCTGCTCCACTTTCACCGCGCCGCCTTGCAGCAGCTTGGCCAGATGATTGCTGGCCGCCTGGGCGCTGAGGCCGGCGTGCTGCGCCAGTTCGCTGGCGGGATAGCTGCGGCCATCCATCATCAACAACAGCATGCGGGCGCGGCCGGGGTCGGCCAGCAGGCTGGCCAGGCGGCTGATATCGGGCAGGGTGGCGGTGGCGATCATGGTTCACTCCAGCGTGAAACATCGTGGGGAAGGGATGGCTACGATAAGGGCATTGAAAGCGTTAGCCAAGGAGTTTTGCCATGCAGGCCTGGTTGGATTATCTGCAAAGCCATTTTTTGAGCGAATCGCAGCTCTTGTTTCGCTGCCGCAGCGCGCCTGAGCGCTTGCGCGAGCTGCAACAGGCCGGGCGCATGCCTTGGCCTTCTTACCGACTGTCCGGCTCGGGCGTGGCGTCCTCGTATTTCGGCGAACGCCGGCTGAGCGGCGAGCTGGCCTGGTATCCGCGCGCCGCGGCGGAATGGCTGATCGAGGCGGAACAGGCTGACGCCGCCGCGCTGCGCGCGCGTTTCGACTCGCGATATCGCGCCGAGCGGCGCCGCTTGGCGGCGCAGGGCATCGCGGCGGAGGACGAAGCGACGTTGGATGGGGAATGGGCGCACTTCCAGGCTGGGGTGTACGGCGTCTGCACCCGGCAGGGGCGCATCGAGCAGATCGCGGCCAAGGGCGCGGCCATCGCCGTGATCGACAGGCTGACCGACTGCCAGCGGCTGGCGCGGGTGCGGGCGGAGGACATTCCTTTGTTGTGGCGGGCGGTGGACTTGCTGGACGCGGTCAGCGCCTGGTTTGCGCCGCATGAACGGGCGGCCAGCTCGCGCGCCCGCTGTGTGGATGGGGTGAAACGCAAATATCTGGGGGCCGCGGCATGAGCGCCTGGCCGGAAAACATCTTGCTGGCCTCGAGCCATTCAGATCCTTATCCCTTCTACCGCAGCCTGGCGGAGCAGGGCTGGCATTACGACGCGTCCTTGGGCATATGGCTGGCGGCGTCGCATCGGGCCGTCCGCGCGGTCTTGGACAGCCCGGCCTGCCGGGTGCGCCCTCTCGCGCAGCCAGTGCCGCCCGCCATAGCCGGCTCGATTCTGGGCCAGACCTTCGGCCGCTGGCTGCGGATGCGCGATGGCGCGGCGCATGCCGGTCTGCGCCGCGCCGTCATGGCCAGCCTGGCCGGTTTGCCGTTGCAGGAGGCGGAGGCGAGCGCGGCGGCTTTGGCTGGCCGTTTCTTGTCCGAGGGCGAGTTAAGCGGCCGCCGCATCGATGGCCTGATCGATTTTCTGCCCGTCGCCGCGCTGGCGGCGGCGCTGGGTTGGCCCGTGGCGGGTTTGTCCGCGGCGGCGGAGCGCATCGCCCTGGTTTGCCGCGCGCTGGCGGCGGATGCCGATGAGGCGGCGCGGGAGCAAGGCGCGGCGGCCTGCCAATCGCTGCTGGACGAACTGGCGGCTCTGCCCGGGGAGGGCTGGCTGCGGCGCTGGCGCGAGGCCTTTATGGATTTGGACGAAACCGCGCTGGCGGCCAATCTGCTGGGCGCGCTGTTTCAAAGCCGAGACGCGGGCGCGGGGCTGTTGTCGGCCGCCATCGCCTGGCGTGGCGAAGCGCCGTGGGATTGGCGCGACGAAGGCCAATGGAGCCAGCGTTTGCGGGCGGACCCCGTGTTGCATCACACCCGCCGCTTCGTGGCGGAGGATGTCGAGTTGGCTGGACAGCGGCTCAAGGCCGGCGACCAGGTGTTGGTGTTGTTGGCCGCCGCCGCGCAAGATCCGGCGGGGCCGGGAGAGGCAATGGATTTTGGCCGCGGCCGGCATGCCTGTCCGGGCGAAGGGCTGGCCTTGGCGATAGCCAGAGGCGCGTTGCGCGCTTTGGAGGAGGCCGGGGCGGACTGGTCCGCCTTGTTGAAGCAGATGGTTTTTCTGCCGATTCCCAATGCGCGGATACGGCGGTTTGGCGAAGGGAGCGCGCGATGATCGCGGTGATATTCGAAGTGTGTTTGGCCGAAGGCGGCCGTGATGGCTATCTGGACTGGGCGGCGCGCTTGGCGGAGCAGCTGCGGGCCATGGACGGTTTTATTTCCATCGAGCGCTTCCAGAGCATGACGCAAGCGGACAAGCTGCTGTCGCTATCGTTCTGGCGCGACGAGGCCTCGCTGATGGCCTGGCGCAATCTGGCGTCGCACCGGATGGCGCAGGCGGCCGGCCGCGGCGGTTTGTTCGCCGACTATCGCTTGCGGGTGGCGGCGGTGCTGCGCGACTATGGCCAGATCGATCGCGAACAGGCGCCGCCGGATAGCCGCGCGGCCCACTCAGCCTGAGGCCAGCGCCTTGATCACGTAAAGGTCGAAGCGGGTGGATTTGCCTTCCAGCACCGCTGATGGTTTCACGCCTTCAATCGGCGCGCCCAGGCGCGGGCGCTTCACCACCACCCGCACCTTGGCCGCGCCGATGGCGGCGGCGAGAAGCTCGGCGCTGTCCATATCGTCGCCTATCACGTGTTGGAAAGCCTGCATGTCTTTCTTGGCGGCGGCGGATTTTTTGTCGGTGTCCGGAAACATCGGATCGACGAACACCACGTCCGGTCGTTGCGTCTCTTCCAGGCCGGCCAGCCAGTCGCGCGAGTTGGCGTGCACCAGCGTCATCCTCTCCGCGATATGGCGGGTGCCTTCATCGCGCAGTGCGCGCTCCAGCGCATCGGCCAATAGCGCCGCCGCTACCGGCGAGCGTTCCACCATGGTGACCCGGCAGCCCAGTGTGGCCAGGACGAAACTGTCACGGCCCAGGCCGGCGGTGGCGTCCGCCACGTAGGGCAAGTCTTTCGCCCCTTTTAAACCTACGGCCTTGGCCACCGGCTGGCCGCGGCCGCCGCCTTGCTCGCGGCGATGCTTGGCCGCGCCTTCGACAAATTCCGCGAACACCGCGCCGTGTTTGCCGGTGGTCAGCAGTTCAAGCCTTTCGCCGTTCAATTCCAGCCAGTAGCCGTCTGTCGGGCGCTGGCGCACTAGCGGCAAATTGAAGCGTTCACAGAGGCGCAAGGCGGCGTCGAGGCGGGCAGGTTCTGAGCAGTAAAGCGGCGTGGCGGTCATCGGCAATCCTTGAAAACTGCTGCGCACGATACGGTATGCGCGTGAGCGCCGCAAGCCAAGCGAACATCGCCGCCAGGTGACTACGTAGAATTATCTAAAAAACATTTACCCATACAACATTTTTTTATGTTCGGAACTAGTCTATCTCTGTAGTTGGGACGGTTTTATTCCAACGCGATCGGTGGCAGCCGGCGCTCAGGCGGGAGAAGGGTCATGGCATGGTGGAAATCGACGGGCCGGAAGTCGGCCAAGCAGGCTGCGCGTCCGGTCAACCGTCTGCTGTTGCAGGCGCTGGAACCCAGAATGATGTTCGACGGCGCGGCGGCGGCCTCGGTGGCCGAGGCGGTGCAACACGCCTTCGTTTCTCATCATGATGTCACAGCCGCGCTGCAGCGGCATGGCGAGATGAATGCCGCATCGCCTCAGGCCGCCCCTTCCCCTGCCGAGGCCATGGCCGGCGCCGCCAGTTTGCGAGACAGCAATCCCCATGCGAGCGCTGCCAACGCGCCGCAGGTGGTGTTCGTCGAGTCCGACGTCGTCAACTACCAGAGCCTGATCTCGCAGCTGCCGGCCAATTACCAGGTGGTGATTCTGGACAGCAGCAAGGACGGTCTGGCGCAGATCGCGCAGTGGGCGCAAACCCACAGCGGCTACGGCGCCATCCATATCATTTCGCACGGCCAGGAAAATGATCTGCAACTGGGAACAACGGAACTGACCACCGCCAATGTGGCGAATTACCAGGCCGAGCTAGCCACCATAGGCCAGGCGCTGCGTCCGGGGGGCGATATCCTGTTGTATGGCTGCGATGTGGCCGAAGGCAGCGACGGCGCGGCGCTGGTCAATGCGATCGCGCAGGAAAGCGGCCGCGTGACAGCCGGCTCTACCGACCTTACCGGCGCCGCCAGCCTGGGCGGCGACTGGACGCTGGAATACGCCACCGGCAAGCTGCACGTGGCGACGCTGGACCTGTCGGGCTATGACGGTCTGCTGACGCAGCCGACTTCCGGCACCACCAGTTTCGATTCGCTGGACGGTTCCACCACCGTGGTGCCCACCGGCAACGCCACGCTGACGGTAAGCAATTACCTTGGCTGGAATTTCACCATGAACATGAACTCGAACAGCGACGGTCAGAACGAGATGATCATCGTCGAGAAGGATGGTTCGAGCTCCACGGAAACCGTCGACGCGCTGAGCAACGGCGTCAAGCAGATCAATTATTTCTCGGTCAAGCCCAACGACGGCAGCCTGTTCACGCTGAACTCCATCACCGTGGTGATCAACGGCTACGATTCCACCTTCAACGGCGGCACCATGCAGCTGGTGGGCTATCTGAACGGTTCCGCCGTCGCCGGCGCCACCTTGAGCCAGAGCGTCAGCGACATCGACAACGACGGCTCGCCGGTCACCTTCAATGTGTCCAGCAACAGCAATTTCGTCGGCATCGACTCCTTCCGCGTGATCGCGGCCAACGGCCACAACATCACCGGCTTGCTCGGCATCGGCGCCATCAACGCCACCACCTTCCATTTCCCGGGGCCGACGCTGACCGCCAGCGGCGGCAGCAGCGCCTACAGCTCCGGCAACGGCAACGCGGTGACGGTGGACAGCGGCATCACCCTCAGCGATACCGCGGCCTCGACCCAAACCAGCGCCACGGTATCGATTACCGGCAACTTCCACAGCGGCGAGGACGTGCTGGCATTTACCAATAACGGCAGCACCATGGGTAATATCAGCGGCAGCTACAACAGCGGCACCGGGGTGCTGACGCTGACCTCCAGCGGTTCCACCGCCACCAATGCGCAGTGGCAGGCGGCGCTGGAGGCGGTGACTTACCGGGACAGCTCGCTGTCGCCGAATACCAGCACCCGCACCCTCAGCTTCGCCATCACCGACGCCAGCAGCAACACCAGCTCCACGGTGACCAAGACCGTCACCGTGGCGGCGGACAGCGCGCCGGTGATCAGCAACCTGAACGGCGACAGCAACACCTATTACGCCGGCAGCGGCGCGGTGAGCCTGGACACTGGCACCGCGGCCACGGTCAGCGACAGCGATACTTCGAACTTCAACGGCGGCAACCTGACGGTGCACATCTCCGCCAACGGCCATAGCGGCGAGGACGTGCTGGGCATCAGCACCGCCGGCACGGTCACACTCAGCAACGGCACCAATTCCGGCAGCACGGTGTCGGTAGGCGGCGTAGCGGTCGGCACCATAGACAGCAGCGGCGTGGGCAGCGGCGGGCAGGATCTGATCGTCGACTTCAACAGCAACGCCACCGCCTCCAGGGTGGGCACGCTGGTCAACGCGCTGACCTTCAACGACACCGCCGGCACGCCCAATACCTCCACCCGCACCGTGCAGGTGACGGTCAACGACGGCCGCGGCGGCACCAGCTCGGCGTCTAGCGTGACGCTGGCGATCAGCGACGCGCCTCTGCTGACCACCAGCGGCGGCAGTTCGGCCTTCACCGCCGGCGACAACGCCACCTCCACGCCGGTGGCGGTGGACGGCAGCGTCAGCGTCACCGACAACGCCAGCAGCACGCTGGCCAGCGGCACGGTGTCGATCACCGGCAACTTCCACAGCGGCGAAGACGCGCTGGCGTTCAGCAACACCAACTCCACCACTTACGGCAACATCGTCGGCAGCTACAACAGCGGCACCGGGGTGCTGACGCTGACCTCCAGCGGCGCCACCGCCACCATCGCGCAATGGCAGGCCGCGCTGCGGGCGGTGACCTACACCGACAGCGCGCTGACGCCGAACAGCGCCACCCGCACCATCAGCTTCCAGGTGCAGGACGGCAGCAGCAATACCAGCACGGCGGTGACCAAGACGGTGACGGTGGCCGATACCGACCAGACGCCTATCGCCACCGCCAGCGGCGGCAGCACCGCCTTCACCGCCGGCAACAACACCTCTTCCACGCCGGTGGCGGTGGACAGCGCCATCACGGTGTCCGACCTCGACAACACCACGCTGGCGAGCGGCACGGTATCGATCACCGGCAACTTCCACAGCGGCGAGGACTCGCTGAGCTTCACCAACACCAGCGCCTCCACCTACGGCAATATCACCGCCAGCTACAACAGCGGCACCGGCGTGCTGACGCTGAGCTCCAGCGGCGCCACCGCCACCATCGCGCAATGGCAGGCCGCTTTGCGCGCGGTCAAGTACACCGACAGCGCGGTGACGCCTAACAGCGCCACCCGCACCATCAGCTTCGTGGTCAACGACGGCACCAAAAACAGCGCGGCGACGACCAAGACGGTGACGGTGGCGGACACCGATCAGACGCCTATCGTCACCGCCAGCGGCGGCAGCGCCTCGTTCACCGCCGGCAACAACGTCACGTCCACGCCGGTCACCATAGACGGCGGCGTCACGGTGTCCGATCTGGACAACACCACGCTGGCGAGCGGCACGGTGTCCATCACCGGCAACTTCCATAGCGGCGAAGACGTGCTGGCTTTCAGCAACACCAACTCCAGCACCTACGGCAATATCAGCGCCAGCTACAACAGCGGCACCGGCGTGTTGACGCTGACCTCCAGCGGCGCGACGGCGACGGTGGCGCAATGGCAGGCCGCTTTCCGCGCGGTGACTTACACCGATACGGCGATCACGCCTAACAACGCCACCCGCACCATCAGCTTCGTGGTCAACGATGGCCAGCAAAACAGCACTGCGGCGACGCGCACCGTGACGGTGGCGGATACGGATCAAACGCCGATCGCCACGGTGTCCGGCCCCAGCGGCAGCTACACCCTCAGCGGCACGCCGACCCCGGTGGCGGTGGACAGCGGCATCACCGTGTCCGACCGCGACAACACCACGCTGGCCAGCGGCACGGTGTCGATCACCGGCAACTTCCATAGCGGCGAGGACGTGCTGGCCTTCACCAACACCAGCTCCGCCACCTTCGGCAACATCGTCGCCAGCTACAACAGCGGCACCGGCGTGCTGACGCTGACCTCCAGCGGCGCGACGGCGACCGTGGCGCAATGGCAGGCTGCCTTGCAAGCGGTAACGTACAACGACACCTCAGGCTCGCCCAACACCGCCACCCGCGTGATCAGCTTTGTGGTCAGCGATGGCGAGCAGAACAGCTCGGCGGTCACCCGCAACATCGCCATCCAGCTGCCGACGCCGACAGTCAGCGGCTTGACCGCGGGCACCGACACCGGCAGCAGCAGCTCGGACGGCATCACCAGCGACAATACGCCGACCGCGCAGGGCACGGCCGAAGCCAACAGCACGGTGACCATTTACGTGGACGGCGTGTCGGTGGGCACCACCACCGCCAGCGGCACCGGCGCTTGGAGCTATGCCTTCAGTGACCCGATCGCCAGCGGCAGCCATGCGATAACCGCCATGGCAACCAGCGGTTCGGTGAATAGCAGCGTATCGTCGTCGTATACCGTGGTGATCGATACCGCCGCGCCAAGCGCGCCGGTGGTGACGGGTCTGACCACGGCTACCGACACCGGCAGCAGCAGCGTAGACGGCATCACCAGCGACAATACGCCGACGGCCAAGGGCACGGCCGAGGCGAACAGCACGGTGACGGTGTATATCGACGGCACAGCGGTGGGCACGACGACGGCGGATGGCTCCGGCGCATGGGTCTACAACATCTCCAGCAGCCTGGCGGACGGCAGCCACAGCATCCGGGCGACGGCGACCGATACCGCCGGCAATGTCAGCGGCCAATCGACGGCGTACAGCATCACCATCGACACGGCGACGCCATCGACGCCGGCAATCTCTGGCTTGACGACGGCGACCGACACCGGCAGCAGCAACAGCGACGGAATCACCAGCGACAACACGCCGACCTTGCAAGGCACCGCTTTGGCGAACAGCACGGTGACGGTTTATGTCGATGGCTTCGAGGTCGGCACTACCACGGCCAATGGCAGCGGGGCCTGGAGCTATGCTTTGACGGATAGTTTGCCGGACGGCAACCATGGCGCGCGGGTGACCGCCACCGATACCGCCGGCAATGTGAGCTCTTTGTCCGCGGCCTATAGCATCGCCATCGATACCGCCGCGCCGAGCGCGCCGACCGTCAGCAGCCTGACCACGGCGACAGACACCGGCAGCAGCCACAGCGACGGCATTACCAGCAATAATGAGCCGACGGTGCAAGGCACGGCCGAGGCCAACAGCACGGTGACGGTGTATATCGACGGCACAGCGGCAGGCACGACGACGGCGAATGGCAGCGGAGTGTGGACATTCAGTCCCGAGTCCGTCCTGGCGGACGGCAATCACAGCATCAAGGCGACAGCGACGGATGCGGCCGGCAATGTCAGCGGCCAATCGACGGCATACAACATCACCATCGACACCAGCGCGCCGAACGCGCCGACAGTCAGCAGCCTGACGATGGCGACAGACACCGGCAGCAGCCACAGCGACGGCGTCACCAGCAATAATGAGCCGACGGTGCAAGGCACGGCCGAGGCCAACAGCACGGTGACGGTGTATATCGACGGCACGGCGGCGGGCACGGCGACGGCGAACGGCAGCGGCGCATGGAGCTACAACCTGACTAGCAGCCTGGCGGACGGCAACCACAGCATCCGGGCGACGGCGACCGATACCGCCGGCAATGTCAGCGGCCAATCGACGGCATACAACATCACCATCGACACCAGCGCGCCGAACGCGCCGACAGTCAGTAGTCTGACCACGGCGACGGACACCGGCAGCAGCCACAGCGACGGCGTCACCAGCAATAATGAGCCGACGGTGCAAGGCTCGGCCGAGGCCAACAGCACGGTGACGGTGTATATCGACGGCACGGCGGCGGGCACGGCGACGGCGAACGGCAGCGGCGCATGGAGCTACAACCTGACTAGCAGCCTGGCGGACGGCAACCACAGCATCCGGGCGACGGCGACCGATACCGCCGGCAATGTCAGCGGCCAATCGACGGCGTACAACATCACCGTCGACACCAGCGCGCCATCCGCGCCGACAGGCCTGGCCTTGACCACGGCGACGGACACCGGCAGCAGCCACAGCGACGGCGTCACCAGCAATAATGAGCCGACGGTGCAAGGCACGGCCGAGGCGAACAGCACGGTGACGGTCTACGTCGACGGCTCGGCGGTAGGCACGGCGACGGCGAACAGCAGCGGCGCATGGAGCTACAACCTGACTAGCAGCTTGGCGGACGGCAACCACAGCATCCGGGCGACGGCTACGGACGCGGCGGGCAATGTCAGCGGCCAATCGACGGCGTACAACATCACCGTCGACACCAGCGCGCCATCCGCGCCGACAGGCTTGGCCTTGACCACGGCGACGGACACCGGCAGCAGCCACAGCGACGGCGTCACCAGCAATAATGAGCCGACGGTGCAAGGCACGGCCGAGGCGAACAGCACGGTGACGGTCTACGTCGACGGCTCGGCGGTAGGCACGGCGACGGCGAACAGCAGCGGCGTATGGAGCTACAACCTGACTAGCAGCTTGGCGGACGGCAACCACAGCATCCGGGCGACGGCTACGGACGCGGCCGGTAATGTCAGCGGCCAATCGACGGCGTACAACATCACCGTCGACACCAGCGCCCCATCCGCGCCGACAGGCCTGGCCTTGAGCGCGGCGACGGACACCGGCAGCAGCCATACCGACGGCGTGACGAGCGACAACGAACCGAGGGTGCAAGGCACGGCCGAGGCGAACAGCACGGTGACGGTCTACGTCGACGGCTCGGCGGTAGGCACGGCGACGGCGAATGGTAGCGGCGCATGGAGCTACAATCTGACTAGCAGCCTGGCGGACGGCAACCACAGCATCCGGGCGACGGCTACGGACGCGGCGGGCAATGTCAGCGGCCAATCGACGGCGTACAACATCACCATCGACACCAGCGCGCCATCCGCGCCTACAGGCCTGGCCTTGAGCGCGGCGACAGACACCGGCAGCAGCCATACCGATGGTGTGACCAATGCCAACCAGCCCACCATTACCGGCAATGCCGAGGCCAACAGCACGGTGACGGTGTATGTCGACGGCACGTCGGTGGGCACGGCGACGGCGAACAGCAGCGGCGCATGGAGTTATAACCTGACTAGCAGCCTGGCGGATGGCAACCACAGCATCCGGGCAACGGCGACAGACGCGGCGGGCAATGTCAGCGGCCAATCGACGGCTTACAACATTACCGTCGATACTGCGCCGCCCAAAGTGCAAAGCTTTACCGCGAATGATACTTTGGATACCACGGCGTCCACCGTGTCGTATCAGGTTGTGTTCTCCAAACCGCTCGCTTCTTTCGATGCCTCTGACCTGACCGTGGTGGAGGGGAGCGGCGTGACCGGCAGCATTGCATCGGTTACCAAGGTGAATGCGACGACCTATACGATCACCTTGTCAGGAGTGGGCGGCGGCGGATCGCTGTCGGTGGCGATCACGGGCGGCGTGGTGGCGGATCAGGCAGGCAATCTGCTGGCAGGGCCGGTCAACTCGCCGGCTTACCAGATATCCACGCCAGTGACGACGACCAGCACGGTCACACCGATCACAGTCGGCACCACGACTACATTCACCAACACCATCCAGTTGCCGCCCATCACCCCCAATATCGTGCTGGCGGCGGTCAGCGGCACCCCCGTTGTGACGACAGGAGGCGTTACAACGGTCACGGAAAACCCGGTGACCAACACAGGAGCCATCTCGACGCCCACCTTCGGCACCAGTGACAACGTCAATGGCGCGGCGCCGACGTTCATCAGCAATGTCGCGGCCAATCCGACCATCGCTTTGCAGGTGAATCCGGATCTGGGTGTGCGTCCTTTGGTGTCCGGACAGTCGTTCAGCATCGCCTTGCCGCCAGCCACCATCATCACCCGCGAATCGACCGCCAGCTTGAGCATCGTGGCGCGGCAGAGCGATGGCCAGCCGCTGCCGTCCTGGCTGAAGTTTGACCCGGTGACCGGCAAGTTCACCGGCCAGGCGCCGGCGGGCTGGAATAAGCCTATCTCGATCAATATTCAGGTGCAGGACAAGAGCGGACACCATGGCAACAGCCACATCCAGCTGAATTTTGGACAGCGCACGAACACGGTGCCCGCTGGCAGGACGGCTCAGGCGGCCGCGGGCAAGTTGGCGCTGAACCGGCAATTCGACGAGCATGGCCAGAAAGCCTTCTTGCAACGTTTGCAGGCTTTGCTAGGGGAGGATGCGCAAGCCTAGGCATTGAGTCAATCGCAATACCCGCGGCACCGACGAGCAACTCGAATTGTTATCAAGCTTATGGGGGGTAACAGCATGGGAGAGGCGGTTCTGAAAGCAAGCCCGGCATTGGGCGGAAAAAAGTTGGCCGTATTGGCGGTGGCGGTGGCGTTGAGCGGTTGCGCCGTCACGCCTGAGCCGCTCAGCCTGGCTGAGCATAAGGCCACGCTGGAGGCGGATCGGCAGGCCATGTTCGGCAGCCAGGAGAAGATTACGGCGCCGGTCACGCTGCAGGAAGCGATGGCGCGGGCCTTGAAATACAACCTGGACTACCGGGTCAAGATCATGGAGGAGGCGATGGCGCAGCGGCAGCTGGACCTGTCCAGTCTGGACATGCTGCCCAAGCTGGCCCTGGCGGCGGGCTATACCGCGCGCAACCGCGACAACGCCTCGTCGTCGCAGAATGTCGCGACGGGCGAGCAATCGCTGGTGCCGTCCATCTCCAGCGAGAAGCATGATAGCACCGCGGATTTGAACCTCAGCTGGAATGTGCTCGATTTCGGCGTCAGCTACTACTCGGCGCATCAGCAGGCCGACCGCGTGCTGATCCTGGAGCAGCGCAAGCGGAAGGTGTCGCAACAAATGATGCAGCAGGTGCGCGAGGCGTGGTGGCAAGCGGCCGGCGCGCAACAGCTGCAGGGCCGCATCGACGAGCTGCTGAAACAGGCTGAAGAGGCCTTGAACGATGCCAAGCAAGTCGAGCAACAAAAGCTGCGTGCGCCGCTGGACGCGCTGAACTATCGGCGGCAATTGCTCGATGTGATCCGCCAGATGACGGCCGTGCGCAGCGCCTTGTCCCAGGCCAAGCCCAGGCTGGCAGCCATCATGAATATCTCGCCGGGGCAAGATTTCCAGATCGCGGTGCCGTCCGATATGCCCATGCCGGCCTTGGGCGTGGATCTGGACAAGATGGAAGAGCTGGCCTTGCTCAACCGGCCCGAGGTGGTCGAATCGCATTACAGCCAGCGCATCAGCGCCCTGGAGACGCGCAAGGCCATCGCCAAACTGCTGCCGGGGCTGGAGTTCAGCGTGGGGCAGCATTACGACAGCAATAAATTCCTGATCAACAACTCCTGGAGCGATGCCGGCCTGCGGCTCAGCTGGAATTTGCTCAATCTGTTCAGCGCCGGGCCCATCATGCGGGCCGCCGACGCGCAGAAGCAGGTCGACCAGGCGCAAAGAATGGCGCTCAATATGGCGGTGCTGACCCAGGTGCATGTCGCCTATCTGGACTTCCAGGGCAAGTCCCGCCAGTTCTGGATCGAGCGGGAGCTGAACAAGGTCGATCAAAGCATCTACGAGCAAACCCGCAATGCGGTGGATAGCGGCGCCTCGGCGCGTCTGCAGGGCATTTTGGCGGACGCCAACGCGGTTTTCTCGTCGCTGCGGCTGTATCAATCTTATGGCGACATGCAGAACGCCTATGGGCAGATGGCCGCCAGCCTGGGTCTGGATCCCATGCCCAAAACGACAGCGGGCTATGATCTGAAATCACTGAGCCAGGCCTTCAAGGGCGCGGAAACCCGCTGGCAAGGCACGGTTGCGGGAGGCAAGCAATGAAGACCGTCTGCTTTGTGTTGTTGATGGGAGCAGCGGGCGGCGTTGCGGCCGCCACGCCGCCGCCAGCCGCCATCAACGCCGCGGATGGCCGAGTCCGGGTGCAGCTGATGTCGCGCCATGCGGTGACGCTGTCCGGAGAGATCGCCGCCAAGATCGCCGCCTTGTCGGTGGTCGAGGGCGGCAGCTTCCGCCGCGGTCAGGCCCTGGTGGAGTTCGACTGCGGCAGCTACCGCGCGCAGCTGCGCAAAGCGCAAGCTTCGCTGGAGGCCGCCAGCGAACTGATGAAGGTGAACAATCAGCTGGCCAAATACAACTCGGTGGGCAAGCTGGAGCTGACCCAGGCCCAAGGCAAAGCCAAGGAGGCCGCGGCCGACGCGAGTTACGCGCAGACCCTGGTTTCCAAATGCAGCATCGTCGCGCCCTTTGACGGCCGGGTGGCCAAGCGCAGCGCGGCGGTGCATCAGTACGTTAATCCCGGCAGCCCGATTCTGGACATCGTCGACAGCGATTCGCTGGAGCTGAGAATGCTGGTGCCGTCCAAATGGCTGGCCACGCTGAAATCCGGCAGCGCGTTCAAGGTGACGGTGGACGAGCTGGGCGCGACCTTTCCCGCTCATGTCGAGCGGCTGGGCGCGCAGATCGATCCGGTGACCCAAACCATACTCGCCATCGGCGTGATCGACGGCAAAGCCGCCAACCTCTTGCCCGGCATGAGCGGCTGGGCCAGTTTCAAATAGCCTATGGGACATGCTGACCGAAGTCGGGAACTGGCCACATTATTGCAGTTGTTGCGTCGGGGACGGGAAGCCGAAAGCGCGGCGCGCCTGGGGTTCATCATGGTCAATGAAACCCAGCAGTTGCTGTCTTACCGGCAAGCCGCTTTCTGGCGCGAGGGTCTGCATCGCCATGTGGAGGCTTTGTCCGGTCTGGCAGAGCCCGATCCCACCGCGCCTTATCTGCAATGGCTGGCGGCAGCATTCCGCCAGCTGCAAAAGCAGGCGGGAGGCGCCCTCAGCTTGGCGTGCGAGGCGGGCAGCCTGCCGGACAAGCAAGCGGCGGAGTGGGAGCAATGGCTACCCGAGCATGGGCTGTGGCTGGCCTTGGGCGAGCATGGCGCTTTGCTGCTGGCCAGGGACATGCCCTGGGGCGAGTATGAAATCCGTTTGGCGGAAGAACTGGCCGACGGCTATGGCCATGCCTTGAAGGCATTCGCCCCGCGGCGCGATTGGCGCGAAGAGGCGCGCGGCTGGCTGAGGCCGGGGGGGAAGCGCCGCCGGGCGCTGCTGATCGCGCTGGCGGTGGCCTGCTTCCCGGTGCGGCTGAGCGTGCTGGCCAAGGCCGAGGTGGTGCCCAGCGACCCCATGCTGTTGCGCGCGCCGGTGGCGGGCGTCATCGACAAAGTGGCGGTGTTGCCGAATCAGCCGGTCAAGCGCGGCGCCGCTTTGTTCGATCTGGACGCCACGGCGCTGACCGGCCAGTTCGAACTGGCCCGGCAGGAGGCGCAGGCCGCCGAGGAGAGCTTCCGCGCCAGCGCCCAGCTGGCCTTGACCGACGACAAGGGCAAGCTGGCCCTGGCCCAGGAGAAAGCCAAGCTGGAGGAGAAGGATATCAGCGCCGATTTTGCCGGTCGGGAGCTGAAACGCCTGCATGTGGTGGCGCCCGCCGATGGCGTGGTGGTGTTCTCCGACCGCAATGACTGGCAAGGCAAAGCCGTGGCGGTAGGGGAAAAGGTCATGACGCTGGCCGATCCGGCCAAGGTGGAGTTGACCGCCTGGCTGCCGGCCGGAGAGGCGCTCTCATTGTCGCCGGGCAGCCAGGTGACCTTGTACCCCAACTCTTCGCCCTTCCATTCCTATGGCGCCACTTTGTTGAGAGTGGCTTACAAGGCGGAGCCGGCGGAGGGCAATATGCTGGCGTATCGCCTGCAGGCGAGGTTTGATCCGGAGCAGCGTTTGCCGGCCTTGGGCCAGATGGGAACCGCCAGAGTCTATGGCGACTGGGTGCCCTTGACCTATTACGCCTTGCGCCGGCCCTTGACGGCGGCGCGCCAATGGCTGGGGTGGTAAGCCTATGCAAATCCGCGCCCTGCCGGCTTTGCGTCAAGAATTGACCCTGCATGACGGCCCGACGCAAGCCGATGGCTCGCCCTGCTGGATGCTGCATGATCCGGCGGCCAATCGTTTTTATCAGCTCGGCTGGGCCAGCTTCGAGCTGCTGTCGCGTTGGCCGCTGGGCGATGTGGACGCCGTCCTGGCATCCGTCAACAGCGAAACCACCTTGCATGTGGCCGAAGAGGACCTGGAGCAGCTGCTGCGCTTTTTGCAGATGCATCAGTTGCTGCAGGCGCCCAGCGTGGCCGAGTGCAACTGGCTGTGGCGCATACACCAGGCGAACCGGCCGGGAAAAGCGATGTGGCTGCTGAAGAACTATCTGTTTTTCCGTATCCCGCTGATTCGGCCCGAGGCGGCGCTCAACCGGATATTGCCTTGGCTGGGCGTGTTGTACCGGCCGGTTTTCTGGTGGGTGGTGGCCGGGATGGCCGCGCTGGGCTTGAGCCTGGTCTCCCGGCGCTGGGATGAGTTCACTCATACCTTTTCCGCTTACGGCGGCTGGGGCGCGGCGGCCGGCATCGCCGTTTCGCTCAGCTTGGCCAAGATACTGCATGAAATGGGCCATGCGCTGACGGCGCGCCATTTCGGCTGTCGGGTGCCGGCGATGGGGATGGCTTTCCTGGTGATGGTGCCGGTGCTGTACACCGATACCAATGACGCCTGGAAGCTGCCTTCGCGGCGGCAGCGTTTGCTGATAGGCGCGTCCGGCATGCTGGCGGAGCTTACGCTGGCCGCTGGCGCCACCCTGGCCTGGTGTTTTCTGCCCGAGGGCCCTTTGCGCGCAGGCGCATTCATGCTGGCGACGACGACCTGGCTGGCGACGCTGGCGATCAACTCCAGCCCCTTCATGCGTTTCGACGGCTATTTCTTATTGGCTGACTGGCTAGGTGTGCCCAATTTGCACGCCCGCGCCTTTGCGCTGGCTCGCTGGCGCATGCGCAGCCTGATATTGGGGCTGGACGATCCGGTGCCCGAGTATTTTCCGGAAGCGCGCCGGCGCGGGCTGATCCTGTTCGCCTGGGCGACCTGGCTATATAGACTGGTGTTGTTCACTTCGATCGCGTTGTTGGTGTATCACATGTTCTTCAAGGCCCTGGGCTTGATGCTGCTGATGGTGGAATTGGGCTGGTTCATCGTCCGGCCCATCGTCGCCGAGTTGCAAGTGTGGCGGCGGAGGCGCGGCGAACTGCAGTGGCGGCGGGAAACCCGCCGCAGCGCGACGCTTGCGGTCTTGTTGGTCTTGGCGCTGCTATTGCCTTGGCAAAGCCGGGTGTCCAGCCCCGCGGTGTTGGGCGCGGCGCAGTGGCAGGGCTTGTATGCGCCGGCCGCGGCCGAGGTCAGGCAGGTGATGGTGAAAGAGGGCGATAGTGTGCGCCAGGGACAAGAGCTGGCCAGGCTGGCGTCGCCTGAGCTGGAGCTGGCGCTGGCGCAGGCCGGCGTGATCGAGAGCCATCTGGCTTGGCAGGTGGCCCAGCAGTCGTTCAATGCTGAATTGCAACAGCAGGGCACGGCGCTGGCGGAAGAGTGGCGCGCGGCGCGCGATCAGGTGGAGAGCCTGCAAAAGCAGAAACAGCGGCTGACGCTGACCGCGCCTTTCGCCGGGCGGGTGGCCGATGTCAGCGACGCCCTGCGCCAGGGAACCGCGCTGGCCGATGGCGAGCATTTGCTGGATGTGGTGGGGCGGGAAGGAGTCAAGGGCGAGGCTTTCGTCGATGAGGACGCGCTCGATGGCCTGCATCCGGGCGCTCAAGCCCGTTTTGTCGCCGACAGCGGCGAGGCCTCGGTGGGATGCCGGCTGGGGCCGATAGACAGGCTCAATCTGGCGACGCTGGACCAGCCGTTGATGGCTTCCCTGTATGGCGGCCCCATCCCGGTGGAGCAGCGCGAGCATGGACTGGTGCCGTTGGCGGCGGTGTTCCGGGTCCGCTTGGAGGATTGTGGCCATCGCGCCGCGCCCTTGAGAGAGATGCTGGGGGTGGCTAGGTTGAGCGGCGAGCGCTACAGCCTGCTGCAGCGAGGCTGGCGGCATGTCGCCGCGATATTGGAGCGGGAGGCGGGCTTGTAGGGGACAGATCATCGAGAACCGCCATCCGCATGATGTGGCCAGTGGCTGAAAATAAGGAGAACCGCGTGTCAGCAGAACTGAATTTTTCCGACTTGGCTCAGGGCTTGTCGCTGCGGCCGGCGCAGCCAAGAGACATGCCCTGCGTGGAGCGCATCTATCGCAGCGCGCGTCCGGATTTGCTGTGGATAGACGGCGAGCAAGAATTGATCGATCAGGTGCAGCGCCAGCAGTTCCAGGCCATGCAGTTTGGCGCGGGAAGCCAGCATCCCAATGCCATGCATTTCATGGTCGAGAAGCTGGGCGCGCCGGTCGGGGCGGTGATGGTGGATTTCGGCCACAACGAAGTGCGCATCCTGTTTTTGGCGATGCTGCCGGAAGCGCGTGGGCATGGGTTCGGCAAGGTGGTGTTGCAAGGTTTGCAACAGGCGGCGCAGCAGGTCGGCTGTCCATTGGCCGTGGTGGTGTGGCATCAAAATCCCGAGGCGCGGAGGGTGTATCAGGCGCTGGGATTTACGCTGGAAGAGACCGGAACCATGGCGGACAAGCTGGTGTGGTATCCGGGGCGGCGCAATATCATGGTGGGCGCCGGCTGATGCCAGCTGGCTTGCGGGGCCGGCTTGGGCCGGCCCTGGGCTGGGCGGTCGTTAATTGAACGTCAACTGGAAATAGCTGAAGTCGCGGTCCCGGCCCATGGCGCCGGTACGGCTGATCCAGACATTTTCCAGCGTCCGTTGCTGCTGGCTATCGGTTTGGGGCAGGCTTAACTGGCCCACGGCGTCGACAAGTTGCGCCTCGCCTGCCGCCACCATTTCCACCACGAATGGCGTGCGGTATTGTCCTTCTCTGCCGGGCACTTGGGACAAGGGCTTCTCCCGGATGCTCTGAATCCGCAGCTCCACATCCGGCATTTGTAGCACGCGGAAAGTGCAATTCTTTCCTATCAGCGGGGCGAAGTCTTCGCTGCGCAGCTTATCCAGCATGAAAATTCCTTTGACTGTGCGAGGCGGCGCGCGGCAAGCGCGCCGCCATCGGAGCGACTATTGGCGAGTCGGGAACAGCCCTTGCACGGCGACACAGAAATTCAGCGCCAGGTAGGGGTTGAGCACGCTGACCGGAGTGTTGCCGCCGGCGACATCGGTATTGCCGCTCAGGCCCAGGCCCTTGACGGTGACCGGGCTTTCCAGCTGCTGGCTCCAGATGGTGGCGAGGCCGGTGCCGCCGCCGGAAGCGCCAAGATAGGGGTTGCCGGCGCTGGGCGCGCTGGCCGGTGTTGTGGGGTTCGGCACGGTCGTCGCCTGGAAGCTGACATTCACGGCGGACGTGCCGTGATTGTGCAGCGGCATGTTGGCGGTGAGCAGCGCGACGGTCTGTTGGCCGCCGAAGTTGCCGATGGCGTAGGACGGCAAGTTGTAGGTGGGTTGAGCCGGACCGGTGCTGATCAGCGTGCGGCCGCACAAATTGGGCAACTGGAAGGTAGTCGGCGGCGTGCCGCCGTAATGATTGCCGATGACGGCGTACAAGGCTTGATTCTGGCTGACTTGCAGCGTTTGACCCTGACATTGCGACCAGTCCATTGGCGGGTAGTCAAAGGCAAAGGGGATGATAGTGCCGATATAGACGTCCACGTTGACTCCTTCGTCACAGAGTCCGGCGGCGGGATGCCGACGGAAGAAATCCCAGTCAATGACCTAGGTTTAGATCATGGTGTAGCGAAATCAATCGACAACGTCATATGTTTGATAGGTAGTTACACCTATCGGGTTGTTTGTGCCATCTGCGGACTGAAAAAGGTCAGATTAGCTAACTTAGTTTGCGCGAGGGGGATCATGCTGCTGATGGCGGGCTGGGTGGCGGGCATTGCGCTGTGCGCCGTCCTGCCGTTTTTGCCGCAGGGCTTGTACTGGCTGCCGCTGTTTCCCGCCGCGGCCATCTGGCGGAGTTCAGGCATGCTCCGGCAGGGGCTGCTGGGCGTATTGGCGCTGACTGCCGGCTTGGCGTACGGCGGCTGGCGGGCGAACCTGCGCTTGGCGCAGGAGCTTCCGCCTGCATGGGCGCAACGGCCGATCGAGCTGGTCGCGACGGTTCGCGGCTTGCCGGATCCCGGCGAGTATGGCGTGCGTCTGGCGCTGGAGGTGGAGTCGACGCTGACGCCGGGCGCGGCATTGCCGGCCAAGGTGCAAGTGCATGACTACCTGAAGCGAGACTGGCCGCCGGGCAGTCGATGGCAACTGAACGCCCGTTTCAAGCCCCGGCGCGGCAGCGCCAATGCTTTTGGCTTCGACGCTGAGCAGTGGCTGTGGTCCGAGGGCATGCTGGCTAGCGGTTCGGCTGGCAAAGGCAGGCGCAGGCTGGAAGACAGGCATGATCTGCTGGCCTGGGTGGATGCTTGGCGGGCGCGCCAGGTGGCGCGCATCGAACGCGTATTGCGGCCGGGACGCGAGTCCGCGCTGGTGGCGGCCTTGACGGTGGGCGCGCAACAAAGGGTGGCGCGCGAGGACTGGCAGTTGTTCTCCGCGACCGGCCTTACGCATATCGTGTCGATTTCCGGCCTGCATATCACCATGTTGGCGGGATTGGTCGCCTGGCTTGGCATGCGAGCGCTGCGCTTTCTTCCTCTGGCGCGCGCGCCGCGGGTGGCGGCGGCTTGGGCGGCGCTGGCCGCTGCGACGGGCTATGCCTTGTTGGCGGGTTTCTCGGTGCCGACCCAAAGGACATTGTTCATGTTGGCGGTCGGGTGCGGCTGCTTGGCGTGGCGGCGCCGTCTGAGCGCTTTCCAGGCCTGGTGGCTGGCCTTGGCTGTGGTGTTGTTGATCGATCCGTTCTCTGTGCTGGCGCCGGGCTTATGGTTGTCCTTTGGCTTGGTGGCGGCATTGATGTTCAGCTCGCTGGCTCGGCGCGCGCCGGCGGGGAGGTGGCGCGCGGTTTGGGATGGCCAGTGGGCGGCGGGCGTCGCCAGCCTGGCGCCGCTGGCGGCGATGTTCGGCGGTTTTCCCTTGCTGTCGCCCCTGGCCAATGCCTGGGCCATTCCCTTTGTTTCCGTCTTGCTGACGCCGTGGTGCTTGCTGGCGGTGGCTTTGCCGTGGGATAGCCTGCTGCTGCCAGCGGGGTGGCTGGTTCAAGGCTTTTATCTGGGGGTGGAGTGGATGGCCAAGGGGCCGGCCTGGCATGTGGCGGGCGCGCCGTGGCCGGTGTGGGGACTGGCCGGGCTCGCTTCGGCATGGCTGCTCGCGCCCCGCGGCGTGGCGGGCAAGCCGTTGGCGGCCTTGCTGATGCTGCCCATGCTGGCGTATCGCCCTGCGGGTCCGGCGCCGGGCGCCTTTCGCGCGACAGTATTGGATGTGGGGCAGGGATTGGCGGTGCTGGTGCAGACTGCCGAGCGCGCCTTGCTGTTCGATACCGGCGCAGGCGAGGCCGGCCGGGTGGTCTTGCCGCAGTTGCGCGGCTTGGGTGTGCCGCGCTTGGATGTCTTGATCCTATCGCATCATGACAGCGACCACGATGGCGCGGCCGCGGGCGTATTGGACGGCATCCCGGTATCCCGCTTGCTGGCGGGGCAACCGCAGAGTTTTCGCTTGAGGGGGGCGCAGTTGTGCCGGCAGGGCGAGAGTTGGGTTTGGGACGGCGTCCGTTTCGACATTCTGGCGCCGCTGGCCGGCGTTCAAGGGGAAGACAACGCGCATAGCTGCGTGTTGCAGGTAGCCGGAGAGAAGCAAGCGCTGATGGTGAGCGGAGACGCGCCGGAAGCGGTGGAGAACGCATTGGCCGAGCGCTGGGCCGGCCGGCTGCGCAGCAGCGTGCTGATCGCCGGCCATCATGGCAGCCGCACCTCCAGTTCCGATGCCTGGCTGGCGGCGACCCAGCCCCAGCTGGCGATAGTGAGCGCCGGTTTTCTGAACCGTTACCGGCACCCGCATCCGCAAGTGCTGGAGCGCTTGCGCAGGCATGGCGCGCGCGTGCTGCGCACCGATCAGGACGGCGCCCTGACGATAGAGTTCGGCCCGACGCTGTCCTGGCGCTGCTTGCGGCAGGATCAACCGCGCTACTGGCGCGCGCGCGGGGCATGCGGCGATGGCGTCACGCCTGATTGACGATGGCCACCACGCGGTTGCCCTTGTCTTCGTACAGCAGATTGTCGAAGGAGAGCTTGCGAGCGATCAGGATGCCGCGGCCATGGCTGTTCATCAGCGAGGACGGCTCCGCGTTCTGGTAGTACTCCCAGTCGAAGCCCGGCCCCATGTCCTCGATCACGAAGCTCAGATGGTCGGCGTGGCGGCTGAATTCCACCGATACCGTGCGCTCGCGGAAGGCGGGGTCCTGAAGCCGGGATTCCAGTTCCTGCTCCCAGCTGCCCTCCGCGATCAGCAGGCTCTTTTGCTCGTAGCTGATTTCCAGATTGCCGTGTTCGATGGCGTTGACCAATAGTTCGAACAAGCCGGTCGCCACCCGCTCGGGCTGGGCGCTGGTTTTGGCCAGCAAGGCGGTGATGGATTGCGCCTCCCGGTGGGTGCGGCAGCTGAAGCGCGCGCCTTGCAGGTGGCGCAGGGCGTCGATGTGCAGATTGGCCAGCTCCCGGAAGTTGACGTAGCGGTCCCAGTGGCTGACGGCGGCGCCGACGATGGCCAACAGCATGTCGCGGGAGAAGGGTTTGGTCAGGTAATAGAAGGCGCCGGCGGCCAGCCCCTCTTGCACGCTGGAGGCGGCGCCCATGGCGGTTTGCATGATGACCGGCAGAAACTCCAGCCGCGGTTCCGCCTTGATTTTTTTCAGCACGTCGAAGCCGCTCATGCCCGGCATCATTTTGTCCAGCAGAATGCTGGAGAAATTCTCTCCCTCCTGTTGCAGGATGTCCCAGGCCACTTCGCCGTTTTCCGCCAGCCGGGTTTCGTAGCCGGCGTCTTCCAACAGCTCGGACATCAACTCCAGATTGAACGGCTCGTCGTCAACGAGCAGAAGCTTGTGGGGCATTCGGATCTCCCTCCTCTGGGGGCCGCGCATGCTGGCGCGGAATCATGAAAGTGAAGACGGCGCCGCTGTCAGGCCGGTTGCCGGCGGCGATGCTGCCCTGATGAGCATGGACGATCTCCCGGCAGATCGCGAGGCCCAGGCCTGTGCCGCCGGCGCCGGTTTTGGTGGCGCTGCTTTGAATGAATTTGTCGAAAATGGACTCCAGCTCTTTTTCCGGTATGCCGGGCCCCTGGTCTTCCACGGCCACGCAGACCCATTCCTTACCTTCTTGTTCTAGCAGCTGGGCGACCACTCTGATTTCCGAACTTGCCGGACTGAACTTAATGGCATTGGACAGCAGGTTGCGGATGACCTGGCCGATGCGGAAGGGATCCAGATCCACCGTCAGTTGTTCCGGTTCGCAGCGCAGTTCGATGCGGATCTTGCTGCGCGACGCCAGCGGGGTCAGTTCGTCGCAGGCCTCGCGCAGGCATTGCGTCAGGCTGCCGGGCTTGATCGCGTAGTCCATGCGGCCGACCTCCATCTTGGCCAGGTCCAGCAAGTCGTTCAGCAGCGTCAGCAGCCGGCTGCCGCTGGTATTGATGCGGGTGAAGTATTGTTCCAGCTTGCCCTCGCCCAGGCTGTGCGCGCGCAGCTGGCCCATCTCGGTGAAGCCGAGGATGGCGTGCAGCGGCGTGCGCAGCTCATGCGACATATTGGCGAGGAACTCGGTTTTGGCGCGGCTGGTTTCCTCCGCCAGGATCTTGGCGTGGCGCAGCGCCTCTTCGACGGCACGCTGCGCGGAAATGTCCTGGTAGATCCAGATGGTGCCGAGTTTGGGGACTGAGGGGTTCACTGCCTTGCCGTGCAAGCGGCACCAGAACAGCTGGTCTTTGCCGGTGCGCAATTTCACCTCCGCCTGCACCACTTTGCCGTCATTCAGCAGGCTGTACAGCGCCTTGCCGGTGCGCTCCCATTGCTCCGGGTTTTCGAAATACGGCCGGGTGGGGTGGCCGATCACGTCCTGGCCTTTTTGCTGGAACAACTCCAGGAAGGCATGGTTCACCTGGCGCAGGTGGCGATCGACGATGTAGGCCATGGCCAGCGGGCTGGCATCCAGCAGGGCCGCCAGCTGGCGGCTTTGCACCTCGACCTGCTCCGCCAGGCTGTTTTTCAGCTGTATCAGCGCCTCTTCCTGCTCCTTGCGGATGGAGATGTCGCGGCAGACCGCCACGTAGAACCAGTCGTCGGGCAGGATGACCCGGCTGAGCGACAACTCCACCGGCAGACTTTGCTCGTCGCTGCGCAGCAAGGTGGCCTCGAAGGGGCGGCCTTCATGGTGTTGCGCGGTTTGTTCGAAGGGATGTTGCGGGTCGGCGTTGTAGAGTTCGGGAAACAGCACGCCTGCGGGCAGCCTTTCCAGCGATTGCGCGGATTGCTCCACCAGCTTGGCGGCGGCGGGGTTGGTCTGCAAAATGAAGCCGTCGCGATCGATCAGGACGATGGCGTCGGAGCTGGCTTGCAAAATGGCGCGCTGTCTCGCCTCGCTCTGCGCCAGGGCCTGCTCGGATTGCACCCTGTCGTTGATTTGTTCGCGCAGGGTCTGATTGTTGAGGTCGATGACCTGCTGCTGGTGCTGCAATTGCGTTTTCAGCGTACTGACGCTGCGCATCTGTTTTTGCAGCAGCAACAGCAACAGCAGCATGGCTGCGCCCGATTGCAGCAACAGCGTCCAGCTGGCGGCGCTGGGCAGGGCGCGATCCGGCTCCAGCGAGTAGGCCCCCAGCAAAAGCTCATTGCCGCCTATGGTGGCGTTGAGCGAGTAAACCGGCGTTTCGGTCGGCATGGCCCGGCCGGGCGAGGAATCCAGCAAGGGCAGGTCGGGTTGGCTCTTGCTCCAGATCTGCAAGCGGACATGGTGCAGCGGATTATCGTTGACCAAGTCGTTGCCGACCGGCTGCATCAGCTTGTCCGGCCGCAGGTTGAGCAAAAGCAGGGTGTGGTCGTCGTTGAGGCGGGTGACGATGTCCAGCCTGTTGTTGCCGGGACCCGCGAGGTGGCTGGGCAGCAGCATGGGCTGGTCGCTGCGGCGGGCCAGATCCAATAGCCACTTGGCGTTGCCCTGGTGGCTCAGATCCATGCCCTGCGGCAGCGCGTTGGCGTCGTCCGGCAGATAACTGGCTACCGGGTAGTATTGCATCTGCGGCGGGCTGGGCAGCAGATGCTGGTCTTGTAGCACGCGGATGCCGGTGGCGATGCGGTTTTCAAAGGCTTCGCGCTGGTTTTGCTCCACCAGCGCCACGGTGCCGACGCCGGCGAACACGCTGTCGTCGCGGACGACGCGGTGGGCGAGCTCGGACAAGGCATGCGGCTGGCCGCTGGCCGCCAGTTGCTGGGCCAGCAGACGGCTGTGTTCCAGCGCGTCCTCCAACTGGAAGACTGCCAGGCTGGTCGCCAACGCACCCCAGTGTTGCTGACGCTCGCGATGCTCGGCGTGATCATGGGCCTGCAGCAGCCAGTATTCGGCCAGCAACAGACCCGCGCTCAGCAGGCATCCCAGCAACAGCGAGGTGAGGCGATTCAACCTCGGCATGTAATTCCTCGTCAGCGGTCGGCCAATTCTTGGTACAGGGCCTCGAATTCTCGGGAAAGCTTATGGCGCGGGTCGAGGTAAACCATGGGCCGCGCCGCCTGGTGCGATTCCCGGATCTTGACCGATGCCGACAGCGGCGACGACAACACGGGCAGACCTTCGGATTTCAGCTCGTCCACCAGCCTGACCGGCAGGCTGGCGCGCGGCTGGAACTGGTTGACCACGATGCCCTCGATGAACAGCTCGGGGTTGTGGTCGGCCCGGATTTCGTCGGCGCTATCCTTCAGGTTATAGAGGGCATGGCGTGAGAACGCATCGCAATCGAAGGGAATCAGGCAGCGCTCGGCGGCGATCAGCGCCGAACGGGTATAGAAATTCAGCGCCGGGGGCGTATCGATCCAGATTTCGTCGAAACGCGGCGCCAGCTGGTCCAGCGTTTCCTTCAGCTTGAACATCTTGTAGCGCGATTCCAGCTTGCCCATCAGCTCCGCCAGTTCCGGGTGGGAAGCCAGCAGCGACAGGCCGTCCAGGCCGGTTTCCCGGATGAATTCGTGCGGTTCCTTGGCGAACAGCGAGATATTCAGCATCTGCTGGAACAGATCCGCCACGCTGGGGCCCGGCTGGCTGGCGGTCTCGCCCAGCAGGTAATGGCTGGCATTGCCTTGCGGGTCCAGGTCGATCAGCAGCACGCGCCGGCCGCGGCTGGCGGCCACGGCGGCCAGATTGACGGCGATGGTGGACTTGCCCACCCCCCCTTTTTGATTGAATACCACGCGGCGGATGGCCATGGCGCGCTCCTGTCGGTTGGCGATGCGGGAATTAGAAGCCGGGCTGTCCCTTGCAGACTTGCAGCATCTGTTGATAGCTGGCCGAGTTCTGCACGACCGGCATGGATTTTATCTGGCTGTCATTATAGTTGAAGCTGGCGATCTGCCTGCCGTTCGCGTCGAACAAGGTCATGTCCAGCAGCCGGAAGGTGTGCTGGGCGCAGTCTATCTGCCAGGTGTTCAACGAGGTCTTGTGCTGCGGCGTGGTCAGGAAGTTTTCCTTCTTCAGATTGAAGATGGTTTTGCGATCGCGGAACGTTACTTGCGCGCCCTGGCGTTTGATCGACAACAGATCCAGCTCGTTGAGGATATTGCCGTTGGGCGAGACGCCCAGATTTTGCCAGTCGGCGCTGACCGGGTTGGGCGTCGGCGTCGGCGCGGGCGTCGGCTTGATGGCGGGCACAGGATGAGGGGCGCTGGCGCAGGCCGCCAGCAAAAGCGCGGATAGCAGGGAAAGGATACGAATGCGCATATTGGTCTCCAGAATTGCCGCCAGTGTCGCATAGCGGCTGGCCGGGGGAAACGGCTCGATGCATTGTGGCATCAATTTACAATTCAACCGGAACTTTGCTCCGGAACGGCCGGTCTCTAGCTGTGCGAGAGCATTTTTCCTCTTCGTTTCACATTGTCTCCATCCAACTTGTGGCCGCCTTGACCTGGCGGCCTTTTTTTTGGCTATGTCCCAATAATGTGTTGCAAGGGACGACCCACTGCCTCCTGCAAGCAGTGGCAAGGCTGCATGGTTTGCTGATAGCGCTCCAGCATCCGTCGCCACCCCAGATAGTTTTCAAGGTATTTGGTGGCAACCCCGTGGAATCGAGCCATCCAAAGCTTCAAGCGGCTATGGTAGGCATTCACATGCTGGATATGGAACGCCCCCTCGCGTACCCGCTGTCCCGTCTTGGCATGCACGACTCGATGGGTAATGCCATGCTGCCTGGCAAAGGTCGAGTACACCGCTGCGCCGTCCGAACACAGGATGGCGTCGCTATCCACCAACGGGGCTAAAGCCGCTTCCACATGAGCGCCATTGAGCTTCTTCAACTTGAAGTCCGCTATATGTCCCTCTCGGTCCTGCACCACCATGATGGGAATCTGATCCGGCCCGGTTCCCCGTGTTTGGCTGACGCCACCCCGCTGGCGCGGCGCGCGGGGGAGGCACCGCTGCCCTTTGAATGATTCCAGAATGAAGGTTTCATCTACTTCGACGATGCCTCGGGCTTGCGCCGCCAGATGGTCTGATGCGCGATGCAAGAAGCGATGCCGCCATAGGAAAGCCGTGTTCTTGCTGATGCCGCATGCACGAGCGGCTGCTCGCACGGTCAAGCCATCCTGCAGTGCTTGGGCGTAGCTCAGCCAGCGATCGGCCTTGCGCAATTTGGCTAATGGACTGCCCGACAAGGCATTGCAGGTCCGGTGGCACTGTTTGCAGCGATAACGCCGCAGGCCTCGGCTCCAGCCCCATAACGCCAACTGGTTGGCCTCGGCCTGGCAGTGTGGGCAAGCCGTCAGGTCAGGCAAGGCGTCCTGAATGGCGTCATGGTGAGTGGGATGTTTAAGCGCAGAAGACAGCAAGCTCCTCTGTTTGAGCGTGAGCTGATCCAGTTGGGCAAGAAAACGCTGAAAACTCTGGGCATCCATGGCGCGACTCCCGGTCTGCTACTGTATTCAGCATAGCTCCCAACACGGAATTGGGACATAGCCTTTTTTTTGCCCGCCGTCCGGCCGCCCTCCGCTTGCCGTACAATGTCGGCTTTTCCTGGTTCTTGGTTCCGCCATGCGCGACGCAGTCTCCATCCTCAATCATATTTTCGGCTATCCGGAATTCCGCGGGCAGCAACAGGAGATCGTCGAGCAAGTGGCGTATGGCGGCCACGCGCTGGTGCTGATGCCGACCGGCGGCGGCAAGAGCCTGTGTTATCAGATTCCGGCCTTGATGCGCGAGGGCGTGGCCATTGTCGTTTCGCCGCTGATCGCGCTGATGCAGGACCAGGTGGCGACGCTGCAGGAGCTGGGCGTGGCCGCGGAGTGCCTGAACTCCGCCACCAGCCAGGACGAGGCGCGCGACATCGCCCGCCAGGCCCGCGCCGGCACGCTGGATCTATTGTATGTCGCGCCGGAAAGGCTGCTGACGCCGCGCTTCCAGGAATTCATGGCCAGCCTCAAGATCGCGCTGTTCGCCATCGACGAGGCGCATTGCGTCAGCCATTGGGGCCACGATTTCCGGCCGGAATACCAGCAGCTGGGCATGTTGGCCGAGCAGTTCCCGCAAGTGCCGCGCATCGCGCTGACCGCCACCGCCGACGAGCAGACCCGTCTCGACATCATTCATTATCTGAAGCTGGCGGACGCCGAAGTGTTTCTGTCCAGCTTCGACCGGCCCAATCTCTTCTATCAGGTGGTGGAGAAGCACAACGCCAAGAAACAGCTGCTGGACTTCATCCGCCAGGAACACCAGGGCGCCACCGGCATCGTCTATTGCCTGTCGCGCAAGCGGGTGGAGGACACCGCCCAGTGGCTGCGCGACAACGGCATCGAAGCGCTGGCCTATCATGCCGGCATGAGCCACGCCGAGCGTGAGGCCAATCAGCGCTTGTTCCTGCGCGAGGACGGCATCGTGATGGTGGCCACCGTCGCCTTCGGCATGGGCATCGATAAACCCGACGTGCGCTTCGTCGCGCACATCGACATGCCCAAGAGCCCGGAGAACTTCTATCAGGAATCCGGCCGCGCCGGCCGGGACGGCCTGCCGTCCGCCAGCTGGCTGTGTTATGGCCTGAACGACGTGGTGCAATTGCGGCAGATGATAGAGGGCAGCGAGATGGCCGAGCTGCAGAAACAGGTGGAGTTGAGCAAGCTCGACGCCATGCTGGCCTTCTGCGAAACCGCAGGCTGCCGCCGCCAACATATCCTGGCCCACTTCAGCGAGGCGAGCCAAGCCTGCGGCCATTGCGACAACTGCCTGCATCCGCCCATCACTTACGACGCCACCGAATCGGTGCGCAAACTATTGTCCTGCATCTATAGAGTGGGCCAGCGCTTTCCCACCGGCCATGTCATCGATGTGTTGCTGGGCCGGCAGAACGCCAGCGTCAGCCATCACGGCCACGACCAGCTCAGCACCTACGGCATAGGCAAGGACATGAACCAGCGTTGGTGGCGCTCCATCGTCCGCCAACTGGTGGCGCGCCAACTGGTGCAGGTGGACATCGCCCGCGGCCAGTCGCTGGTGTTGACCGATGCCTGTCGCCCCTTGCTCAAGGGCGAAGAGAAAATCTATCTGCGGCCGCTGGCGGATGAAAAGAAATCGCGCGGCAGCGCCGCAACCGACCGTTGGCTGCGCACCGAACGCGAGGAGCGCCTGTGGCAAGCCTTGCGCCGCTGGCGCCGCCAGGTGGCCGACGAGCACAATGTGCCGGCCTACGCGGTGTTTTCCGATCGCACGCTGCGCGACCTGGTGGAAAAACGGCCTGACAGTCCGGCCGGCCTGCAGCGCATCTACGGCCTGGGCGAATTGAAATTGGCGCGCTATGGCGAGGCGCTGTTGACCTGCCTGAGAGAGGCGCAGGAATAGGGCAAATGATTTGCCCAGCCATGAGTGGCGAAATTCTTATACAATCCGTCGCATATCTGTAAATGCTGGAGAATTTCATGGCTGTGAATCTGAATCCGCCCCAGGCTAAGTTATTGCCGGCCATCGCCGGCGTCGAATTATTGGTCGGCTCCGCCGGCATCAAAACGCCGGGCCGCAAAGATGTGCTGGTGATCAAGCTGGATAAAGGCAATACCGTCGCCGGCGTCTTCACTCGCAACCGCTTTTGCGCGGCGCCGGTGCGCTTGTGCCAGCAGCATCTCTCCGCCGGCGTGCAGATTCGAGCTTTGGTGGTGAATACCGGCAATGCCAATGCGGGCACCGGCGTGGATGGACATCATCGCGCCTTGTCCGTTTGCCAGGCGGTGGCTGATCAGAACCAGCTGCAAGTAGAGCAGGTGCTGCCGTTTTCCACTGGCGTGATCCTGGAGCCGCTGCCGGCGGACAAGATCATTTCAGCATTGCCGGCCTTGCAGCAGGCCGATTGGGCTGAGGCCGCTCAGGCCATCATGACTACCGATACCCTCGCCAAGGCCGCCAGCCGGACGATAGCCATAGACGGCAAGCCGGTGGCCATCACCGGCATCGCCAAGGGTTCGGGCATGATCCACCCCAATATGGCTACCATGCTGGGCTACGTCGCCACCGACGCGGCGGTGACCCGGCCGCTGCTGAACCAGTTGGTCAAGGAAGTGGCCGACCAGTCCTTCAACAGCATCACCGTGGATGGCGACACCTCCACCAATGACAGTTTCATGCTGATCTCCACCGGCAAGAGCGAAGCGGCGCTGATCGACTCGGCCGAGTCGCCGGCGTATCAGCAACTGAAGCAGGCGCTGCTGGAGGTGGCGATCGAACTGGCGCAGGCCATCGTCCGCGACGGCGAAGGCGCCACCAAGTTCATCACCGTGGAAGTGAACGGCGGCCGTTCGGTGGCCGAGTGCAAAGACGTGGCCTATGCCATCGCCCGCTCGCCCTTGGTGAAGACCGCCTTCTTCGCCTCGGATCCGAATCTGGGCCGTTTGTTGGCTGCGATCGGTTACGCTGGCGTGGCCGATCTGGATGTCGATCGCCTTTCTCTATATCTGGATGATGTGCTGGTGGCCTGCGATGGCGGCCGGAATCCTGCTTATAGAGAGGAGCAAGGCCAGGCGGTGATGAACCAGAGCGAGATCACCGTTCGGGTGGAGCTGGGTCGCGGCGCCGCTTGCGCCAAGGTTTGGACCTGCGACTTCTCTTATGAGTATGTGCGCATCAACGCCGACTACCGCAGCTAGGCAGTTCAGCAATAAGTGGTAGATCAGATCAAATCTGAAAAAAGCCCCAAATTTTGGGGCTTTTTTGCATTTATGCCTGCTTGCGATAAGCAGCGGTGTGGCTTGTTTGGCGGGGTTTGGATGTGTGTATGGGAAAATCCATATTCATATCTTGTTTGTTTTCATGGCTTTGTCGATTGATCTGTAAAAATATCAGTCTTTTCTCAAAAAACCTGTTGACCGAGGCAGGGGGCGCGGGTATAGTTCGTCTCCTCAGCTGACGCAGCGAACGAAACAGCGGAAACGAAACGGTTTCCGAGGTGACGAAAACTGCACCGGCACTGCTCTTTAACAGAACGAATAACCGATAGGTGTAAGTGCTTGGTGAAAGCCAAATACTTGCACTGCAAGAGACAAGAGATACTTGTTTATTTCTTTGAACTTGCGTGCCAGAAAATTTGCTATGAGATTGAACTGAAGAGTTTGATCCTGGCTCAGATTGAACGCTGGCGGCATGCTTTACACATGCAAGTCGAACGGTAACAGGGTGCTTGCACCGCTGACGAGTGGCGAACGGGTGAGTAATGCATCGGAATGTACCGTGTAATGGGGGATAGCTCGGCGAAAGCCGGATTAATACCGCATACGCCCTGAGGGGGAAAGCGGGGGATCGAAAGACCTCGCGTTATACGAGCAGCCGATGTCTGATTAGCTAGTTGGTGAGGTAAGAGCTCACCAAGGCGACGATCAGTAGCGGGTCTGAGAGGATGATCCGCCACACTGGGACTGAGACACGGCCCAGACTCCTACGGGAGGCAGCAGTGGGGAATTTTGGACAATGGGCGCAAGCCTGATCCAGCCATGCCGCGTGTCTGAAGAAGGCCTTCGGGTTGTAAAGGACTTTTGTCAGGGAGGAAATCCCGCTGGTTAATACCTGGCGGGGATGACAGTACCTGAAGAATAAGCACCGGCTAACTACGTGCCAGCAGCCGCGGTAATACGTAGGGTGCAAGCGTTAATCGGAATTACTGGGCGTAAAGCGTGCGCAGGCGGTTGTGCAAGTCTGATGTGAAAGCCCCGGGCTCAACCTGGGAACGGCATTGGAGACTGCACGACTAGAGTGCGTCAGAGGGGGGTAGAATTCCACGTGTAGCAGTGAAATGCGTAGAGATGTGGAGGAATACCGATGGCGAAGGCAGCCCCCTGGGATGACACTGACGCTCATGCACGAAAGCGTGGGGAGCAAACAGGATTAGATACCCTGGTAGTCCACGCCCTAAACGATGTCAACTAGCTGTTGGGGGTTTGAATCCTTGGTAGCGTAGCTAACGCGTGAAGTTGACCGCCTGGGGAGTACGGCCGCAAGGTTAAAACTCAAAGGAATTGACGGGGACCCGCACAAGCGGTGGATGATGTGGATTAATTCGATGCAACGCGAAAAACCTTACCTGCTCTTGACATGTAACGAACTTGGTAGAGATATCTTGGTGCCCGAAAGGGAGCGTTAACACAGGTGCTGCATGGCTGTCGTCAGCTCGTGTCGTGAGATGTTGGGTTAAGTCCCGCAACGAGCGCAACCCTTGTCATTAGTTGCCATCATTTAGTTGGGCACTCTAATGAGACTGCCGGTGACAAGCCGGAGGAAGGTGGGGATGACGTCAAGTCCTCATGGCCCTTATGAGCAGGGCTTCACACGTCATACAATGGTCGGTACAGAGGGTTGCCAAGCCGCGAGGTGGAGCTAATCTCAGAAAACCGATCGTAGTCCGGATCGCACTCTGCAACTCGAGTGCGTGAAGTCGGAATCGCTAGTAATCGCAGATCAGCATGCTGCGGTGAATACGTTCCCGGGTCTTGTACACACCGCCCGTCACACCATGGGAGTGAGTTTCACCAGAAGTGGGTAGGCTAACCGTAAGGAGGCCGCTTACCACGGTGGGATTCATGACTGGGGTGAAGTCGTAACAAGGTAGCCGTAGGGGAACCTGCGGCTGGATCACCTCCTTTCTAGAGAAGGCGATTGCCAAGTACTTACAGCCTATCGGTTATTTGTGTTAAGGGCATTGAGGTTGTGGAGTCCACGATCTCTAAAGTCAACTGGGTTTGTAGCTCAGCTGGTTAGAGCACTGTGTTGATAACGCAGGGGTCGTAGGTTCGAGTCCTACCAGACCCACCATTTGACCTGTTTGGGGGATTAGCTCAGTTGGGAGAGCACCTGCTTTGCAAGCAGGGGGTCGTCGGTTCGATCCCGTCATCCTCCACCACTCCAGTGCAAACATAATCACTCTTGAGAGAGTGTGATTTTGTTTGCGTTGAAAATACGCCCGATCTTTAACAAACTGAAGAAGCCGAATATATATAGACGGCGAGATGAAAACATGGAGTTAACTCTTCATGTCGACAGATCGTCATCTTGGGTATTTGATTGTATCTAAGGCTGCGTCGCCATATCAAAAGGGGCGGTGCAGTCGTCGCACAAACACTCTCTATTGTCGCAGTAATTTAGGTTACTGAAATGATAGGGTCAAGCGACTAAGTGCATCTGGTGGATGCCTTGGCGATCATAGGCGATGAAGGACGTGTAAGCCTGCGAAAAGCGCGGGGGAGCTGGCAATAGAGCTTTGATCCCGCGATGTCCGAATGGGGAAACCCACCGTTTAGGCGGTATCCCAGACTGAATACATAGGTCTGCGGAGGCGAACTCAGCGAACTGAAACATCTAAGTAGCTGAAGGAAAAGAAATCAACCGAGATTCCGTAAGTAGTGGCGAGCGAACGCGGAACAGCCTGTATGTGTTATGAGTTGCGTTAGTGGAAGGTTCATGGAAAGGACCGCCGTAGTGGGTGATAGCCCCGTACACGAAAACGCATCGCAAGAACTAGGCATACGACAAGTAGGGCGGGACACGAGAAATCCTGTCTGAAGATGGGGGGACCATCCTCCAAGGCTAAATACTCATGATCGACCGATAGTGAACCAGTACCGTGAGGGAAAGGCGAAAAGAACCCCGGGAGGGGAGTGAAATAGAACCTGAAACCGGATGCATACAAACAGTGGGAGCGGACTTGTTCCGTGACTGCGTACCTTTTGTATAATGGGTCAGCGACTTACATTCAGTGGCAAGCTTAACCGAATAGGGGAGGCGTAGGGAAACCGAGTCCGAATAGGGCGTCTTAGTCGCTGGGTGTAGACCCGAAACCGAGTGATCTATCCATGGCCAGGATGAAGGTGCGGTAACACGCACTGGAGGTCCGAACCCACTAGTGTTGCAAAACTAGGGGATGAGCTGTGGATAGGGGTGAAAGGCTAAACAAACTCGGAGATAGCTGGTTCTCCCCGAAAACTATTTAGGTAGTGCGTCAAGTATCACTTCCGGGGGTAAAGCACTGTTATGGCTAGGGGGTCATTGCGATTTACCAAACCATGGCAAACTCTGAATACCGGAAAGTGCGAGCTTGGCAGACAGACAGTGGGTGCTAACGTCCATTGTCAAGAGGGAAACAACCCAGACCGCCAGCTAAGGTCCCAAATGATCAGTTAAGTGGTAAACGAAGTGGGAAGGCCTAGACAGCCAGGATGTTGGCTTAGAAGCAGCCATCATTTAAAGAAAGCGTAATAGCTCACTGGTCGAGTCGTCCTGCGCGGAAGATGTAACGGGGCTCAAACTGATAACCGAAGCTGCGGATGGGCGCGTAAGCGTCCGTGGTAGGGGAGCGTTCTGTAGGTCTGTGAAGGTGTGTCGAGAGGCATGCTGGAGATATCAGAAGTGCGAATGCTGACATGAGTAGCGATAAAGCGGGTGAAAAGCCCGCTCGCCGAAAGCCCAAGGTTTCCTACGCAACGTTCATCGGCGTAGGGTGAGTCGGCCCCTAAGGCGAGGCTGAAAAGCGTAGTCGATGGGAAACGGGTTAAAATTCCCGTACTTTTGTGTAGTGCGATGTGGGGACGGAGAAGGTTAGGTCAGCAGACTGTTGGAATAGTCTGTTCAAGCCGGTAGGCGTGAGGGGTAGGCAAATCCGCCCTTCTTTAACGCCGAGAAGTGATAACGAGGGTCTACGGACCTGAAGTGACTGATACCACGCTTCCAGGAAAAGCCACTAAGCTTCAGCTACACAAGAACCGTACCGCAAACCGACACAGGTGGGCAGGATGAGAATTCTAAGGCGCTTGAGAGAACTCAGGAGAAGGAACTCGGCAAATTGATACCGTAACTTCGGGAGAAGGTATGCCTGTTGGGGTGTAGTGATTTACTCACGAAGCTTTGACAGGTCGCAGAGAATAGGTGGCTGCGACTGTTTAACAAAAACACAGCACTGTGCCAACACGAAAGTGGACGTATACGGTGTGACGCCTGCCCGGTGCCGGAAGGTTAAGTGATGGGGTGCAAGCTCTTGATCGAAGCCCCGGTAAACGGCGGCCGTAACTATAACGGTCCTAAGGTAGCGAAATTCCTTGTCGGGTAAGTTCCGACCCGCACGAATGGCGTAACGATGGCCACACTGTCTCCTCCTGAGACTCAGCGAAGTTGAAGTGTTTGTGAAGATGCAATCTCCCCGCTGCTAGACGGAAAGACCCCGTGAACCTTTACTGTAGCTTTGCATTGGACTTTGAACAGACTTGTGTAGGATAGGTGGGAGGCTTTGAAGCCAGGACGCTAGTTCTGGTGGAGCCGTCCTTGAAATACCACCCTGGTGTGTTTGAGGTTCTAACCTTGGTCCGTGATCCGGATTGGGGACAGTGCATGGTAGGCAGTTTGACTGGGGCGGTCTCCTCCCAAAGTGTAACGGAGGAGTTCGAAGGTTACCTAGGTACGGTCGGAAATCGTGCTGATAGTGCAATGGCAAAAGGTAGCTTAACTGCGAGACCGACAAGTCGAGCAGGTGCGAAAGCAGGACATAGTGATCCGGTGGTTCTGAATGGAAGGGCCATCGCTCAACGGATAAAAGGTACTCCGGGGATAACAGGCTGATACCGCCCAAGAGTTCACATCGACGGCGGTGTTTGGCACCTCGATGTCGGCTCATCACATCCTGGGGCTGTAGCCGGTCCCAAGGGTATGGCTGTTCGCCATTTAAAGTGGTACGTGAGCTGGGTTCAAAACGTCGTGAGACAGTTTGGTCCCTATCTGCAGTGGGCGTTGGAAGTTTGACGGGGGCTGCTCCTAGTACGAGAGGACCGGAGTGGACGCACCTCTGGTGTACCGGTTGTGACGCCAGTCGCATCGCCGGGTAGCTAAGTGCGGAAGAGATAACCGCTGAAAGCATCTAAGCGGGAAACTTGCCTGAAGATGAGACTTCCCTGGAGGCTTGACCTCCCTGAAGAGTCGTTCGAGACCAGGACGTTGATAGGTCGGGTGTGGAAGCGCTGTGAGGCGTGAAGCTAACCGATACTAATTGCTCGTGAGGCTTGATCCTATCATTTGAGTGGCTTAGCGTACGGATCTTGGATTCGTATGATACTGAGCGACGAGATAGAGTGTGTGCGACACAATTAAATACCGAATATTCAGAATCAGAGAGCTTCTCTGGTTCAGGCTTCTTTAAGTTTGTACAAGTTTATGTCTGGTGGCCTTAGCGAGATGGTCCCACGCCTTCCCATCCCGAACAGGACCGTGAAACATCTTAGCGCCGATGATAGTGTGGCCTTGGCCATGTGAAAGTAGGACACCGCCAGACGCCCCATACCACAAGCCCAGCTCTTCGAGCTGGGCTTTGTGCATTGGCGCGCCGGAAACGCGATGCCTGCCATGCCATTCTCGACGCACCCGACACTTCCAACAAAAAGCCCCGCTGATTCCAGCGGGCCTTTGGCGTTTCTGGCGATCTGATCAATTCTCTTGGGCCGAGACGGCCATGCCGCTTATCTCCCGTGTAACGGCTTTTGTCGGCTGGGATTGTATTTTGCCGGCATGGCCCCGCTATGGTTAAAAAAAGGGGTGGGGAGTCATGACTAGCGGCATGCGATGCGACTGCGGCAAAGGGGAGAAGGGCTTCACCATGCTGGAGGCCTTGATCGCCCTTTTGGTCTTGGCGATGGGGGTGCTGGCGGCGGTGGCGGTGATTCTGAATGCCGAACGCGCCAGCAGTTCCAGCTATCTGAGGCAAATGGCCAACCAGTACGCTTACGATATGGTGGATCGAATGCGGGCGAACTCGGCTGAGGTCAGCGCAGGTGCTTATGACATGGCTTCCGGCGCCGCAGCCTCTACTTTTCAAAGCAACTGCGTCTCCACGGTGTGCACCGCCTCAGGGACTGCCGCATTCGATAAATACCAGTGGCTGACCGATTTGCAAAACAATTTGCCAGGCGGCACCGGCAGCATCTACCAGCCAGCCAGCGGAACCTCGACAGAGCGGGTTGTGCAGGTGTGGTGGACGGATGGCACGCAGGCCAGCGGCTCAACGCAGCAGACGGAAATCGTCAGGACCATCATGTGATGAAGCGACGCCCGCGCATGCAAGGCTTTTCCATGGTCGAGATGATGGTCGCCATCACGATAGGCCTGCTGCTGCTGGTGGCATTGGTGGGCACCATGGTGGCAGGGCGCAAGGATTACTCGACGAATGCCGGCCAGGGCGAGCTGCAGAATGCGGGCGCGACGATTTCAAACCTGATTGCGCAAAGCGCGAGGGGAGCGGGTTTTTTCGCTTGCTCCGGATCCTCCACCTCCAATGAGCTGCTCACGGCGGGCAGTTTGCTGGGCAATTTCAGCAATCCGGTGATTGGTTATGGCGCGGTGGTCGCCTCGTCATCGCTGGCCTTGAGCAGTCTGAACGGCAGCAATGACGGCGCTTTGTCGGATTGGAGCCCCGCCTTGGATAGCAGCCTGCAGGGCTTGGTCGCCAAAGGCAGCGATGTCCTGGTTCTGAGCGGGCAGGCCAATGGCGCGGTTCCCGTGTGGGTGAGCGCTTATGCTTCGGCCGGGGCCACCAGTTTGCAGACGCAGTCTTCTTCGACGATCGCCGTGAATAATGTATTGGCGGTGTCCAATTGCGCCAACTCCACCATAGTCCAAGTCAGCGGCGTCAATAGCGCCAGCGGCGTGGTGACGGTCAGTTTGGCTCAGGCCTTGGACAGCAATTATCCGGCCGGCTCAATGGCGGCCCCGTTGGCGCAGACCGCTTATTTTGTCGGTCAGGCTACCGGTAGCCAGAGCGCCTTGTATCAGGCTTATTACGATGGCACCACGACCAACTGGAAAACCACGCCGCTGGTGCCTGGAGTGGACACCATGCAAGTGTGGTACGGCATAGGCGGCGCGTCCGGCGCGGTGAATGAATATGTGCCGGCGGGGCAGGTGAGCAATTGGAGCCAGGTGTATGCGTTGCGGGTGGCGCTCTTGCTGGAAGGGCCGCTGGGTTCGGCCCCGGCTTCCCCAAACACGGGAAGCTGCGTCAATCAGAGGCAATGGACGGTGCTGGGCAATACCGTAACCGTGCCTTGCGATACCAGGCTGCGCCATGTCTACACGATGACGGTTTCTCTCAGGAATGCGGGGCTATGAAATCGCGCCATGGAGTGTCAATCGCCAAACAACGGGGCGTGGTGCTGATCGTCGCGCTGATTTTCATGCTGGTGATCATGATTTTAGGTCTGGCGGGGAGCTCGCAGTCGCTGACCGAGCTGCATATGGCGGGCAATAATATGCAGTACGAGAGCAATCTGGAGCTGGCCGAAGGGACGCTGAAGCAGGCCTATTCGTCGATGATGCAGGGCGTATTCGCCAGCCAGACCTTCACCACGGCCGGCAGCAATGGGTATTACCAGTTCAACTCCAGCGCGCAGCCGATCTGGCAGCAGAATCTGAACACCGTCTCATTCTGGTCGGACACCACCAAGACCATAACCGGCTATGCCGGCACGCCGGTCAACACGAGCGTGACCAGCAGCTATGTGGTGGAAAGCATACCCATCGCTTGCAAACGCGGAACCAATTGCGGCAATCAGCAGAACTATGGGCAGCAAGGCGTGCACAACAGCTATCGGGTGACGGCGAGAGTCAGCGGCAGCAATGGCGCCAACCCGGTCGTGCTGCAGGCTATTTTCTCGCAGTGAGGCGGCGATGATGAAATCAGGCGGGCGTGTGCTGCGATGGCTGGCGGGCTTTGGCCTGTTGGCGGGCTTATGCCTGAGCGGCTACTGGGTGCGGGGAAGCGGCTCCACGGCGACGCTGGCCATTTCCCAGGTGCCGTTGACCATCACCACGCCGGCGCGGCCGCAAGTGGTGATCGCCGTGACCAACTCCGAGTCCATGGACGGCAGCACCATCACCTATTGCAACGGAACCGGCAACAGCAGCGCCAATTGCAGCAATGGTTTTTCGACGACCTATACCGGGCGCGGCGGCGCTTTGCTGACCGGCAGCGGCGCGGTGGCGGCCTTGTCTGGCTCGGCCTCGCCGGTCAATTACCCGGTGCCGGCGGGGTTCACGCCGCCGGTGAGCGGCGGGTCGGCGGGCAGCATGCAGCCTTATACCTCGACCTTGTCCAGCGGCAAGCTGGCGGATAATAGCCCATCGCGCTTGAATGTGGCCAAGGCGGGGATTCTGTCGATTCTGAATACGTATCTGGCCACCACGGATTTCGCCTTGCTGTCGTATCAGATCAGCAGCACCTCGCTGAACACGACCTGGGTGTATTACATGTCGCCCTCAGGCGGTTTTGGCTTTACCAATACGCCAACCGCCACCTCCTCGACCGACACTGTGTTGAACCCATGCTATGGCTATAGCTCCTCATCTTCGTCTACGGTGAAAAGCAACTGCGGCTCCATCGTCACGGCGCTGGGCGCCAGCAGCAGCACCGTGGGCGGCTCGCAGTATATGACGGTGCAGGCCACCAGCGACGACGCCAGCATCAACGATGTGCTGTACAGCTCGGGGCTCAACCCGGTGTTCATGACCTACGGCACGGTCAGCCCCAGCAATCCTTATACCTATTTCTCCCTGAGCAGCTATAAAAGCGGCTCGATCACCGTGTCGTACAGCCAGCTTGCGCCCAGCAGTTATGGCGGCTGGGGCACTTCGCCGACCAATGCGGGTTACGTGCCGTATTCGCCGCAGGTGCTGTATGCGCAGCGCGGCTGGGGCTATGGCGGCACGCAGTCCTATTCGTCTGCCTCCACCAATGTGGCGATGACCAATCTGGGCACTCCTTCCGCCAGTCAGTTGACGGCGGCCTACAATAGCTTCTCGCCTTATCTGCAGCCGGAAACCAACTCCACCAGCACCAGCGAGATCAAGGCGGCGGCGGGGCAGTCGCCCATCTATGCCTTGATGAAAACGGCGCAAAACGCGTTCACCAGCAGCTCGTCCAGCACCGGGTGCACGCCGCAGAAATACGTAGTGCTGATCACGGACGGCTTGCCGACGCAGGATAAAAGCGGCAATTACTGGCCGCCTGCCGGCAGCGCCGCGGCGACAGGGTATGGCGTGACGGCCAAATTCAATGCCGACGGCTCTTTGAATACCGGCGGCACCAACGACCAGGCCTTGCTCGATGCCATCAGCCAGATCCAAACACTGGCCGGCAGCGGCATCAAAACCTATGTGATCGGCCTGGGCGCCGGCGTGGCGCCGGCGACCAACCCCACCGCCGCGCAAACGCTGACGGCGATGGCGGTGGCGGGCAATACCGGCAGTTATTATCCGGCCGTGAACGCGGCGGCCTTCAGCAGCGCGCTGAGTTCGATTCTGGTGCAGATCCAGAAAGGCTCTTACGATCAGGTGTCGGTCGCCTTGAACAGCACCACGCTCAATACCAATACCCAGGCCTTTGTCGCCAGCTTCAATCCCAGCGATACCCCCTACAGCGACTGGACCGGCAACCTGACGTCGTACTCGCTGAGCGCGGGCAGCAGCGGCATCAGCATAGGCACGGCTCCCAACTGGCAGGCCCAGACCCAGATAGACGCTTTTTCCTCCAGCAGCGGCTGGCAGAACAGCCGGCTGATCGCCGCCTGGGATGGCGTCAACAAGAAGGGGGTGCCGTTCGAGTGGCCCAGCGGCAGCGCGGCGGGCATCAACAGCACCCAGCAGGGGCAATTGCAGCCTTCGGACACAAAGGGAAATCTGCGGCTCAACTACCTGCGCGGCGACAAATCGCAAGAAGCGCAGAATGGCGGCGGGTTCCGCAATCGCAGCCATCTATTGGGAGACATCGTCAACAGCGCGCCGGTGTATGTCGGCAAGCCGGATGGGCCTTATCCGGACAGCAGCTATCAAACCTTCGTCAGCAACAATGCCAGCCGCACGCCCTTGATCTATGTCGGCGCCAACGACGGCATGCTGCATGCGCTCAACGCCAGCAATGGCAATGAAGCCTTCGCTTTTGTGCCGAATGGCGTGTTCGGCAATCTCTATCAATTGACCGCCTCCTCGTACAACAACAACCATCAATATTTTGTCGACGGCTCGCCCCAGGCCGGCGACGTGATGTTTTCGGACAATAGCTGGCATACGGTGGTGGTGGGCGGGCTGGGCGGCGGCGGGCAGTCGATTTACGCCATGGACGTGACAACGCCCGCCAACCTCACTTCGGAAAGCGCCTTGGCCAGTGCGGTGTTGTGGGAGTTCACCGACAGCGGGCTGGGCGACACCTATGGCCGTCCGACCATTGCGCGCGTCAATGCCAGCCCAGGCTTCGCGGTGTTTTTCGGCAACGGCTACGCCAGCAGCGTCAATCATTCCATTTTGTATGCGGTCAACCCGCAAACCGGCGCCGCTTTGGCCAAGATAGATCTCTGCAGTTCGGTGCCGGCCGCTTGCAGCAGCTCTTCCCCACAGGGCTTGTCTGAAGTCGTGGCGGTCAATAGCAGCGGGAACTCCGGTTCGGCGGTCGATATGGTTTACGCGGGCGATCTGCAGGGCAATGTCTGGGCCGTCAATGTCAGCAATGCTAATCCCGCCAGCTGGACCGTGCGCCTGCTGTTTACCGCGACGGACAGCAGCGGCAACCATCAGGCCATTACCACGGCGCCGGCGACCACGCTCAATCCCAACTTTCCCAAGCAGAAGGGATTGATGGTGTATGTCGGCACCGGCCAACTGCTGACGCAAGCCGACCTCAGCAATAGCAATGTGCAGGCGTTCTATGGGATTTACGACAACCTGTCCGTCAGCAGCCTGACGCCGTCCAGTCTATTGCAGCAGACCGAGTCGCTGGTCACTACGACGGCTTCCGGCTTCCCGGTGACCACGGTATCGTCGACGACTTATAACTGGCAAAGCCCAAACCCGCCGCTCAGCTGCGTGGTGGGCAGCACGTGTCCGACGCTGCATGGCTGGTATTACAACTTGAGTTTCGCCGGCAGCGGCACGCGCGTGGTCAGCAATCCGCTGGTGTACTACGGCAATGTGATCTACACCACCTTCGCGCCCTCGTCCACGGCATGCACCAGCGGCGGCACCTCCTACCTGATGTCTTCCGGCTATGCCGCTGGCGGTCCGCCGGCACAGCCATTTCTCGATGTGAATCGCGACGGCGTGGTCAATAATCAGGATGTCTACAATCAACAGCCGCTGTCCGGCGTGCAATTAGGCAGTTTTTACGCATCGTCTCCGGCCGTGGTGAACGCAAATGTCAACGGCGCCATCAGCGCCAGCTTGTTGCTGGGCGGCAATACCCAGGGGGGCGGGCCGGCCTCCTCTCAGACCATTTCCGGGTCGGTCGGCAATTACACATGGAGCGGCTGGTGGCAAATCCAATGACAGGATGGGATGCGGGCAGGGAGAGGGTGGCAGGTTTCACGATGGTCGAACTGTTGGTCGCGATGGCCATCGTAGGCATACTCGCCGCCATCGCGACGCCCTTGTACATCAGCTATGTGCAGCAGTCCCGCCGCAGCGATGCCTGGCAGGCGCTGTCGGCTGCGCAGACCCAGATGGAGCAGTGTTACGCCCAGTATTTCGCTTATAACAGCGCCTCTTGCTCCATCACCGCCAGCTCGCCCAGCGGCTATTACCAGGTGCAGATCGCGTCCGCCACCACGGTTAGCAGCTATACCCTGACTGCGAGCCCCGCATCCGGCAGCGCGCAGACCCGGGATACCAGCTGCAGCACGTTAAGCGTGACCAGCACCGGGTTGAAAACGGCCGCCAATAGCGCGGGCAGCGATACCAGCAGCACCTGCTGGCCCAGCTGAGGCAAGCGCATGAGCGAAGGCAGAGGTTTTTCCATCATTGAAATGATGGTAACTATCGTGGTGCTGATGGTATTGCTGGCGATGGCGCTGCCAGCCTGGCAGACCTTTGTGCGGAACGAGCGCCTGAATACGGCGCGCGATAATCTGGCCAATGCGCTGTCCCAGGCCCGAGGCTCGGCGGTGTCGGACAACGATGTCGTCACCGTGTGTCCTTACAATGCCAGCGCCAGCGGCAGTTGCGGCAGCAACTGGGGCCAGGGCTGGGCGATTTTCGAGCAGCAAGGCGCCAGCTCGGTGCTGCTCAAGGCCTGGCCGGTCAGCAATGCCGCCGCGCCGACGGTGGGCACGCTGGCGACGGGAACCGCGAGCGGCGCCATCGCCAGCGTCAGCTTCAATCCTCGTCCGCCCTATGTCGCGGTGGCGCAGACTGGCGACTTCCGCTTCTGCGACAGCCGCGGCGCATCCTATGCCCTGTCCTTCAATCTGCAAACCACCGGCTATGTCCAGTACGCCTCCAGCATCGGCCAAACGCTGGGCGGCGCGACGCTCAGCTGTCCTTGAGCCAGACGGGATTGGGCAGCCGACGGCGACGGTGGTATGCTTCGCCACTTGTCCAATTTAATGGCGCAGGGCCCGATCGGCCAGGCGCCGGAATTTCCTGCGCAAGGAAAAGCATGGTTTACCCGACGCCGTCGTTTGAAGACAAGATCTGTCCGCCCGAGCAGCTGGCCGAGCGGCTGGCGGCCCTGCCGCGGCCGCTGGTGTTCACCAATGGCTGTTTCGACATTCTGCATCGCGGCCACGTTACCTACCTGGCCCAGGCGCGCGCCTTGGGCGCCAGTCTGGTGCTGGGCTTGAATACCGACGCCTCGGTGCGCCGGCTGGGCAAGGGCGACGACAGGCCCATTAATAACGAGCTCAACCGCGCGGCCGTGCTGGCCGCGTTGGACAGCGTCAGCCTGGTGACCTGGTTCGATCAGGATACGCCGGCGGAGTTGATCGCGGCGATCCAGCCCGATGTGCTGGTCAAGGGCGGCGACTGGACGGTGGACAAGATCGTCGGCAGCGCCGAAACCCTGGCCCGCGGCGGCCAGGTGCACTCCATTCCTTTTCTGTTCGATACCTCCACCACCAAGACGCTGGAGAAAATCCGCGCCAGCGAGGGCCAGGCGTGAGCGAGCACGCTTTCGCGGTGCTGCATCATCTGTCAGACGGCCGCTTCCACTCCGGCGAGGATATCGCCCAGGCGCTGGGCTGTTCCCGCACGCTGGTGTGGCAGGCGGTGCACGCCATCGAGGCTGAGCTCGGGCTCACCGTATTCAGCGTCCGCGGCCAGGGCTACAAGCTGGCGCAGCCGTATTCCTGGCTGGACGTGTCAGCCATCCGCGCCGGTTTGAATGCGCGCGCGGCGGAAAGCTTCACCCTGGCGGTGGCGGAGCGCACCGACTCCACCAACAGCCAGCTGATGGCGCGCGCCGGCAACGGCGGCCTGCATGGCCTGGTATTGGCTTGCGAGCTGCAAACCGCCGGCCGCGGCCGGCTCGGCCGGCGCTGGCAGGCGCGCTTGGGCTCGGGGCTGACCTTTTCGCTGCTGTGGCGCTTCGAGCGCGGCATGGCGCAATTGGCCGGTTTGTCGCTGGCGGTCGGGGTGGCCTTGGCGCGCGCTTTGCGCGGCCTGGGCGCGCCGGTGGAGCTGAAGTGGCCGAACGACGTGCTGCTGGATGGCCGCAAGCTGGCGGGCATTCTGATCGAACTGTCCGGCGACGCGCTGGGCCCGGCCGCCGTGGTGGTCGGCATAGGCGTCAATGTGGCCGATCCGGGCGAGGTGGATCAGCCGGTGGCGACGCTGGCGCAGGCCGGCGTGACGGCGGATCGCAGCGTCATCCTGGCGGCTCTGCTCAATGAGTTGGAGGCCGCGTTGGCCGCTTTCGATCAAGAGGGCTTCGCGCCGCTGCGCGAAGAGTGGTGGCAAATGGCCGCCCATCGTCATGCGCCGGTGCGGCTGAGCTTTTCCCACGGCGAGCCGGTGGACGGCATCGCCTGCGGCGTGGCCGACAACGGCGCGCTGCAGGTGGAGACGGCGCAGGGGACGCGGACCTTCCATATCGGCGAGGTCAGCCTCAGGGAACGCCAATGAAATTATTGATAGACGCCGGCAACAGCCGGGTGAAATGGGCGGTGTATCAGGGCGAGTCCTGCGCGGCGCGCGGCGCGGCCGAGCACCACGAGTTGGACGCGCTGGCCGAGGCCTGGAAAAATCTGCCTCTGGAAGGGGCATGGATGTCCAATGTGGCGAAGCGCGAGGTGGCCGAGGCCTTGGCTCAGGCCGCCCCTTGCCCGCTGCACCGGGTGCATGCCGAAAAACAATTCGGCGGCGTGTGTAACCATTATCGCAACACCGCCGAGCAGGGCGCCGACCGCTGGCTGGCGGTGCTGGCGGCGCGGGAAATCTGCCAGGGCGATGTGATCGTCGCCTGCGCCGGCACCGCGCTGACGGTGGAAACGCTGACCGCCGAGGGAGATTATTTGGGCGGGCTGATCCTGCCCGGCCATGGCCTGATGCTGCAAAGCCTGGCGCAGGGCACCGCCAATCTCAATCGCCAAGTCGGCGAGGTGGCCGATTTTCCGCAGGGCACGCAAGACGCCCTGGCCAGCGGCGTGATGGCGGCCTTGACCGGCGCGATAGAAGGGCAGCGCCGCAAGCTGGCCGAACGCACCGGCCGCGGGCCGGCGACGGTCATCCTCACCGGCGGCGACGCCGCCCGCATCGCGCCTTGGCTCGCGGCGCCGTTGCAGATCGTGGATAATCTGGTGTTGATGGGTTTACATAAGGTGGCTAACTCGTGATGAAGTGGCTTGTGGCGTTGGTGGTGGCGCTGAATCTGGTGGTGGCGATGTACGGCTCGCTGAAGCAGCGGCCGCCGCTGGACGTGCACGCGCAAGAGGTGAGTCCCAGCCAGGTGAAGCTATTGCCTGCCAGCTGGACCCCGGCCGCGTCCGCGCCGCAGGCTTCCGCGCCCGCCGCCAGCGCGCCATTGGGCAAGATCGCCGCGTCCGCGCCATCGGCCCAAGCCAAACCGGCCGGGCATGATAAAAAGGCGGCCAGCGCGCCCAAGGCCGAAGTCAAGCCGGCGGCCAAGGCCGAAGCATCCAAGCCCGCAGCCAAGGCGGCGCATGCCGCCGCCGCCAAGCCGCAGGACAAAGCGGCGGACAAGCCGGCGGAAGCCAAGGCCATGGCCTGCTTCAGCTGGGGCGCTTTGAATGACAGCCTATTGGCGCGGGTGAAGGGCGGCGTGCCGCAGCTCAAGCTCAAGCCGGGCCAGATGCAAGAGGCCAGCAAGGAAGAGGCCAAAGGCTCCGGCAAGTTCTGGGTGTACTACCCGCCGCTGTCCACCCAGTCGGAAACCAAGACCTTGTCCGCCGAGTTGAAGGACAAGGGTTTCGACAACTACATCGTCAGCAACGACGAGTTCAAGGGCAATCTGTCCATGGGCCTGTTCGGCAAGGAAGACGCCGCCCGCACGCTGGCGGCGCGTCTGAAGGCCGCCGGTTACGACAAGGCCGTGGTCAAGTCCAAGGATCAGCCGGCCAAGAGCACCACGCTGACCTTCAAAGACCTGGACGCGGCGCAGGCCGAACATCTGAAAGCCTTGCAGAAGCGGTTGACGCCGGGCATCGCCCTGAAGGGCTGCTGAGGCGCGGCAAGTTTGATCCCGCTGCTTGCCAAACAAGCATGTTGCGGCGCAATATCAAAACGGCGACAAAGGGTCGCCGTTTTGCTTTCTCTCCCTCATGGCCCGACATTTCCATATCACCCGGCTGCTGGACCGCGGCCGCTTCAACGACAAGGTATTGCGCCAGCTGGGCTGGTCCATGGCCTTCATCGCCGGCGCCATCAATGCCGGCGGTTTTCTGGCAGTGCACCGCTATACCTCGCACGTGTCCGGCATCGTGTCCGGCATGGCCGACGCCTGGGCGACAGGCGAGATCCGCCTGGCCTTGTCCTTGCTGGTGATGTTGTGCTGTTTTGTCGGCGGCGCCATGCATAGCACCTGGCTGATTCTGTGGGCGCGGCGGCAGCGGCTGCGCGGCGGCTACGGCGTGTCGATGATGGAGGAGGCGCTGCTGTTGCTGGTGTTCGGCCTGCTGGGCGCCGGGCTGTCGCTGCACAAGGGCTTGTTCACGCCGCCGACGGTGATGTTGCTGTGCTTCATCATGGGCATGCACAACACCATCGTCACCAAGCTGTCCGGCGGCTTGTTGCGCAGCACCCACATGACCGGCATCGCCACCGACCTGGGCATCGAGCTGGCCAAGATGAGCTATTACAACCGCCAGCACAATGCCCGCGTGGCAGCGGTGCGCTCCAATCGCAAGAAATTCCGCGTCTACGCGCTGATCCTGCTGGCGTTCTTCCTGGGCGGCGTGGTGGGGGCGCTGGGCTTCAAGCATCTGGGTTTCGGCTTCACCTTGCCCTTGGCGCTGTTCTTGTTTTTGCTGGGACTGAGGCCCGCCTGGTACGACGTCAAACTGCGCTGGCGCTGGTGGCGCGGCCGTTTGGCGGCGCGCCGTTCCGCCGCCGCCGCATAGTCTTTATGTGAACGTATCGCCTCATCGCGGCACACTTCGGGTTTCCGCGCCGCGGGGCGCGGCAGCTTCAGGCCGTAGGCTGCGCAAGATGGGCGGCAATCGCTGCGAAAACCATGCGGAATAAATATATTGGCCGAAGGCGGCGCGCTCTCGCCAGGAGAGTGGCATGAGTGATGCAATGATCTACGGCGACGGCGACGGCGCCATCCGCCGTCAGGGCCTGTACGGCTCCGTGATCGAAAACACCTACGCCGGCGCGCTGTCTTTCATGTGCAGCAACTACACGCGCAATCTGGAAGGCGCGGACGTGGAGTAAGTGGCGCTGAGCTACGACCAGAGCGAAATCACCGCGCTGGCCGCCGCCCGTATCGCCTGTGAGATATTGCGCCTGATGCGCAACAAAAAGGTGGCGGGCATGCGGTAAGCTGCCTTCCCACCGGATTCAGTCGGCGCCAGCCCCGGTGTTTGGGCAGGCGTTTGTTCATCTAAAGGGGCTGCATGAACGCACGAAAAGCGGCGGACTGTTTGTTTGGCTGGGTTTTGGCGGCGCAGGTTCACGCCGATGTGTGGCAGGGCGAAGTGGGCGGCGCGCCGGTGGTGATGGAGTGGAGCGTCGATGAGCAAGGCGAGGCGGAGGGACGCTATTTCTATCGCCAGCGCCATAGCGACATCGCGCTGACGGGCAAGCGCGATGCGCAGGGCGTGCTGCGTCTGGGTGAGAACCTGTCCGCGGACGAGGCTCGAGTCGATCTGGTATTGCGTCCCGCAGGCGCGGGCTGGGCCGGGGAGTGGCGCGGGCCGCAAGCCAAGCGCGCATTGCCGGTCCGATTGAAGCTCTTGGCTCTGGCTGGCGAGGGCGGCGCGGATGCGGGAGGCGAGATGGACGACTACAACCGAGCCAGGCTGGCCGACTTGCGTTTGAAACCCGCGGGCAAGCAGCATTTTCAGGGTTATCGGCTGGCGTGGTGGGTGGAGCCGGTCAGCAAGATCCGCTGGTTCCGGCTGGAGAGCGGCTATCCCGCCGACGCCATGGCGCGATTGAACCGGATTTTGGAAAAACGGCAATGGCGCGAGATCGTCGATGCTTTCGAATGTGTGGCGGGGGCGCGGGGCTCCGGGTTGGGGGCGTATGAGCAGACCGTGATTCCGCATTGGTTTACGCCGCGGGTGATGAGCCTGAGCGTGGAAACCGGCGCATTTTGCGGCGGCGCCCACCCTGATTTCGGCGATGCGCCGTTGAACCTGGCTGTGGCGAGCGGGCGGCTGCTGCATCTGGAAGATGTGTTGTGGCTGGGGCGGGGCAAGCCGGCTCGGGATGAGAATGGCCAGCTGCTGGATAGCCGATATGAGCAGAAGGTGTTGCAGCCCTGGTTGGCGGATGTCTTCGGCAGGCTGTATCCGAGAGAGATGGATAATGAGGAAGGCGGGGATTGCGATTACCGCAATCCCGAGGTCTGGAGTCCCGACACCTGGTACCTGACGCCGCAAGGCATTCAGATTGGCGCTTTCTTTCCGCGCGTCGAGAAGGCCTGCGACAACCCCGCCTGGAGCCTGTTGCCCTGGGCTCTGGCGCGCAAGCATCCAGGCGTTCTGACGCCGCGCTTGCCGTAAACTGGCCTTATCGCAACGCGGGGTAGAGCGCCGGCAGGATGAACAGCGCGGCCAGCAGCGCGATCTCGCAAAGCTCCACCCCCGCGCCCAGGCAATCGCCGGTCATGCCGCCCAGTCGGCGTTTCAGGAAGGCCCGCCAGGACAGGCCGGCCAGCGGGGCCAGCAGCAGCGCCGGCGCCAGCCAGGCGGACAGCGCCAGCAGCGCGGCCAGGTTCAGGCCCATGCCGGCCCAGTCGCGTCTCCAGGCGAAGCGCTCGCCGCTGCCGGGAGCGATGGCGGGCAGGCTGGCGGACCAGGCCACCGCGAAAGCGCGCGCCCAGGCCGGGATCAGCAACAGGCCCCAGGCCGGCTGGCCGGACTTGGCCAGCAACATCAGCAGCACCAGCTTGGCGATCACCGCCAGCAGCAGCGACAACACGCCGAAACTGCCCAGGTGCGGGTCCTTCAATACCTCGAAGAAGCGCTCGCGCGAACGATGCGAAGCGCCCAAGGCATCGGCTAGATCGGCCAGGCCGTCCAGGTGCAGGCCGCCGGTGACGGCCACCCAGCAAACCAAGGCCAGCAGCGCCGCCAGCCACGGGTCTATCCGCGCGCCGACGCTGAGCGAGGCCAGCAGCAGCGCGCCGACGATGACGCCGACGGCGGGAAACCAGCGGGCGCTGTCGGTCAGCCATTCCGGTTTGAAGTCTTTCAGCTGCGGTGTGGGCAGCCGGGTGAGGAACTGCACCGCCAGGATCAATCCGCGCACGTCGTCTCCAGCCGCATCAGATAGGCCGGATGGCCCTCCAGCATCGACAGCTGGACGAAGCCGCCGCGCTGCACCGTCATCAGCTTGGCCACCGAAAAATCGGCGCCCAGCAGCTCGGCCATCAGCACGGTGATGACGCCGCCATGCGTCACTAGCAGCCGGTGGCTGCCGCGCGCGATCGTCATCCACTCCGACAGTCCGGCCAGCACGCGGGTGCGGAACTGCTCGTAGCTTTCGCCGCCGGGCGGGCTGAGCCGGCCTTCGGCCAGCGCGTCGCCCCAGCCAGGGTGCTCATGCTCCAGGTCCGACACCGGCTGGCCGTCCCAATCGCCGAAATCCATCTCGGCGAAGCGCGGATCGACTTTCAGCGCCAGCGAGCCGCCCAGCGCCTGCTTGACGGCGAACTCGCGGCAGCGCTGCAGGGGCGAGGTGGCGATGGCGGTGACCGGCGCCAGGCTGCTGATGCGTTGCCAGCTGCCTTCCAACTGGCGGTGGCCCAGTTCGGTCAGCGGCAGATCTGTCAGGCCGATCAGCCGGCCGTCGTGGTCGATGTCGCCGTGGCGCAGCAAGGTGAGTGTGTAGGGATTCATTCGTTCTTGCCGCTGATGCCGGCTTCGGCGAAGGTGGCCATCTCATTGTGCAGCCGCACCGCCATTTGCAGCAGCGGCACGCACAACGCGGCGCCGGAGCCTTCGCCCAGGCGCATGCCCAGGTCCAGCAGCGGCTGCAGCTGCAGCGCTTCCAGCGCCAGGTGGTGGCCGGCTTCGGCCGAGCGGTGGCTGGCCAGCAGCCAGTCGTGCAGATCGGGCTCCATGGTCTTGGCGCACAGCGCGGCCGCGCCGGCGATGAAGCCATCCACCAGCGAGGGCACGCCCAGGCGGGCGCCTTCCAGATAGAAACCGGCCATGGCGGCGATTTCCAGTCCGCCCAGTTCGGCCAGCGTGTCCAGGCCGCTGAGATTTTCCCAGGCCACGCGGGCCAGCGCGGTGCGCACCGCGCGGCGCTTATTGGCCAGGCCCACATCATCCACGCCGGTGCCGCGGCCCACTACTTGCTCCGGCGCGGCGCCGGTCAGGCGGCAGATCAGCGCCGCCGAGGCGGTGGTGTTGCCTATCCCCATGTCGCCGGCGATCAGCAGATTGGCGCCGGCCTCCACCGCGCGGCGGGCGGCGGCGCGGCCAGCCTCCAGCGCCGCTTCCACTTCGTCGGCGCTCATTGCCGATTCCTTGGCCAGATTGCGGCTGCCGTCGCGCACCTTGGCGTGGACGATGGGCAAGGCGGACACATCGCCGGCCACGCCGACATCCACCACCTCCAGGCGGGCGTCCAGCGCGCGCGCCAGCACGCAGATGGCCGCGCCGCCATTGGCGAAATTGCGCACCATCTCGATGGTGACGGCAGAGGGGAAGGCCGACACGCCTTCCACGGTGACGCCGTGGTCGCCGGCGAACACGGTGATGGCCGGACGCAGCGGATCGGGACAGCTCTTGCCCTGCCAGGCGGCAAAGCGGCAGGCCAGTTCTTCCAGCTGGCCCAGGCTGCCGGGCGGCTTGGTCAGCACGGCTTGGCGGGCGCGGGCGGCGTTGCGGGCGGAAAGGTCCAGAGGTTTGCTGTTCATGATGGGGCCTGCTGCGAGTCGGACGCGGGGTCCGGTGGAAAGGTAAGAGGCCGGTTTTCGCCGGTCGGACTCTAAGCATATTACCGCTTGGCGGGTGTCGCCAAAAGTCCGCTTCGGTATAATGGCCCGCTGCAGGTGCCCGCGATGCCTTTACTACGGCGCGCGGGTGAAACGGGAAGCCGGCGAAATTCCGGCGCTGCCCCCGCAACGGTAAGGCCCGGCGCGCAAGCGCCCAGGCGACGCATGCTGCCACTGTCCTCTGGATGGGAAGGCGCGCCGCCGGCATGGCCCAGCCCGGAGACCGGCCTGCGCGCCCCGGCCGGAAGCCGGGTCATTGCTGGAGAATCGCGGGGAGGCGATCCGACAGGCGTTCCGGTCTACCACCCGTGCCGTCCTTTGCTGCTGTTGTCCTCTTCGCACTCAACGTCGCCCTTATCGTGGAGTGTGCCCTTATGTTCAAGCTTCAACCCTGCGCCGCCCTGGTTGCGCTAGCCTGTTCCGGCCTGGCCCTGGCCGATGCCGGTCCTTTGCTCGCCGGCGACCCGGTGATCGTGACGGCGAGCCGCGTGCCTCAGAAAATTTCCTCGCTGCCTGCGAACGTGACGGTAATCAGCGCAGAGGATATCGCCAACAGCGCCGCGACGACGGTGCAGGATGTGCTGTCCAACTACGCAGGCGTGCATGTGCTCAACAGCTCCGGCTCCGCCAGCAGCGCGATGGTCGATCTGCGAGGCTTCGGCATGACCGGTTTGAGCAATACTTTGATCCTGGTGGATGGCGTCAGACAGAACACCAACGACTTGGCCGCGCCGAATTTGGGTTCTGTTACCTTGGCCAACATTGATCACATCGAGGTGGTCCGCGGCATGGGCGGCGTGGCTTATGGCGGCGGCGCGACCGGCGGCGTGATCAACATCATCACCAAGTCCGGCGCAGGCAGCGGTTTGAGCGGCAGCGTCACGCTGACAGGCGGCAGTTATGATTTGCGTCAGCTGGACGCCAACTTGCATGCGGCCAATCAGTATGTGGCGCTGGATGCTTATGTCCAATCGCTTAAGACCGATAATTATCGGCAAAACAACGCCGAACGCGATGACAACGCCGGCTTGTCGCTGACTTTCAAGCATGCTGACGGCAGCGTCAAATTGTTTGCCAATTCGGCCAATCAAGGCTTGCGTTTGCCGGGCTATCTGACGGCTAATTCTTTGCAAGGGCGTGATCCGCTGGCCACTAATCCAACCGGCACCTATACCCCTGATGATTTTTCCTCCACTGACAAGACCAGCGGCGGCATTTCGATCAAGCAGGATTTGGGCAAAGGGGTCTTGTACGCCGACTTTGCGCGCCGCAACAAAGATGCGTTGTCAAATTACAGCGGCTATGTTGTGCAAAGCAGTTTGACTGAAGATGCCAGCGCCGTTCGTTATGTATTGCCGATTGGCCAGCATGAAGTGACGACAGGGGCGGATTGGCTGAATAGCACCATGGATGTGTTGAATACCAGTCACGCTCAGCAGAAACACGCGGGCTTCTTCCTGGATAGCCAGTGGAAGGTGTGGCAAGGCGCGACGCTGTCCGTTGGCGGACGCCAGCAACTGGTGGACGACAAGGTCAATGCCGCCTCGGGGGGCGCCAATCTTTCGACGATTGAAACGCATTTACATGCGTGGTCACTGGGTTTGAAGCAGGTCTTGGGCGGTGGCTGGAGCGCTTATGCGAGAGCGGGCCAAAGCTTCCGGATAGGCACCGCGGACGAGGTGACTTATACCAATGGCCAGCCTTTAGTCCCGCAACAGTCCCATGACAAAGAAGTTGGGGTGGAGTGGTCGGGTGATACCGCAAAGCTCAAGACCGCGCTGTTCAGAAATGATTTAACTAACGAAATTGTTTATTTGCCATTCGTTATCGGTCCGTCTGGATATCCTGGTGTAAACATCAATTTGCCTCAAACCCGTCATCAAGGCGTGGAACTGGAAAGCAGCATCAAGTTGAGCCCGGCAGTCAGCTTGAATGGCAACCTCACCTGGACTCAGGCCACATTCCAAGGCGGTTTTGGATTGACGGGAAAGACACTGCCTATGGTGCCTAAGTTGATGGCTAATCTGGGTTTGGCTTGGCAGATCAACGACGCCAACAAGTTGGCTGTCAATGCGCAATATGTATCGGAACAGGTGTACGACAACGATCAGCAGAATGTTTTCCCGAGCAAGCTGCCGGCGTATACGGTATTGAACGCGAAATACAGCTATCGTTTTGATAAGAGCCTGTCCGCTTCGGCCAGCGTCAATAATATGCTGGGCAAACGCTATGCCAGCTATGGTTCGGCTAGCGCCGCCAGCGGAAATATTTCCTTGTATCCCGCAAACGGCCGTAACTGCCAGTTCGCGCTCACTTACGCTTTCTAAGACCATGCCCCACCTGATCACAGGCGGCGCCCGCAGCGGCAAAAGCCGTCAAGCCGAGGAACTGGCCCGCAAGCACGGCGGGCCGGTGTGTTATCTCGCCACCGCCGAGGTGCGCGATGCTGAGTTCGCGCGCCGGGTGGAGCGGCATCGCGCCCAGCGGCCCAAGCACTGGAATGTGGCCGAGGCCGGGCGCGGTTTGGCGGCGGCCATGGCGGCGCACGACGCGCCGGGCGGTTTGATCCTGATCGACTGCCTGGGCATGTGGCTGATGCGTTTCTTCGGCGAAAAGGGCTTTGACGAGGCCGAGTACGCGGTCGAGCGCGATGCTTTGCTGGCGGCCTTGGGCCGCGCGCGCGGCGAAATCCTGCTGGTGAGCAACGAGGTGGGCTGGGGCGTGGTGGCGGGCGATGCCGAAACCCGCCGTTTCGTCGACGAGCTGGGGCGGCTGAACCAGCTGGTGGCCGCGCGCTGCCAGCGGGTGACGCTGGTGGCCTGCGGCTTGCCGCTGCCCTTGAAAGGCGGCGAGGCATGAAGTGGAGCGGGATCGCACTATTGGCGCTGTCCGCCGTTGCGCAGGCCGCGGTCAGCGCGCGGGATGGCGATGGCCATGAGTTGACGCTGGACAAGCCGGCCGCGCGCATCGTCAGCCTGGTGCCGCATGCCACCGAGCTGCTGTTCGCCGCCGGCGCGGGCAGCAAGGTGGTGGCGGCGGTGGATTACAGCGACCATCCCGAGGCGGCGAAGAAGTTGCCGCGAGTGGGAGGCTACACGGGCTTCAGTCTGGAAGCCGTGCTGCGGCAACAGCCGGACCTGGTGGTGGCGTGGAAGGACGGCGGCACTCCGCGCGAAGTGGAGCGGCTGAGGCGCATGGGCATTCCGGTGTTCATCAGCCATCCGCTGCAGCCGGACGACATCGCCGCGGAAATCGTCAAGCTGGGCAAGCTGGCCGGCACCGAGGCGGCGGCCAACCGGGCGGCGGCGCAGTACCGGCAGCGTTTCGCCGAGCTGCGGCAACGCTATGCCGCCAAGCCCAAGGTCAAGGTGTTTTATCAGCTGAGCCAGACGCCCATCTTCACTATCAGCGGCAAAAGCTATATCGATTCGCTGATCCGTGTCTGCGGCGGCGTCAATGTGTTTGGCGAGCTGGCCGTGCCCGCGCCGCAGGTATCCACCGCCGCAGTGGTGGCGGCGCAGCCGCAGGCCATCATCGCCGGCGACGACGCCACGCTGGCCATGTGGCAAAGTTGGCGCAGCGTGCCGGCGGTGGCCAAGGGCGCGCTGTATGCCTTGCCCGGCGACGAAATCAGCATTCCCGGCCCGCGTCTGGCCGACGGCGCGGCGGCGCTGTGCGGCCGTTTGGACGCCGCGCGGCGGCAACTGGGTTTGACGGCCAACTGAGCGCCCGTTATCCTCGCCGCCATGGACAATGAACTGGAATATCTCGAATCCCGCGTTTCGGCGCTGATTGCCCGCATCCGGGAGCTGGAAACCCAGAACGGCCGTTTCGCCGAGGCGCTGTCCGAAGCGTTGAAGGAAAACGCCGAGCTGAATTTCCGCGTGAACGAAACCCGCAACCGGGTGGCGGCCCTGGTGGCGCGCCTGCCGGCGCCGGAGGAGGAATAATGAGCGACGTGGTTCAGGTTGACATCGAGCTGCTGGGACGCCACTTCACCATCGGCACCCCGCAGGGCGAGCAGGAAACGCTGCGCGAGGCGGTGCGCTTGCTGGAAGGCAAAATCGCCACCATCCAGCAAAATGGCAAAGTGATGGACGCCGACAAGATCGCCATCATGGCCGCGCTCAACATCGCCCACGATCTCTTGAAGACGAAAGTCGGCGAGGGCTTGGAGATGGCGGCGTTTCAGCGTAAAATACGCAACATGAGCGAAGCCGCCGACGAGGCGCTTCGCCAGAGCCAGCAACCCTTGTTCTGATCAGGGTCGGCTCGCATCACAGGTCAGTTTTTCCCCTGCGGTGTTCGTGACGGCACACAATTCCTTTGTACCAATGCGTTCGCTTTTGGCTGCCAGCGTGAGACATGGGTGTGACGCATCCTTTATCGGACGCGCCCGAAATGTCTGGCAGGCGGCCCCTCCTGGAAACAGGGTACAAGCGAATTTAGCCCGAACGGCACTCGCGGGGGGTCCCTCTCCTCCCCAAACATGACCGCTATTTCCCCCATTCAAGATAAAGCCGCGCTGCGCCGGCAGCTTCGCCGCGCCCGCATGGCCTTGCCGCCCGCTTATCGCGCCGCGGCCGCTCACGCCATCGCACGCCATGCCTCGCGCTTGCTCAAGCGCGGCAAGCGCGTGGGCGGCTATCTGGCCGCCGGCTCCGAGCTGGATCTGGCCGAGATCCTGAATGCGGCCTTGTGGCGCGGCGCGGACGTGTATCTGCCGCAAATCCCCCGCGATAGCCGCCGGCTGTGGTTTACCCGCCTGGGCGCGGCCGACCGCTGGTATCTGCACCCGCGCTACCGCATTCTGGAATACGCTGGCGCGCGCTTGCGGGCTGAACGTCTCGATGTGATCTTCGTGCCCTTGCTGGGCGTGGACAGGCAAGGTTATCGGATGGGGCAGGGCGGCGGCTTTTACGACACCACCCTGGCGTATCGCCGCCGCCATCCGCAGGGCGGACGGCCTTTGCTGGTTGGCGTGGCTTACGATTGCCAGCTGGTGGACGCGGTGCCGCGCGAGGCCTGGGATGTGAGGCTGGATTATTTGCTGACCGAGTCCGGCCTGCGGCGGCTGCCGCTGGCCGAACCCATGGCCTGAGGATCAGGCCGAGCGGTAGTGGCTGAGCATGCGGTAGTTGCGGGCGTAAAGGCCGAACAGTGCCGCCGCCACGAAGGCGATGCCGGCGAAGAAGAACATCAGGAAGGCTTCCAGGCTCAGGCCGCTGGCCGCCACGGTGCTCTTCATCGCGGAACTGGCCACGCCGGCATTGATCAGCAGCACCCACAGATTGCCCACGGTGGTGGACAAGCCCCAGAAGCTCATCAGCGTGCCCTTCATCGACAGCGGCGCCTGGCTGTAGGCGAACTCCAGACCGGTGGCCGATACCAGCACCTCGCCCATGGTCAGCAAGGCGTATGGCAGGATCTGCCAGGCGATGGTCAGCGCGTCGCCGCTATCCAGATGCAGCTGCATCATTCCCACCACAATCCAGGCCAGCGCGCTGAACACGATGCCGGCGGTCATGCGGCGCAGCGCGGTCGGCTCGATGCCGGCGCGGCGCAGCGCCGGATACAGCACCATATTGTTGAAGGGGATCAGCAGCATCACCAGCGCCGGGTTCAGCGCCTGCATCTGCGAGGGCGCGAACCATTCCGGCTTGCTCATCAGGCCGGCCTGGATCACCCAGGTGGAGGCCTTCTGGTCGAACAGCGAGAAGAAAGGCGTGGCCAGCGCGAACACCACCAGAATGCGCAATACCGCGCGCACGCCTTGCAGCGCCTCGTCCGGGTGCTGGCCGCGCAGCGCGTCCAGCTGCCACCAGGCGGCCAGGCTGGCGCTGAACAGCACCAGCACAAAGGCCAGGCAGAAGCCGGCCACCAGGCCTTGGCCCAGGTTCAAGCTGCCGTAGATGGCCAGCGCCACGCCGGCGGCGAACAGCCAGCCGCCGCGACGGCCATTGGCCGGCGACAGAATGCCGGATTTGAGCACTTGCCAGAAGGAGTGCGGGTCCTTGGGCGCCGGCGGCAGAATGGTGTAGTGCTTGCGGCCCATCCAGAAGATCAGCAGGGCGATGAACATCAGCACGCCCGGTATGCCGAAGGCGACCGATGGGCCATAGGATTTCAGGAAAATCGGCATCAGCAGCGAGGCGAACAGCGAGCCGAAGTTGATGATCCAGTAGAAGGAGTCGAACACGATCTTGGCCAGATGCTTGTTCGATTCGTCGAACTGGTCGCCGCAGAACGAGGACACGCAGGGCTTGATCCCGCCCGAACCGATGGCGATCAGCGCGAGGCCGGTGTAAAAGCCGGTGAGATTGTTCTCGAACAGCGCCAGGCAAGCGTGGCCGACGCAGTAAATCAGGCTGAAGGCGACGATGGTGTTGTACTTGCCCCAGAGCCGGTCGGCCAGCCAGCCGCCCAAGAGCGGGAAGAAATACACCCCGATCATGAAGTTGTGGAAAATATGCTTGGCCTCGCCGGCGCGCATCTCTTCCGGCAGATACAGCAGCAGCGAGGTGGTGAGGAAAGCGGTGAGGATGTTGCGCATGCCGTAGAAGCTGAAGCGCTCGCAGCCCTCGTTGCCGATGATGTAGGCGATCTGGCGCGGCATGCCGCCGCTGCCGGCTGGCGCCTGCGTCGTGACAGTGGTCATGAGGCGGTTTCTCCCGAGTAGGTTGAATGTGCAAAGCCCGGATGCGCCGGGCCATTGTTATAGTGCGGACAATAATAAGGCCGGGCGGCGGCGGTTTTGGCGAGCTTGTGGTAAATGGTGTTTACAATATTCAAATGGTCTTGCGCGGCGGCGCGGTTTGGAAATGAGGGGCAGGAGATGGGGAAGGCGGTTTTGATCTGGCTGCTGGCGGCCAGCGCGGCGACATTTGTCTTGTATTGGCGGGACAAGCGCGCCGCCTTGGCGGGAGCGTGGCGCACGCCGGAATCCACGCTGCTGCTGATGGGGCTGGCAGGCGGCTGGCCGGGCGGCTGGCTGGCCCGGCATGCCTTTCGCCATAAAACGCTGAAGCAGCCGTTCCGGATGTTGTTCTGGCTGGGCGCGCTGGGCAATCTCGGCGCCTTGCTGCTGCTGTGGCGCTGGCTGGATTAGCCGGGCTGCAGCCAGGTGGGTGGTCGGGCGGATGCCCCGCTGGCGGGGCGATCCGCCGAGCCGTATCGACAAGGGAAAGGCGGCAAAGGCGGAACTCCCGGCTAAAGCCGGGATTCCGCCCTACCTTTCTCTTTGGGCCGCGCTAGCGCTGGGGGCTGGGCGGAGGGCTGGCTTTAGCGCCAGCCGTAATGCGGGCCATAGACAAATACCGGCGCCGGCACGATAAAGGCCGGGCGCACCACCACCGGGGCCGGGGCGACATAGGGCGGGGCCACCACGCAGCCGCTGAGTCCGCCCAGCAAGGCCAGGCATGCGATCCATCTTTTCATTTGGCTTCTCCTGCATCGAAACAAGGCAACGGACCTGTCTTGTCAGTCTCAGCATAGGCGGCATTCTTTCCAGTAAGATTGAGCAAGTTTTTCCCTTCCTCCCCAGTGATGAACAGAGATTGCCCATGCGCTATTGGCTGATGAAGTCCGAGCCCGATGAAACCTCGATCGACCACCTGGCCGCCGAACCGGCGCGGCTGTTCGAATGGACCGGCGTGCGCAATTACCAGGCGCGCAACTTCATGCGCGACGAGATGCGGCCCGGCGACAAGGTGCTGTTCTGGCACTCGTCCTGCCCGGAGCCGGGCATCGCCGGCATCGCCGAAGTGGCCGCCGCCGCGCATCCGGATTCCAGCCAGTTCGACCCCGCCAGCCCTTATCTCGACGCCAAGTCCGATCCCGCCAATCCGCGCTGGCTGTGCGTGGACGTCCGCTTCGTCAAAAAGACCCGGCTGGTGTCGCCGGCCGAACTGCGCCAGCACCCCATGCTGGAAAGCATGACCGTGCTCAAGCGCGGCAACCGGCTGTCCATCACGCCGGTGACGGAGCAGGAGTGGGCCTATCTGATGGACATGCTGGGCGTGGGCCAGGCTGAATGAGCGGGGACAGAAACAGGCGCATCGCTTTATGCGCTTACGGCAGCGCTTATCTGGCGGGACGGATTGTCATGGAGGATTGGTATCGGCATGGCTTGTTCAGCCAAGTCGCCATGCAGTTTCGGGTGGCCGTTTCCGGCCAGCTGCTGGCTGGCGATTTTGTGCAATGGCTGTTGTGCTTAAGGCAGCGCGGGGCGCAGCGTCTGCATATGGCCGAGGCGGAGGAGCTTGGACTGGACGATCGCAAATGCGCTGGCGGCATTGTGGTTTGTTTCTCCGACTCAAGCGAGCTGTGGGCATGTTATCCGGAACCGACTGAGGCGGCGTTGCCTGAGGATGGGCCGGCTCATTCGCCTTGGGCTGCGGAGCTGGATTGCTACTGGCTGCAAGCCGGGCCAATGACCGCCCCGCCTCTTATGCAGGTGGACTGGCCGGCCTTGAGGTCCCAAGCCGAGTCGGCGCTCGAAGAAAAAATGGCTTATGGCGCGGTGAAGCCGGGAGATGGGGCGGCGGCGCCTTATATGCCGACATCGGCCGGCGAGTGGGCGGACTGGCAGCGTCTGCCGCTGGTTCCATTCGGCGCCGGCAATGCGGCAGGGCATGGTCTGCTGTCCGCCTTGCATGAAAAAGAAGCGGGCTTTCGAAACTACGCCCATCCCAAGAACGACTCCAGCGATTACTGGCTGCTGGATGAGGACGCTAGAGCGGCATGGGAGGCGTGGCATGCCGAGCTTGAAGTCTGGCGCCGGCGGGTGGAGATCGCCTTGGCTAATGCCTGCGTGGAGAAGGGGATAGCCTGCGAGTCTGTCCCTATGGCTCAGCCCACTGCTGAGGTGGCGGAGCTGACGGAGCCGGCCACGCCGGTCGGCAAACGCGCAGTTTTGCCAGGCCTGATGGCTGTCGCGGTTTTATTGTCGCTGATTGTCGGCGCGGGATACCTGATATGGCGCTTTTCTGCGCGCTGACAGGGTTGTTTCGTTGGAGTGGTGGATCATAGACAGGATTGTTTGCCGGAGATGCCATGTTGTCTTTTGAATTGTTCGCCGCGCTGTTGGCCTGCGGTGCCATCGCCGGCTTCCTGGCCGGTTTGCTGGGCGTGGGCGGGGGATTGATCATCGTGCCGGTGGTGGTGGCCGTCTTGTCGGCCGCGCAGCTGGGCGGCACTCATATCCAGCATCTGGCGGTGGGCACCTCGTTGGCGGTGATGGTGTTCACCAGCGCCTCCAGCGTGCGCGCCCACCATCGCAAGGGCGCGGTGGATTGGCGCATCGTCCGCGGCATGGCGCCGGCCATGGTGTTGGGCACCTTGGGCGGCAGCCTGCTGGCGGGCTGGATTCCCGGCCGCGCGCTGGCCTGGTTCTTCGTAATCTACGCCTATGCGGTGGCGGCGCAGATGCTGATAGGCAAGCAGCCCAAGGCCGGGCGCGAAATGCCGGGCTGGGCCGGCCAGGGCGCGGCCGGCGGCGCCATCGGCATGATTTCCAGCTGGGTGGGCATAGGCGGCGGTTCGATGAGCGTGCCTTTCATGAGCTGGTGCAATGTGGCCATGCACCGCGCCATCGGCACCAGCGCAGCCTTGGGCTGGCCCATCGCCATGTCCGGCGCGCTGGGTTATCTGGCCAGCGGCTGGCGGGCGGCAGGCCTGCCCTGGGGCAGCGTGGGCTATGTTTATCTGCCGGCGATGTTGACGCTGACCCTGATGACGGTGGCGATGGCGCCCTTGGGCGCGCGCGCCGCCCACCGGCTGCCGGTTGCCCGGCTGAAAAAGGCGTTTGCGTTGCTGATGGTGGTCATGGCCAGCGAAATGTTGATCCGTCTGCTGTGAACGCCTTGTTTTTGTACGGAAATCGGACATCCTGTCCGTTTCTACGCATCCCCTTTTTGGCGCTTTTGCCGATATAATCGATCCATTCGACTCGAATTCCATTGAATAAAAAGACTCCGGACATGCAAGAACACTACACACCGCGCGAGCTGGAAGCCGCCGCGCAGCAGAAATGGCAAAAAACCGCCGCCTTCAAGGCCGTTGAAGACGCGTCGCGTCCCAAGTACTACGCGCTGTCGATGTTCCCGTATCCGTCCGGCAAGCTGCACATGGGCCACGTGCGCAACTACACCATCACCGACGTGCTGGCCCGCTTCAAGCGCCTGCAAGGCTTCAACGTGCTGCAACCGATGGGCTGGGACGCCTTCGGCCTGCCGGCCGAAAACGCGGCGATGAAGAACGGCGGCGCGCCGGCGGCGTGGACTTACGCCAATATTGAATACATGAAGAAGCAGCTGGACAGCCTGGGCTTCGCGCTGGATTGGGAGCGCGAGCTGGCCACCTGCAAGCCGGACTACTACCGCTGGGAGCAGTGGCTGTTCACCCGCCTGTTCGAAAAGGGCGTGATCTACAAGAAGAACGGCGTGGTCAACTGGGACCCGGTGGACCAGACCGTGCTGGCCAACGAGCAAGTGGTGGACGGCCGCGGCTGGCGTTCGGGCGCGCTGGTGGAAAAGCGTGAAATCCCGATGTACTACTTCCGCATCACCGACTACGCCGAGCAGCTGCTGGCGGATCTGGACACGCTGGACGGCTGGCCGGAACAGGTCAAGACCATGCAGCGTAACTGGATAGGCAAGAGCTACGGTTCCGACGTGGTGTTCCCGTATGACCAGGCCAGCATCGGCCACGCGGGCGAGCTGAAGGTTTACACCACCCGTCCAGACACGCTGATGGGCGCCACCTACGTCGCCGTCGCCGCCGAGCACCCGCTGGCCACCCAGGCCGCCGCCGGCAACGCCGAGCTGCAGGCCTTCATCGCCGAGTGCAAGTCCGGCTCCGTGGCCGAGGCCGACGTCGCCAAGATGGAAAAGAAGGGCATGCCGACCGGTCTGTCCGTGATCCACCCGCTGACCGGCGACAAGCTGCCGGTATGGGTGGCCAACTACGTGCTGTGGGGCTACGGCGAAGGCGCGGTGATGGCCGTGCCGGCGCACGACGAGCGCGATTTCGAATTCGCCAACAAATACCAGCTGCCGATCAAGCAAGTGATCGCGCTGGCGTCCGGCGAAGGCGAGTACGACGCCGCCAACTGGCAGGAATGGTACGGCGCCAAGGATGAGACCGTGAAGACGGTCAATTCCGGCAAGTACGACGGCCTGGGCTATCAAGCCGCCTTCGACGCCATCATCGGCGACCTGCAAGCCAAGAGCCAGGGCCAGAAGAAGACACAGTACCGCCTGCGCGACTGGGGCATTTCCCGCCAGCGTTATTGGGGCTGCCCGATTCCGATCATCCACTGCGCCAGCTGCGGCGACGTGCCGGTGCCGGAAAAAGACTTGCCGGTGACGCTGCCTGAAAACGTGATTCCGGACGGCGCCGGCTCCCCGCTGGCCAAGATGCCGGAATTCTACGAAACCGCCTGCCCGAAGTGCGGCGGCGCGGCCAAGCGTGAAACCGACACCATGGATACCTTCGTGGAGTCCAGCTGGTACTACGCCCGCTACGCCTCGCCCAAGTGCGACACCGCGATGTTGGACAAGAAAGCAGCCGACTACTGGCTGCAGGTCGACCAATACGTGGGCGGCATCGAACACGCCATCCTGCACCTGCTGTATGCGCGCTTCTTCCATAAGCTGATGCGCGACGAAGGCCTGGTGTCGTCGGACGAGCCGTTCAAGAGCCTGCTGACCCAGGGCATGGTGGTGTGCGAAACCTTCTACCGCGACCTGGCCAACGGCTCCAAGGACTGGATCGCGCCGCAGGACGTGATCCTGGAACGCGACGCCAAGGGCAAGATCGTGGCGGCCACGCATCGCGTCGACGGCCAGCCGGTGGTGGTGGGCGGCATCGAGAAGATGTCCAAGTCCAAGAACAACGGCGTGGATCCGCAGGAGTTCATCGAGAAATACGGCGCCGACACCGCGCGCCTGTTCATGATGTTCGCCGCGCCGCCGGAGCAGAGCCTGGAGTGGTCCGACGCCGGCGTGGAAGGCGCGTTCCGCTTCCTGAAGCGTCTGTGGAAGAGCGCGCGCGAGCACGTCGAGGCCGGCGTGGTCGCCCCGTATGCCGCGGGCGAGCTGAACGCCAGCCAGAAAGAGCTGCGCTTCAAGCTGCACAGCACCATCCAGAAAGTGGCCGATGATTACGGCCGCCGCCAACAGTTCAACACCGCCATCGCCGCGGTGATGGAGCTGTTGAACGCTTACGACAAGGCCGACACCGCAGGCGAAACCGGCCGCGCCGTGGCGCAGGAAGTGCTGGAAGCCGCGACCCTGCTGCTGTCGCCCATCGTGCCGCATGTTTGCGACGGCATCTGGAACGAGCTGAAGCCGGGCACCGAGCTGCTGGCGCAAACCTGGCCGAAGGTGGACGAGGCCGCGCTGGTGAAGAGCGAGATCGAGCTGATGGTGCAGGTGTGCGGCAAGCTGCGCGGCAGCGTGACCGTGGCCGCCGAAGCGTCCAAGGACGCCATCGAAGCCGCCGCGCTGGCGCACGAGAACGTGATCAAGTTCATGGAAGGCAAGCCGGCCAAGAAGATCATCGTGGTGCCGGGCCGTCTGGTGAACATCGTCGTTTAATCCTATCGGGGATGCGCGGCGCGGGCTGCCGTTGGGCCCCGCGCCGCTTTTGCTTGGCGGCGCGTCCGCCATGGGGGAATGCAATGAAACACACGCTGCAACTCGCGCTGCTTGCCGGTTTCGCTCTGCTGCTGACCGCTTGCGGATTCCATCTGCGCGGCCTGGGCGGGCCGATCAAGCCGCTGCCATTCGCTACCTTGTATCTGGAAGCCGGCGGCAAGTTGATCGAGCCGGATCTGCGCACCGTGCTGGCGCGCCAACCCAAGCTGACGCTGATGGATAGTTCCAAGGATGCGCAGGCGGTGCTGACGCTGGAAGCGGAGAACCAGTCCAAGGACATTCTCACCATCAATACCGGCGGCCGCATCAGCGAATACCAGCTGACCTATAGCGCGCAGGTGCGGGTGTCGATAGGCGGCGTGCCCATCGATCCGCCGATGATGGTGACCGTTCGCCGCAGCATGAACTATTCGGATAACCAGGTGCTGGGCAAGCAGCAGGAAGAAGACCTGCTGTGGGCCGACGCGCGCCGCGACGCCGCCGAGCAGATCGTGCGCCGACTGGCTTATCTGAAAGCGCCGGCAGCGGAACCCGCCGGCCCGCAAAGCGTGAAACCCGCCAATGCCGTCACTCAGCCCTGACGCATTGACCGCGGCGCTGCCTAAAGGGCTGGCGCCGCTGTACCTGGTGCACGGCGAAGAGGCCTTGCTCGCGCTGGAGGCGGCGGACGCGGTGCGCGCGGCCGCCCGCGCGGCCGGCTATCTGGAGCGCGAAGTGCTGACGGTGGAGTCGGGCTTCGATTGGTCGCAGCTGAGCGATTCGATGTCCAGCGTGTCGCTGTTCGCCTCCTTGAAGTTGCTGGAAATCCGCATTCCCGGCGGCAAACCAGGCACCGAGGGCGCGGAAGCGCTGCAGCGCCTGGCCGCCGAGCCGCCGCAGGACACCATTACGCTGATCACGCTGCCCAAGCTGGAAAAGGCGCAGCAGCAGAGCAAATGGTTCACCGCGCTGGAAAAGGCGGCGCAGGTGGTGGAAGCGCGGCTGATCAGCCGCGGCGAGCTGCCGGGCTGGATAGGCCGCCGGATGAAGGCGCAAGGCCAGCAATTGGGGGCGGAGGCGCTGGAGTTTTTCGTCGACCGCGTGGAAGGCAATCTGCTGGCCGCGCGCCAGGAGGTGGACAAGCTGGCCCTGCTCTATCCCAAGGGCGAGCTGAGTTTGGCCGATCTGCAGGCCGCGGTGGCCAATGTGGCGCGTTTCGACGTGTTCCAGCTGTCCGAAGCCTGGCTGGGCGGCGACGCGCCGCGGCTGACGCGGATGCTGGACGGCCTGATGGCCGAAGGCGAAGCGCCGGTGCTGGTGTTGTGGTCCTTGGCCGAGGATGTGCGCATGCTGCTCAAGCTGCGCCAGGGCCTGAAAGACGGCCGCCAGCTGCGCGACATGGCGCGCGAACTGAGGCTGTGGGGCGAGAAGCAGAAGCTGGCCGAGCCGGCGCTGCGCCGCATCGGCCCGCGCAAGCTGATGGACGCGCTGTCGGAGTGCGCGCGCATCGACCGCCAGATCAAGGGCGTGGAGCCGGGCGAGCCCTGGCAGACCATGCGGGCGCTGGCGACCAGGCTGGCCGCCTGATGCTGCAATCCAAGGAACGGACCGCTGAGCGGTCCGTTTTTTTCATGCTTGCGCCAAAGCGTGTTGTTTGGCGGTGGTCGCGCGAGAAATGAACAGCGCCAGCAGCAAAGCCAGCCCTGCCAAAGCGGCAGCCAACAGGCTGGTTTGCGTCAGCCTGCCGCCGTGGTCCAACAGCAGTCCCGCCAGCCAGGCGCCCAAGGCATTGCCCAGATTGAAGGCGCCGACATTGAAAGCGGAAGCTCTCGCGGCCGCCTCGCCGGCCTGGCGGATGGCCAGCGCTTGCAGCAGCATGCACAGGGCGAAAGCCAGCCCGCCCCATAGCGTCATCAGCGCCAGCGCGAAAGGCAGGCGCGCGGCCAGCAGATAAAAGGCGGCCAGACTGGCGCACAACAGCGCCAGTGTCATTGCCAAGGCCTGGTTCAGCTTCCAGTCCGCCAATCTGCCGCCCAGCCAGCCGCCGGCGACCAAGCCCGCGCCGCATAGCAGCAAGGCCGCGCTGGCGTATTGCGCGGGCAGGCCGCTGACCTGGCTCAGCGTCGGCACCAGATAAGTGAAAAAGGCGAACATGCTGGCGGCGGCCAAGACGCTGGCGAGCAGCGCCAGCCAGGCGCGGCCGGGCAAGCGCGCTTGCGTCTTGCCTTGGCTGCGTCCAACCGCTTGGGTCGGCAGCTGGCAACGGATCAGCCATAGCGTGATGAAGCCCAGCGCCGCCACCGCGGCGAAGCTGGCGCGCCAGCCCGCCCATTGCCCGATCAGCGTGCCGGCCGGCACGCCCAGCACATTGGCCAGCGTCATGCCGCTGAACATCAAGGCCATCGCCCGGCCGGCCATGCCGGGCGGAGCCAGCCGCGCCGCCATCACCGCCGCCGCGCCGATGAAACTGGCGTGGCAGAAGGCGGTGAACACCCGCGCCAGCAGCAGCGGCCACAGGCCAGGAGCCAACAGGCAGGCCAGGTTGCCGACGATGAAGATCAGCATCAGCCCGCTCAGTGCGCGTTTTTCATCCACGCGGGCGATCAGGCCGGCCAGCAGCGGGCCGCCGGCCACCACGCCCAGCGCGTAGCCGGACACCAGATAGCCGGCGCGCGGCAGGCCGACTTGCAAATCGGCGGCGATGAGGGGCAGCAGGCCCATGATGATGAATTCGGCGGTGCCGATGGCGAAGGCGGCCATCGCCAGCGTCAACAGCGCTGGTGTGAAGAGGCGGGAAGAAGACATGGCGTGGCGATCTCAGCGTGAAGGCAAAGCGCCAGCCTAAGCGATGGCCATGGCCGGAAACAGCCGGTCGCCGCTCCACTCTGTGCGGAACCATTTGGCATGAATGGCGTACACTTGCCGATTGGCAAAGGAGGGCGTGTGCTGGCTTCATTGAGCGAACTGGCGGTGTTCATCGCCGTGGCGGAACAGGGCAGTTTTGTCGGCGCGGGGCGTGTCCTGGGCGTGTCGGCGTCGGCTGTGGGCAAGCGCATCAGCCGGCTGGAAGCGGATTTGGGCGTGCGGCTGTTGCAACGCAGCACCCGTTCATTGGCGCTGACGGCGGAGGGTGAAACGGTATTGAGCCGGGGCCGGACGTTGCTGGAAGAAGCCGAGGCGCTGCGCGCGGAGCTGGAGCGGTCGAGCCGCCAGCCTGGCGGCGTGTTGCGCTTGAGCCTGCCGCCGATCGGCGGCGTGCTGATGGCGGAGCTGGCGGCTTTCCGGCAACGTTATCCCGAAGTGGCATTGGAGCTGGATTACAGCGAACGCAATGTGGACATCATAGAGGAAGGTTTCGACGCGGCCATCCGGGTGGGCGCGGGCGACGATGGCAAGCTGCGCAGCCTGGCCTTGCCGGGATTCCGCCGTCTCATCGTCGCCGCGCCGGACTATCTGGCCCGCCACGGCCAGCCGCGAAGCGCGGCGCAATTGGCGGAGCATCAATTGATCCACTACCGCTCGCCCAATAGCGGCAAGTTGGAGGCATGGCCTCTGGTCGATGCGGAATTGCCGCGCGCGCTGGTGTGCAACAGCGTGCATGCGCGGCTGGATTTCGCTTTGCAGGGGCAGGGCATCGCCTGTCTGCCGGACATCTCCATCCGCCGGGAACTGGAAGACGGCAGCTTGAGGCCGCTGTTAGGCAGCGAAAACGGCGAGGCGTTGGCGCTGCGGCTGTTGTGGCCGTCTTCGCGCGGTTTGTCCGCCAGGCTGGAAGCGTTTCTTGGCTTTATGCGGGAGCGGTCCCGTTCGGTTCCCTGTGAAAATTTCAAGGCGCGGGCATGAGTGAATTGCGGATTTTTGAAATGGCGCATTGGCAAGCGACGCATCGGCGCGATGCCCGTTTCCCTGGCTATCTCATCCTCTCAGCCAAGGAGCGGGCTGCTGATCTGCCCGCGCTGAGCATGGCGGCATTGCAAGAGTTGGGCGCCGCGCTCGCAAGAGCCGAAACCATCCTCCAGCGCGCCTACGAGCCATACAAGGTGGTTTTCTACAAACTGGGCTTCACCAGCGGTTTGAACTGTCATTTTCATGTCGCACCCATTACCCAGAGCCTGCTTGATGAAATCATTGCCGACCCGGGCTATGCAAACGAACCGGATGGAAACGATGCCATTTTATTTCTTAGCCGCGTCTATTGTGAAAGACCGCTCACGGCGCAGGAGCGGGAGGGGATGCAAGCCACGGTGCAAAGGCTGAGAGCCATCGCTGATATTGAAAGCGCCGCCTAGCGCCGCTTGGCGTCGATCACTGCATTTTGGAGGCCGCCACGCGCCATGCCGGCGAATCAATGCTCTGCCGCCAGGTGGCGCGGATGGTCGGGATCGCGTAGCGGCGGGTGGAATGCCGCTGGATGTTGATAACTTGGCGATCTGGACAAGGCTGTGGATAAGAAGCCTGGGACGATGCCTGGCTGCCAAATGGGCGCATCGTGCCGGAGGCTGGGTCTCGCGCTCTACTATTGTGAAGTGTTGCATATCTAGACGAGGTGTCGCATGAGCGGCTTGCGCGACTGGACCGGCGGGCGTTTCCACTACGCCTGGGTGGCCGTGGCCGTCACTTTCCTGGTGATGCTCGCCACAGCGGCCATCCGCGCCGCGCCCAGCGTGATGATGGTGCCGTTGGAGCGGGAGTTCGGCTGGAGCCGCGCCGCCATTTCGCTGGCTTTGTCCATCAACCTGGCCTTGTTCGGCCTGATGGGGCCGTTCGCCGCCGCCGCGATGCTGCGTTTCGGCTTGCGGCGCACCGTATTGAGCGCCTTGGCCTTGCTGGCGGCGAGCGTGGCCTTGTCCAGCCTGATGCGCAGCAACTGGCAATTGCAGGTATTGTGGGGATTGCTGGTGGGCTGCGGCACCGGCGCCACGGCGATGACCTTGGGCGCGTCGGTGGTCAACCGCTGGTTCGTCCAGCACCGCGGCCTGGCCATGGGCCTGCTCACCGCCAGCTCCGCCACCGGCCAGTTGGTGTTTCTGCCCTTGATGGCCTGGCTGACCAGCCAGCATGGCTGGCGCGGCACGGTTTGGCTGATTGCCGCTTGCATCGTCTGCGTGTGGCCGCTGGTGTGGCTGCTGCTGCCGGAACGGCCCGCCAGCCTGGGCTTGCGGCCTTTGGGCGAGCGAGACGACGCTCCTCCGCCCGCGGCGACGCATCACAACCCCATTCTCATCGCCTTCGGCGCGCTGAAAACCGCCAGCCGCTCCGGCGACTTTTGGCTGCTGTTCGCCAGTTTCTTCGTTTGCGGCGCCAGCACCAACGGCTATATCGGCACTCACTTCATCGCCATGTGCGGCGATTACGGCCTGACGCCGGTGCGCGGCGCCGGCCTGCTGGCGGCGATGGGCATGTTCGACCTTTTAGGCACCACCCTGTCCGGCTGGCTGTCCGACCGCTTCGCGCCGCAGGCGCTGCTGTTCGTCTATTACGGCTTGCGCGGGCTGGCGCTGCTCTATCTGCCGCATGCCTTCGGGCTGGAGTATTTCTACGGCTTGCCGCTGTTTACCTTGTTCTACGGCCTGGATTGGGTGGCGACGGTGCCGCCCACGGTCAAGCTCACCACCGGGGTATTCGGCAGCGAACAGGCGCCGGTGGTGTTCGGCTGGATCGTCGCCGGCCACCAGCTGGGCGCGGCTTTTGCGGCGCTGGGCGCGGGCATGCTGCGCAACAGCTTGGGCAGCTATACCGCGGCGACGATGATTTCCGGCGCGCTCTGCCTAGTGGCGGCGACGCTGGTGCTGCGCATCGGTCTGGAACGGAATAAACCGGTGTCGGCATAAATGAAGTTTATGTGATCAAACGACACAGAAGGAATATCTCCGCTAACGGCGACGATGCATGAAGATCAATGCTCCGGGCAGATTATGTGAATCGAGCAATGAAAATAAATCGTTAAATGATTATATTTAAACAGATATTTATTATTGGTATTTTTAACTCAAGTAAATATTGAAATGAATATTATATGGCTGTATATGACATGGATTCGTAAAAATCAGCAAGAACCATGTCATCTGCACCATTTTGCGCTCATCCTGAGACGCCGAGCGATCTAGGCCTGCTTGGCCTGGTTTTATTGGCCCAGTTCCACGGCATCGCCGCCGATCCCGAGCAACTGTCCCACCAGTTCGGCCGCTCTGCCGAACTGTTCTCCGAAACCGATCTCCTCCTCGCTGCCAAGCATTTGGAGCTGAAGGCCAAGATCGTCAAGCAGCCGCTGGACCGCATCGGCCTGATGGCGCTGCCGGCGCTGGCGCTGGCGGCCAATGGCGAGCACTTCATCATTGCTCGCTGCGACGGCGGCAAAGTCTTGATCCACGATCTGAAGCAGGGTCGTCCCGCCGTGTTGAGCCAAGACGAGCTGGCGGCGCGCTACGACGGCCGGCTACTGGTTGTCGCCTCGCGCGCGTCGGCGGCCGGGGCGCTGGTCAAGTTCGACTTCACCTGGTTCGTGCCGGCCATCGTCAAGTACCGCAAGCTGCTGCTGGAAGTGCTGGGCGTGTCCTTCGTGCTGCAGCTGTTCGCGCTGGTGACGCCGCTGTTCTTCCAGGTGGTGATGGACAAGGTGCTGGTCAATCGCGCCTTCAATACGCTGGACGTGATCGCCGTCGGCCTGCTGGCGCTGTCGGTGTTCAATGTGATTTTGTCCGCCCTGCGCGGCCACGTGTTCGCCCACACCACCAGCCGCATCGACGTGGAGCTGGGCGCACGCTTGTTCCGCCATCTGCTGGCGCTGCCGCTGGCCTATTACGAGGCGCGCCGCGTCGGCGACACGGTGGCGCGGGTGCGCGAGCTGGACAGCATCCGCAACTTCCTTACCGGCCAGGCGCTGACCACGGTGCTGGACCTGCTGTTCTCCTTCGTGTTCCTGGCGGTGATGTTCTATTACAGCGGCTGGCTGACGCTGATCGTGGTGATTTCCTTGCCGTGCTACGCCGCCTGGTCGGCGCTGCTGACGCCGGTGCTGCGCCGGCGGCTGGACGAGAAATTCGCCCGCGGCGCCGACAACCAGTCCTTCCTGGTGGAGTCGGTCGGCGGCATCGGCACCATCAAGTCGATGGCGGTGGAGCCGCACATGACCCGGCGTTGGGACAACCAGCTGGCGGCCTACGTGGCCGCAGGCTTCCGCGTGACGCGGCTGGCCAATATCGGCCAGAACGGCGTGCAGCTGATCCAGAAGCTGGTGACGGTGGCCACGCTGTGGCTGGGCGCCAAGCTGGTGATCGGCGGCGACCTGTCGGTGGGCCAGCTGATCGCCTTCAATATGCTGGCTGGCCAGGTGGCGGCGCCTGTGGTGCGTCTGGCCCAGCTGTGGCAGGACTTCCAGCAGGTGGGCATTTCGGTGGAGCGGCTGGGGGACATCCTCAACACCCGCACCGAATTGCCGGCCAGCCGGGTGGCGCTGCCGGCCATCCAGGGCAAGATCGAGTTCGACCAGGTGGTGTTCCGCTACCGTCCGGACGGTCCGGAGGTTCTGCGCAAGCTGAGCCTGGAGATCCGCGCCGGCGAGGTGGTGGGCATCGTCGGCCGCTCCGGCTCCGGCAAGAGCACGCTGACCAAGCTGGTGCAGCGGCTGTACGTGCCGGAATCCGGCCGAGTGCTGGTGGACGGCAACGATCTGTCCCTGGCCGATCCGGCCTGGCTGCGCCGCCAGATCGGCGTGGTGCTGCAGGAGAACCTGCTGTTCAACCGCAGCGTGCGCGACAACATCGCGCTGTCCGATCCCGGCATGTCGCTGGACGCGGTGATCCGCGCCGCCAAGCTGGCCGGCGCCCACGATTTCATCATGGAGCTGGCCGAGGGCTACGACACCATGGTCGGCGAGCACGGCGCCAGCCTGTCCGGCGGCCAGCGCCAGCGCATCGCCATCGCCCGCGCGCTGGTCTGCAACCCGCGCATCCTGATTCTGGACGAAGCTACCAGCGCGCTGGACTACGAGTCCGAGCGCGCGGTGATGCAGAACATGCGCGCCATCTGCCAGGGCCGCACCGTGCTGATCATCGCCCACCGCCTGTCCACTGTACGCGGCGCTCACCGCATCATCGCGATGGACAAGGGCGTGATCGTCGAGGCTGGCAGCCATGCCGAACTGGCGCAGAAGCCCGGCGGCTACTACGCCCACCTCCACAGCCTGCAGCAAGGATAAGCCGAGATGAAGCATCAGATTGAGGCGCTGCGGGACTTCCTGCAACGCTACCGCCAGGCGTTCGCCGACCATTGGTCCATTCGCCACCAGCTCGATCCCAAGCCGCGCAGCGAGGACGAGTTGGCCTTCCTGCCCGCCCACCTGGAGCTGACCGACAGCCCGGCTTCGCCCTTGCCGCGCTGGAGCATGCGGGTGATCGTCGCGCTGTTCGTCTGCGCGCTGCTGTGGGCGCTGATCGGCCAGCTGGACATCGTCGCCGTCGCCGGCGGCAAGACCGTCAGCGGCGGCCGCACCAAGATCATCCAGCCGCTGGAGCCCAGCGTGGTCAAGGCTATCCACGTGCGCGACGGCCAGCTGGTCAAGGCCGGCCAGCTGCTGATCGAGCTGGACGCCACCGCCGCCGGCGCCGACAACCGCAAGGCCGGCGACGCGCTGGAAACCGCCCGCCTGGCCGCCGCCCGCTACCAGGCGCTGTTGGCCGCGCTGGACAACGGCCGGCTGCCGCAGCTGGAGAAGCTGGACGGCGTCGACCCGGCCAAGCAGCTGAACGAGGAGACGCTGGCCATCGGCCAGTGGCGCGCCTACCAGGCCAAGCGCGACGCGCTGCAGGCCACGCTGCGCCAGCGCGAGGCCGAGCTGTCCACCACCCGCCAGCAAGTGATCAAGCTGCAAGGCACGGCGCGGCTGGCCGAAGCGCGCGAGCACGATTACCAGGAGCTGCTGGACAAGAATTTCATCTCCAAGCATGCCTATCTGGACAAGCAGCAGGCGCGCATCGAGCAGCAGGGCGACCTGGCCAGCCAGCAGAGCCGCATCCAGGAACTGGCCGCCGCCATCGCCAGCCAGCGCGAAGAACTGCAAGCGCTGACCGCCAACTTCCGCAGCGACGCGCTGGACAAGCTGCGCGAAGCGCGCGAGCAGGCCAGCCAGTCCGGCGAGGAAGTGAAGAAGACCGGCCGCCGCCAGGCGCTGACCCAGCTCACCGCGCCGGTGTCCGGCAGCGTGCAGCAGCTGGCCATCCACACCGTCGGCGGCGTGGTCACCGAGGCCCAGCCGCTGCTGGCGGTGGTGCCTGCCAACGAGGCGCTGGAAGTGGAAGCGCAGATTGAAAACAAAGATATCGGCTTTGTCCGGCCCGGCCAGGCGGTGACGGTGAAAGTGGAAAGCTTCCCATATACCCGTTACGGCTATCTGGACGGCGTGGTGGAAACCGTCAGCCACGACGCGCAGCAGGACGAAAAGCGCGGCCTGCTGTTTCCCGCCCGCATCCGGCTCAAGCAAAGCCATCTGCTGATCGACGGCGCCCGCGTCAATCTGAGCGCCGGCATGGCGGTCAGCGCCGAGATCAAGACCGGCAAGCGCCGGGTGATCGACTACTTCCTCAGCCCGCTGCAGGAACACGTCGGCGAAGGCCTGCGGGAGCGCTGAGATGAAAATCCTGCTGATTCACCAGAACTTCCCCGGCCAGCTGCGCCACATCGCCGACGATCTGAAAACCCGACGCGGCATCGACCTGCTGGCGGTGGGGCGCGACACCGCGCCCGGCCTGCCAGGCGTGCGTCTGCTGCGCTATAAGCCGCATCGCCAACCCAGCCGCAAGGCCCATCCTTATCTGTTCAGCTACGAGGATGCGGTGCTGCACGGCCAGGCGGTGCTGCGCAGTTTGCAGCCGCTGGCCCGCCGCGGCTACCGGCCAGATGTGATCCTGGCCCATCCCGGCTGGGGCGAGACGCTGTTCCTGAAGGATCTATTTCCCGACGCGCGGCTGATCCACTACTGCGAATTCTTCTACCACGGCCGCGGCGCCGACGCCGACTTCGACCCGGAATTCCCGCTCAGCTTGGATAGTGCGGCGCGGTTGCGAGCCCGCAACGCGCTGCATCTGCTCAACCTGGAAAACTGCGATGCCGGCATCTGCCCCACTCATTGGCAGCACAGCCTGCACCCGGCCGCCTACCGCGACAAGCTAGTCGTCGCGCACGAGGGCATCCGCACCGAACAGCTGGGGCCGGACCCGAATGCCGAGCTGACCCTGCCCAACGGCCAAACCGTGCGCGCCGGGCAGAAGATCATCACCTATGTCGCGCGCAACCTTGAGCCCTACCGCGGTTTCCACATCTTCATGCGCGCGCTGCCGGAGTTGCTGCGCGCCGAGCCCGATTGCCAGGTGGTGGTGGTGGGCGGCGACGGCGTCAGCTATGGCAGCGCGCCGACGGACGCCGCCAACTGGCGCGAGAAGCTGCTGCGCGAAAATTCCATCGACCTGAACCGGGTGCATTTCCTCGGCAAAGTGCCCTACGAGGTCTATCGCAAGGTGCTGCAGGTGTCGGCGGTCCACGTTTACCTGACCTATCCCTTCGTGCTGTCGTGGAGCTTGTTGGAAGCGATGGCCAGCGGCTGCCGCATCGTGGCGTCCGACACCGCGCCGCTGCGCGAGGTGATTCGGGATGGCGAGAACGGCTATTTGGTGGGTTTCTTTGATCGGGAGGCGTTGATTGAGCGGGTAGTCGCGGCGCTGCGCGAGGACGATCTAACCATGCGTAAAAGCGCAAGAACACATGCGTTGGAATATGGAAGAGGAAGCGGGCAAGCCAGTTATCGCACCATTCTGGATTTGCAAAATGAAAATGTGGAGATGGTTTGAATGATGAATACAGAGTGGCTGGGTTTTATAACTATTAGAAGATAATTTTCTCGAATTTCTTGTTGGTTAACAAGATTATTTTTTTCGAGAAAGTTCGTGTGATGGCTTGCGGGTATTCAAAATAAATTACCTGATTCGCCTGATGAGACGGGAGGTTGTAATGGGTAAAGTAGTGACTTGGATGATGTGGATTTTCTTAATTTTTTCTCAGGGGAGCGCTATGGCTAAAGGTGATCTAATTGCTGAGGTATTAAGCTTTGCAAAGCCGGAGCGGTTTCATTCTCTTGATGTCTCTACAGTGGTTTTACGGTATGTCCCTTTGGGTGTGGAGAAGAAAACTGCAATGCGTGAGCTTAGAGAGCAAGGGTTTGAAGTTGAGGAAATTACGAAAAAATTGGATGGTTGTGCAGGCTGTGAACCTCGGATTGTTCTAGGAGGTTACACGAAAAGCGCAACCATTCCCTTTCTGCCATATGAGTCATTTATATCAGTTGGACTTGGTTTTAAAAAGGGTAAGGTGGCATTTGTTTCTGCGTGGCATACGAAAAATGCCTATTGATTTTGGATGTTTAAATTTTAAAATGGAGCGTGAATTTCATGGCTGAGTCAATATCTGTTGGGTATCGTCAGTTAGGTCCGGGGTATTATCATAAGTTTATCGTTTACACAGATGGTAATGGAAACAAGTGGGCTACAAGTGGTTGGGCTGGTAAGGATACATCCATAAGGTTTAGTGATTTTTCTCAAAGTGGCTCATCTGGAAGTGGCTCATCTGGAAGTGGCTCATCTGGAAGTGGATCATCAGGAAGTGATTTTGGAAATATTATTACGACTGGCGGGGCAAGTGATCCAAGACGATATGACTCAAGCTATCCAGATTATCCAAAAAATTCGGATGGGACTGATAGATATCCGGGGAAAGATATAAAGTGGGAAAACATAAAAAATGGAACTGATCTATCTGGAGATTGGAAAAAAATAACGGATGCTATGGATGGGATTGCAGGAGAGAAGCATCAGTATCGGCCCTTGGATCAAAATAGCAATACTACTGCTGATGAGGCACTTCGTCGAGCAGGCTTACCTGAACCAAAAGATGATAATCTTGGTGATAATTGGGCTCCTGGGTCAGGAAATAACTTATCAGGTGATTCGAATGCTGTGGGAGACGGTGGTGATCGGAGTCAATCTGGCAGTGGTGGCGGTTCTGGTGATCCCGATGAAAAGACTGGTGGCGGCGCATCTGGCGGTCCTGGCCGTGGCGGCGGGAATGCAGGGTCAGAAGGCACGACTCCCCCTCGGCGAGACCCGTTGGTGCTCGATCTAGATGGCGATGGCATTGAAACCACCAGCACACGGGATGGCAAGGTCATTCTGTTTGATCATGATGCAGATGGAGTAAAAACAGGCACCGGCTGGGTCAAGCCCGATGATGGCTGGCTGGTGCTGGATCGCAATGGCAACGGCGCCATTGATTCTGGCAGAGAGCTTTTTGGCATCGATACGCTGAAGAGCAATGGTCAATTGGCGACGGATGGCTTCGATGCGCTGCGCGATGTGGATGCCAATAAGGATGGCAAGATTGATGGCGCTGACAGCGTGTTTGCCAACCTGCGTATTTGGCGCGACTTGAACCAGGATGGCATCAGCCAAGCCAACGAACTCACTTCGCTTTCGGAAAATCAAATTGTCTCGATTGGCGTCAACTCGACGGCGGTTCGCACCGACTTAGGCAACGGCAACTTACAAACCGCTGCGGGCACATTTGTCCGCGCCAACGGCACAACAGGCGCGACTGGTGAAACCAATGGCGCGGCAGCCAATTTGGATTTGCTGGTCAACACTTTCTATCGCCAGTTCTCCGACCATATCCCCTTGACTGATCAAGCCAAGGCGCTGCCGACTTTGCGCGGTTCAGGCCGCGTGCGTGATCTGAACGAAGCCATCAGCCTATCGACTGAATTAGGAAAATGGGTTCAGAGCTACGCCCAACAAACCACGCGGCAAGAGCAAATTGACCGCTTGGATGGTTTCATCGAGAAATGGGCCGATACTGCGGATCTAAAGTCTCTCAAGGCTCAGGCCGATGCCCTTTCAGGCAACGGTGTCAAGCTCACCTACAATTTGGCGGGTTTGGCCGCGGGCACTGCGGCCTACGATGCGTTTATCAGGAAGCTGGGCATAGTAGAGCGTTTCATGGGCTTTACTTATGGAGGCGCAAACGGGCAAGCACGATTCACGCCCTTAGATGCGGGCTCGGGTGCGATCTCGGTTACGTTGGCTGCCGAGCAAATGAGCAGTATTTCCATAGCATATGAGCGCTTTAAAACGGATATTTATGAGTCATTATTGCTGCATACCAGATTGAAGGATTACTACGGAAACATTAGCGTCACTACTTTACATGGTGTGCCAACTTTTTCTTTCACGGGTGTTGAGCAATTATTTACTCAGGCAATTCGGCTAGATCCCCGAAAAGGGCTATTAGATTTGATCGAGTTCATGAGCGCTTGTGGTGAAGTAAAGCTAATGCAACTAGGTTGGAATGCTACTGACTTTCTCATTACCCAACTTAATTCTGCCCCTGATCTAGGGGCATTCACTGAAGAACTGAGCAGCTGGACAGTGCGCCTCGCCGCAACCGCTGAGCACAACCTCGTCGGAACCTCGCGGCCAGATTTATTAGTGGGTACAAATTCCAACGATTATATGCAGGGTCAGGATGGTAACGACATACTGGTGGGGGGCCAGGGCAACGACACTCTCAGCGGCGGCGACGGCAACGACACCTTGAATGGCGGTCAGGGCGATGACTACTTGGACGGCGGCGCAGGCAACGACCTCTATCAGCTGCGGCGCGGCGATGGCCAGGACACCATCAGCAATTACGATTCCAGCACCGGCCGCAAGGACACGCTGCAATTCCTGGATGTAGCGTCCGGCGAATTGCGTGGGCTTTACCGCCAAGGGAACGACCTGATTCTGGCTTATGGGGCAGAGGATCAAGTGACCTTGAAGAACCACTATTATTCGTCGACATATCGGGTGGATGACATTGTATTCAGCGATGCGCGTTGGAGCATGGACGAACTCATACGCCACTACGCCGTCCAGATCCGATCGAGCGACATCATGAATTTCACCAATGCCAGCGAAAGCATAGTCGGCAGCGCGAACAATGACTCGATCAATGGCATGGGCGGCGACGATTCGATTCAAGGTGGCCAGGGCGATGACTACTTGGACGGCGGCGCAGGCAACGACCTCTATCAGCTGCGGCGCGGCGATGGCCAGGACACCATCAGCAATTACGATTCCAGCACCGGCCGCAAGGACACGCTGCAATTCCTGGATGTAGCGTCCGGCGAATTGCGTGGGCTTTACCGCCAAGGGAACGACCTGATTCTGGCTTATGGGGCAGAGGATCAAGTGACCTTGAAGAACCACTATTATTCGTCGACATATCGGGTGGATGACATTGTATTCAGCGATGCGCGTTGGAGCATGGACGAACTCATACGCCACTACGCCGTCCAGATCCGATCGAGCGACATCATGAATTTCACCAATGCCAGCGAAAGCATAGTCGGCAGCGCGAACAATGACTCGATCAATGGCATGGGCGGCGACGATTCGATTCAAGGTGGCCAGGGCGATGACTACTTGGACGGCGGCGCAGGCAACGACCTCTATCAGCTGCGGCGCGGCGATGGCCAGGACACCATCAGCAATTACGATTCCAGCACCGGCCGCAAGGACACGCTGCAATTCCTGGATGTAGCGTCCGGCGAATTGCGTGGGCTTTACCGCCAAGGGAACGACCTGATTCTGGCTTATGGGGCAGAGGATCAAGTGACCTTGAAGAACCACTATTATTCGTCGACATATCGGGTGGATGACATTGTATTCAGCGATGCGCGTTGGAGCATGGACGAACTCATGCGCCACTACGCCGTCCAGATCCGATCGAGCGACATCATGAATTTCACTAATGCCAGCGAAAGCATAGTCGGCAGCGCGAACAATGACTCGATCAATGGCATGGGCGGCGACGATTCGATTCAAGGTGGCCAGGGCGATGACTACTTGGACGGCGGCGCAGGCAACGACCTCTATCAGCTGCGGCGCGGCGATGGCCAGGACACCATCAGCAATTACGATTCCAGCACCGGCCGCAAGGACACGCTGCAATTCCTGGATGTAGCGTCCGGCGAATTGCGTGGGCTTTACCGCCAAGGGAACGACCTGATTCTGGCTTATGGGGCAGAGGATCAAGTGACCTTGAAGAACCACTATTATTCGTCGACATATCGGGTGGATGACATTGTATTCAGCGATGCGCGTTGGAGCATGGACGAACTCATGCGCCACTACGCCGTCCAGATCCGATCGAGCGACATCATGAATTTCACTAATGCCAGCGAAAGCATAGTCGGCAGCGCGAACAATGACTCGATCAATGGCATGGGCGGCGACGATTCGATTCAAGGTGGCCAGGGCAATGACACGCTGAACGGCGGCGACGGCAACGACACCTTGAATGGCGGCCAGGGCGATGACTACTTGGACGGCGGCGCAGGCAACGACCTCTATCAGCTGCGGCGCGGCGATGGCCAGGACACCATCAGCAATTACGATTCCAGCACCGGCCGCAAGGACACGCTGCAATTCCTGGATGTAGCGCCCGGCGAATTGCGTGGGCTTTACCGCCAAGGGAACGACCTGATTCTGGCTTATGGGGCAGAGGATCAAGTGACCTTGAAGAACCACTATTATTCGTCGACATATCGGGTGGATGACATTGTATTCAGCGATGCGCGTTGGAGCATGGACGAACTCATGCGCCACTACGCCGTCCAGATCCGATCGAGCGACATCATGAATTTCACCAATGCCAGCGAAAGCATAGTCGGCAGCGCGAACAATGACTCGATCAATGGCATGGGCGGCGACGATTCGATTCAAGGTGGCCAGGGCGATGACTACTTGGACGGCGGCGCAGGCAACGACCTCTATCAGCTGCGGCGCGGCGATGGCCAGGACACCATCAGCAATTACGATTCCAGCACCGGCCGCAAGGACACGCTGCAATTCCTGGATGTAGCGTCCGGCGAATTGCGTGGGCTTTACCGCCAAGGGAACGACCTGATTCTGGCTTATGGGGCAGAGGATCAAGTGACCTTGAAGAACCACTATTATTCGTCGACATATCGGGTGGATGACATTGTATTCAGCGATGCGCGTTGGAGCATGGACGAACTCATGCGCCACTACGCCGTCCAGATCCGATCGAGCGACATCATGAATTTCACTAATGCCAGCGAAAGCATAGTCGGCAGCGCGAACAATGACTCGATCAATGGCATGGGCGGCGACGATTCGATTCAAGGTGGCCAGGGCGATGACTACTTGGACGGCGGCGCAGGCAACGACCTCTATCAGCTGCGGCGCGGCGATGGCCAGGACACCATCAGCAATTACGATTCCAGCACCGGCCGCAAGGACACGCTGCAATTCCTGGATGTAGCGTCCGGCGAATTGCGTGGGCTTTACCGCCAAGGGAACGACCTGATTCTGGCTTATGGGGCAGAGGATCAAGTGACCTTGAAGAACCACTATTATTCGTCGACATATCGGGTGGATGACATTGTATTCAGCGATGCGCGTTGGAGCATGGACGAACTCATGCGCCACTACGCCGTCCAGATCCGATCGAGCGACATCATGAATTTCACTAATGCCAGCGAAAGCATAGTCGGCAGCGCGAACAATGACTCGATCAATGGCATGGGCGGCGACGATTCGATTCAAGGTGGCCAGGGCAATGACACGCTGAACGGCGGCGACGGCAACGACACCTTGAATGGCGGCCAGGGCGATGACTACTTGGACGGCGGCGCAGGCAACGACCTCTATCAGCTGCGGCGCGGCGATGGCCAGGACACCATCAGCAATTACGATTCCAGCACCGGCCGCAAGGACACGCTGCAATTCCTGGATGTAGCGCCCGGCGAATTGCGTGGGCTTTACCGCCAAGGGAACGACCTGATTCTGGCTTATGGGGCAGAGGATCAAGTGACCTTGAAGAACCACTATTATTCGTCGACATATCGGGTGGATGACATTGTATTCAGCGATGCGCGTTGGAGCATGGACGAACTCATGCGCCACTACGCCGTCCAGATCCGATCGAGCGACATCATGAATTTCACCAATGCCAGCGAAAGCATAGTCGGCAGCGCGAACAATGACTCGATCAATGGCATGGGCGGCGACGATTCGATTCAAGGTGGCCAGGGCGATGACTACTTGGACGGCGGCGCAGGCAACGACCTCTATCAGCTGCGGCGCGGCGATGGCCAGGACACCATCAGCAATTACGATTCCAGCACCGGCCGCAAGGACACGCTGCAATTCCTGGATGTAGCGTCCGGCGAATTGCGTGGGCTTTACCGCCAAGGGAACGACCTGATTCTGGCTTATGGGGCAGAGGATCAAGTGACCTTGAAGAACCACTATTATTCGTCGACATATCGGGTGGATGACATTGTATTCAGCGATGCGCGTTGGAGCATGGACGAACTCATGCGCCACTACGCCGTCCAGATCCGATCGCGCGACATCATGAATTTCACCAATGCCAGCGAAAGCATAGTCGGCAGCGCGAACAATGACTCGATCAATGGCATGGGCGGCGACGATTCGATTCAAGGTGGCCAGGGCGATGACTACTTGGACGGCGGCGCAGGCAACGACCTCTATCAGCTGCGGCGCGGCGATGGCCAGGACACCATCAGCAATTACGATTCCAGCACCGGCCGCAAGGACACGCTGCAATTCCTGGATGTAGCGTCCGGCGAATTGCGTGGGCTTTACCGCCAAGGGAACGACCTGATTCTGGCTTATGGGGCAGAGGATCAAGTGACCTTGAAGAACCACTATTATTCGTCGACATATCGGGTGGATGACATTGTATTCAGCGATGCGCGTTGGAGCATGGACGAACTCATGCGCCACTACGCCGTCCAGATCCGATCGAGCGACATCATGAATTTCACTAATGCCAGCGAAAGCATAGTCGGCAGCGCGAACAATGACTCGATCAATGGCATGGGCGGCGACGATTCGATTCAAGGTGGCCAGGGCAATGACACGCTGAACGGCGGCGACGGCAACGACACCTACCTCTTCCGCCGCGGCGATGGCGTGGATCTGGTGCAGGATTCCGTCGGGCAGGATGAGCTGGCGTTCGACCAGGGCGTTAATGCCGATCAGTTGTGGTTCCGCAAGCAGAACAACAGCTTGGAAGTCAGCGTGATCGGCAGTGGCGACAAGGTGGTGGTGGACAATTGGTTCGGCAATGCCGCCAACCAGCTGGAAACCATACGCTCCAGCGATGGCAAGACGCTGGCCGCGTCCCAGGTGCAGGCATTGGTCACCGCGATGGCGGCATTCAACCCGCCAGCGGCGGGGCAGATGACGTTGCCGGCCGATTACCAGGCGGCGTTGCAGCCGGTGATCGCGTCCAGCTGGAAGTAAGCGCTTAGTTCCCGCCGCGTTTGCGCGTGGCGGGGCCGCAAAAACGATAGCCCCGTCGGCTTAGGCCGCGGGGCTGTTTTCCTTGGACGGCGCTGGCGAGCCGGCGGGCTTATTCGCGATGGTAGGGGTGGTTGTTCAGTATCGAGTAGGCGCGGTAGATCTGCTCGGCCAGCATCACCCGCACCATGCCGTGCGGCAGCGTCATCGCCGACAATTGCAACAGCACGTCGGCGCGTTGTTTCAGCTCTTGAGACAGGCCGTCGGCGCCGCCGATGATGAATACCACGTCATCGCCGCCTGCCATCCATTCCTTCAGGCCTTCGGCCAGTTTGACCGAGGTCCAGTTTTTGCCGCGTTCGTCCATCACCACCAGCCGCGCGCGCGGCGGGATGGCGGCGATCAGCCGTTCGTGCTCGGCGGCGATGCCTTTTTCAGCGGTGACGCCGCCGCCGCGCTTTTCCGGCTTGATCTCTTTCAGCTCAAGGGTGATGTCGCGGCCGAAGCGCTTGGCGTAGTCGGAATAGGCTTCGTCCACCCAGCGCGGCATCTTGGTGCCGACGGCGAGTATGGTGATCTTCATGGCAAAAAACGTGGGAAAGTGAAGAAAAACAAAAGGGCGGGAAACCCCGCCCTCTGTTGAGTCAGCTTAAACCGCCGACCACGGCTTGCCTGCGCCGGCGGCGAAGCTGGGCTTCTGGCCGCCCCACAGGGCTTCGATGTCGTAGTAGTCGCGCACGGCGGGCAGCATCACGTGGATCACCACGTCGCCTGCGTCCACCAGCACCCATTCGCCGCTTTCGTGGCCTTCGCTGCCGACGATGTCCACGCCGGCTTCCTTCAGGGTGACTTGCACGTTGTTGGCCAACGCCTTCACTTGGCGGTTGGAGTCGCCGGTGGCGACGATCATGCGCTGGAACAGCGAGGTGAGGTTGCTGGTATCCAGTTCGATGATGTCCTTGCCCTTGATGTCTTCCAGGGCTTCCACTGCCAGTTTGCTGATTGCTTGAATGTCCATGATTCCTTTTCCTGTGCCGGTACTTAGCAGGCGCAGGAGCCGGCAAGAGGTACCACAAAAGAGCGAGTAAGGCGGCGCCTTACCGGTATAGGCCGTGTTGGCGGATATAGGCCAGCGCGGCGGGGGCGATCAGGCCCTCCACCGCTTCGTTCGCGGCCAGCATTTCCCTCAGGCGGGTAGCGGACAGGTCGAACGGCGGCAGGGCCAGGGGCCGGATTGTACCGGAAGCCGTTCGATTTGAAAAATCATGGACTTGGCGGGTGTCCCACTCTTGCCGCACTTCGGGCGGCAGGGCGGCGGCGTCGAAGCCGGGGCGCATCGCCACCGCCAGGTTGGCGAGGCGGAACAGCTCGCGCCATTCTTGCCAGCTAGACAAGTTGAACAGCGAGTCGCCGCCGATCAGAAACCATAATTCGGCGGCGTCGCCCAGCTCGGCGCGCAGCTCGCGCAGCGTGTCCACGGTGTAGGCGGGCTTGGCGCGGCGGACTTCGCGGTCGTCGCTTTGCAGGCGGGCATCGCCTTCGATGGCGAGCTTCACCATTTCCAGCCGTTGGCGGGGAGAAGCGTGCGGGCCGCTGTCGCGGTGATAGGGCTGGCCCGCCGGGATCAGCTTGACCTGGTCCAGCGCCAATTCGTCGGCGAAGGCGCGCGCCATGCGCAGATGGGCCAGGTGGATGGGGTCGAAGGTGCCGCCGAAGACCCCGACGCGCATCGTCATGCGGCCGGTTCGGCCTTGTCGCCGTAACCGCTGACGATCACTTCCAGCCGGCCGGTGGACGGGTGGATCACCAGGCCGTGCACCGGAATGTCCTTGGGCATCAGCGGGTGGTTGCGTATGGTCTGCACCGAGTGGCGCACGCTGTCGGCCACGTTGTCGAAGCCCTTCAGCCAGTTGTCCAGGTCGATGCCGGCGCCGCGCAGCGTGGCGATGGTTTCTTCGCTGACGCCGCGTTCCTGGGCGTGGCTGAGAATCTTGTGCGGGTCGATGGCGCGCATGCCGCAGTCGTGGTGGGCCACCACGCAGATTTCTTCGGCGCGCAGCTCATAAACGGCGACGATCAGGCTGCGCATCACCGAGCCCCATTGGTGGGTGATCAGCGCGCCGGCGTTCTTGATCAGCTTGGCGTCGCCGTTCTTCAGGCCCATGGCCTTGGGCAGCAGCTCCACCAGACGGGCGTCCATGCAAGCCAGGATGGCCAGGCCTTTGCCCGGAAACTTGTCGGTTTTGAATTGTTCGTACTCGCGGTTTTCCACGAAGGCGCGGTTGTGGTCGAGCAGGGTATTCAGTCGGTCCATGTTTACGGTGTTCCTGTGCGGATGTCGGAAAGGGACGTATTCAGCTTCGTATTCCCCTGTTTTTATTAGGGAAACGCGCAGATCAATACGCTGTATAGAGAGTTTGCTCCATTTGGGGCGGCATGCTACCACCGATCCAGCCCGCGCGGCGAAAAATCGGCGCGCGAATGATTATCAGATGGGGTTGGCCAGGCAAATTTCAATAAGAAGCAATGGCTTGCGCCTCTTGCCGGATGCCGGGCGCTTGTCTAGAATCGCGCCCTCAAAATATTAACGATTACTTATTTAAATGGAGTATCCCGTGAGCGAAAAACTCGCCAACCCGGCGCCGCTGGGCCTGATGGGCTTCGGCATGACCACTATTCTGCTGAACATCCACAATGCCGGATTCTACCCGATCAGCGCCATGATCCTGGCCATGGGCCTGTGCTATGGCGGCTTGGCCCAGATTGTGGCCGGCATCATGGAATTCCGCCGCGGCAACACCTTCGGCGTCACCGCCTTCCTGTCCTACGGCCTGTTCTGGCTCAGCCTGGTGCTGCTGATCGTGCTGCCGAAAACCGGGCTGGCCGAGGCTACGCCGGAAGGCTATATGGGCTGGTATCTGCTGATGTGGGGCGTGTTCACCTTGTTCATGCTGGCCGGCACCGTCAACTACCCGCGCGTGAAACAGTTCGTGTTCGCTTCGCTGACTGTGCTGTTCTTCCTGCTGGCGGCGCGGGATTTCACCGGCAACGCTGTCATCGGCATGATCGCCGGCTTCGAGGGCATCGTCTGCGGCGCCAGCGCCATCTACCTGGCTATGGCTACGGTGCTGAATGAGCAGTACGGCCGCACGGTGTGGCCTGTCGGCGCGCGCTGAGCCCGGCCCGCTGCTTTGGAAACGCCCCGCCGCTTAGCGCCGCGGGGCGTTTTGCTATCTAATGATGGCGTCGCCCCAGCCACATCATCAGCATCTGCACCGATATGGCCAAAGCCAGCGCGGCGCTGAAGGCTGCGGGCGCGGGCCAGGCATTCAGTGCCGCGGCCAGCGCGATGCAGAAGGCGACAAAGGCGTAAAAGCCCCTCACCATGCCGCGCAGCAGCTTGATGGTGGCGGCGGGGCCGGCGCTGAGGTGGCTGAACACCGCCAGCACGCTGCCCAGCACCGGAAACACCGCCAGCAGGCCGCTGAGGCTGGGGCCTAATCGCGCCGACAGGCTGGTGATGATCAACGCCAGGGCGGCGCCGGCCAGCATCCGCGGCGCCATGCCGGCGTTGCGCGGCGGCTGGTCGCGGGCAACAGGCGGAGCGGGAAACAGCCGTCCCGCCAGCGGCAGAAACAGCAAGCCGGCAACGGCGCTTTGCCAGCCAGACGGCTGCGCCCAGTGTCCCAGCGCGACGGCCAGCGCATAGGCCGCCAAGCCCAGCAGCAGACAAGGCAGCCAGCGCCAGCGGAGCGCGGCCCAGCTGTAGGCGATGCCGAACACCAGGTTGGCGCTGGTGCCCAGCGAGGCGGCCAGCGAGGCTTCGCGGACAAAGGCGGGCGTTTGCTCCAGGCTCAAGATCAGCAGGATGGAGCCGGTGATCACCGGGAAACCGGCCAGCGCGCCGGCCACGCCCGGCCCCCATTTCTTGGCCGCCAAGGTGATCAGCCAGATCAGCGTCGGCACCAGGCACAATTTCAACAGCAACAGCATCGCTATGATTTCTTCCCCGCGCTTACCAGCGCGATAAATGATCCTCGGTGACGCCGACAAGATTCTCGATGATATGGCGCTGCCCGCTGGCGGGGTCGACCAGCGCGCCGTTGAAGCGGCCTATCGGCTGCACATAGCGGCTGGCGGCGATGATCAGGTTCTTGTCCTCGCGCCGCGCGCCTTCCGGGGTGAAGATCAGATCGACCAGCCCGTCCTCGGTGGCGACGTGCCAGGGCGCGAGCGGGTCTTGTTGCTGATATTCAAATGCGGCCGCGCCGACGCGGAACAGCCGCTCGCCCAGCCATACCGCGTTTTCCTCCGCGCCCATATAGCCCTGCTGCAGATTGAAGCCGACGCCGCGGCCGTGGGCGCTGGCCCAGCGCCAGCCGGTTTCGCGCGCCAGCAAGCCGTTGGAATGGTCGAGCGAGGCGACGGCGTCGGCCAGGTCGAAACGTCCCGCCGCGCAGCTGGCCTCGCCGCTGACTAACAAGCCGCCGCTTTTATGGGTGCTGTGGGCCAGGTAGTTGGCCGGCGCGATGCTGGCCAGCACCGGCGGCAGACGGCTCAAGTCGATGGCGGCGTCTATGCGCAAGGCCCGGCTGTCCAGCCGCAGGCGCAGCGTTTCGCCTTCACGATCAAAGGCCAGGTCCAGGCCGGCGAAGCGGAAGCGCGCGTCGCCGAATACCTGGTCGGCCACGCGGGCGCCGATGCCGGGCAGGCCGTTGGCGCTGGCGGCGGCGGCCACTTCGCCGCGGCGGCGGTCGAACAGATAGGCGAAGGCCGTGCCGTTCCAGCCCACGTCCACCACCGCCAGGCCAATGAAAAAGTCGGCGTGGGCGAGGGCGGCGTATTGCCAGCGCTTGTGATGCAGCCGCCGGGTCAGCCGCTTGCCGGCGGGCAGGGCCAGTTCGCGCCAGTGCGGCATGGCGACAATGCCCTGATACATTCCGAACAAGGGCGCGCCGTCTCGGGTCAGCGTGGCGGGCGCGGCGGGCAGCATGGACATGGCGAGTTCGCGGGCGGGTCAAAGCCCCAGTCTACCCGTAATTTCAATGTCATGATGAACAAGGTTACATTTGTTTAGCAATCTGCCTGACGCCGCTCATGCAACTTTCATCGCATCGCGGCTATCATAGCCAGATGATGAAACGCCGCATGCTACCTGTCTTGTTGGCCGCCGCGCTGGCGCAGCCGCTGTCCGTTCGCGCCGACGCGCCCGGCCGCAACGATCTGCCTGATCTGGGCGAGATTTCCGATGCCTCGCTGTCGCTGGCCGACGAATCGCGCATCGGCCGCGATGCCTTGCGCGCGATGCGCGAGGCCGGCGACGTGCTGGACGATGCCGAAATCAACGCCTATCTCAACGATATCGGCGGGCGCCTGTCCGCGTCGGTCCACCTGCCGGGCGTGCATTTCACCTATTTTTGCGTGGCCGATGCCGGTATCAACGCCTTCGCCATGCCTGGCGGCTATGTGGGGGTCAATATCGGCCTGATCCTGGCCACCCAGAGCGAAGGCGAGCTGGCCGGCGTGCTGGGCCACGAAACGGCTCACGTCGCCCAGCGCCACATCGCGCGGATGCAGGCGGCCAACAGCGCCACCAGCCCCTTGCTATTGCTGGGCACCATCGTCGCCGCCGCCTTGGCGGCTAAGGCGGGCAGCGGCGAAGGCGCGATGGGCGCGGTGTCGGCCGGCATGGGTTTGTCGATTTCGCGCCAGCTGGCGTTCTCGCGCGATTTCGAACGCGAGGCGGACCGGGTCGGCATGCAGTACATGAGCAATGCCGGCTTCGACGTGCGCAATATGGCCAGTTTCTTCCAGCGGCTGGAGCAGGCCAGCCGCTACACCGACAACACCGCTTTCGCCTTTTTGCGCACCCACCCGGTGACGCTGGAGCGGATCAGCGAAGCGCAGAACCGCGCGCTGGATTATCCGGTGAAGATGCGCGCCGACAGCGCCGATTATCTGTTGGTGCGCGAAAAGCTCAGGGTGCTGACCATGACGCCGGAAGAGGCCGTGGCTTATTACAACAACACGCTGCAGCGCGGCCTGTACCTGAGCGAGGGCGCCAACTGGTACGGCCTGGCGCAAGCCCGCTTGCAGCAGCATGACCGAGCCGCCGCGCGCGAGGCCTTGTCCAAAGCCAGGGCCAAGCTGTCCGACCATCCCATGCTGTACGGGCTGGAGGTGGCCATCGCCCAGGATGGTCGCGACTGGCCTGCCGCGGCGGCGGCGGCGCGCCGAGGCCTGGACGCGTTTCCGCGCAATGTCGCCTTGCAGCAAGCGCAGGTTGAAGTGGCGCTGGACAGCGGCGACAACAAGGGCGCGGAGCAGATGTTGCGCCAGCTGTTGAATGACAGGGCCGGCGACCCGGCGCTGTACCGGCTGCAGGCCAAGCTGTACGCCGACAAGGATCCGTTGCGCTACCATGCCGCGCTGGGCAATGCGTTCTATTACGAACAGCGCTATAGCGCCGCCTTGGAGCAGTATCAACTGGCCAGCAAGGCCAAGGGCGACGATTTCTACCTGAAGTCCATGGTGGAGGCGCGGCTTCGTGAGGTGGAGAAGCTGGCCAAGGACGAAAGAAAGGCGGCGCGGAATTGAAACAATTGTTTCAAATTCGCGCGGGTTATCGCAAAAAAACAACATGATGCGGCGCAGCAACCGTTTTATTCGCGACATCCTTCTAAGATAACGCTTCCCGCCTATTCCTTTCCGAATCCCGCAGGACGTACACTGGCGGGGTTGCTCTGCACTAATTCGCAAATGAACATTTTTATTTGCGAATCTGTTCGTTTATAATCTCAAATCAAATATTTGGCTCGCTTGCGAGCTGATCGCATAAAAGCGGGGCCGGCCTGAAGCGAGCGCGGTCCCCGATAGTCACCCGCTGTGAGGACCAGAGATGGCTGCAACTTTCCCTGACGATATCGACCCGTTGGAAACCCAGGAATGGACCGAAGCGCTGGAGTCGGTGCTGGACAACGAAGGCGCCGAACGCGCGCACTTCCTGCTGGAGACTATGGTTGAGCGCACCCGCCGCCGCGGCGCCCACCTGCCGTTCGACGCGACCACCGCTTACCAGAACACCATCCCGGTCGGCAAAGAAGCCAAGTCCCCGGGCAACCACGAGATGGAGCACCGCATCCGCTCGATCAACCGCTGGAACGCCGCCGCCATGGTGCTGCGCGCCGGCAAGAAGGATCTGGAGCTGGGCGGCCACATCGCCTCCTTCCAATCCTCCGCCACGCTGTACGACGTCGGTTTCAACCACTTCTGGCGCGCCCAGAATGAAAACCAAGACGGCGACCTGATCTACTTCCAAGGCCACATCGCCCCGGGCGTGTACGCCCGCGCCTTCATGGAAGGCCGCCTGACCGCCGACCAGATGGACAACTTCCGCCAGGAAGTGGACGGCCAAGGCCTGTCCTCCTATCCGCACCCGTGGCTGATGAAGGACTTCTGGCAGTTCCCAACCGTATCGATGGGCCTGGGCCCGCTGATGGCCATCTACCAAGCCCGCTTCCTGAAGTACCTGGAAAGCCGCGGCCTGGCCAAGACCATGGGCCGCAAGGTGTGGTGCTTCTGCGGCGACGGCGAGATGGACGAGCCGGAATCGCTGGGCGCCATCGCCATGGCCGCTCGCGAAGGCCTGGACAATCTGGTGTTCGTGATCAACTGCAACCTGCAGCGCCTGGACGGCCCGGTGCGCGGCAACGGCAAGATCATCCAGGAACTGGAAGGCGACTTCCGCGGTTCCGGTTGGAACGTGCTGAAAGTGATCTGGGGCTCCCGTTGGGACCCGCTGCTGGCCATGGACACCAAGGGCCTGCTGAAGAAGCGCATGGACGAGTGCGTGGACGGCGACTACCAGACCTTCAAGTCCAAGGACGGCGGCTACGTGCGCGAACACTTCTTCGGCAAGTATCCGGAGCTGCGCGAGATGGTGGCCAATATGTCCGACGAAGAGATCTGGAATCTCAATCGCGGCGGCCATGACCCGCACAAGGTGTACGCGGCTTACCATCAAGCCAGCCACAATGCCAACGGCCGTCCGACCGTGATCCTGGCCAAGACCATCAAGGGTTACGGCATGGGCGCGTCCGGCGAAGCCAAGAACATCGCCCACCAGGCCAAGAAAATGGACCTGGAAAGCCTGCGCAACTTCCGCGACCGTTTCGGCATCCCGGTGTCCGACGCCGACCTGCCGAACGTGCCGTACTATCTGCCGGCCGAAGACAGCCCGGAAATGAAGTACATGCGCGAACGCCGCGCGGACCTGGGCGGCTACCTGCCGGCCCGCAAGCCGGTGAACCACCCGCTGGCCGTGCCGGAACTGTCCGCCTTCGACGCGCAGCTGCAAGCGTCCGGCGACCGCGAGTTCTCCACCACGATGGCCTTTGTCCGCATGCTGGGCACCATCATGAAGGACAAGAACATCGGCAAGCGCATCGTGCCCATCGTGCCGGACGAATCCCGCACCTTCGGCATGGAAGGCATGTTCCGCCAGTACGGCATCTGGTCCACCCAGGGTCAGAACTACGTGCCGCAGGACCATGACCAGCTGATGTTCTACAAGGAATCCAAGGACGGCCAGATCCTGCAGGAAGGCATCAACGAGCCGGGCGCCATGGCCGACTGGATCGCCGCGGCGACCAGCTACGCCAACAGCAGCCAGCCGATGATTCCGTTCTACATCTACTACTCGATGTTCGGCTTCCAGCGTATCGGCGACCTGGCCTGGGCAGCTGGCGACATGCGCGCCCGCGGCTTCCTGCTGGGCGGCACCGCCGGCCGCACCACGCTGAACGGCGAAGGCCTGCAGCACGAAGACGGCCACAGCCACATCCAGGCCGGCCTGATCCCGAACTGCATCAGCTACGACCCGACCTTCGCTTACGAGCTGGCCGTGATCGTGCAAGACGGCATGCGCCGCATGTACGCCGAACAGGAAGACGTCTTCTACTACCTGACGCTGATGAACGAAAACTACGTTCACCCGGCGATGCCGGCAGGCGCGGAAGAAGGCATCCTGAAGGGCATGTACCTGCTGCAGGACGGCGGCGACGCCAAGGTGAAGGTGCAGCTGATGGGCTCCGGCACCATCCTGCGCGAAGTGATGGCCGCGGCCGACCTGCTGAAGGCTGACTTCGGCATCGGCGCCGACATCTGGAGCGTGACCTCCTTCAACCAGCTGCGCCGCGACGGCATGGAAGCCGAGCGCCACAATCTGCTGAACCCGACCGCCGAGGCCCGTTCCTCCTACGTCGAGCAGCAGCTGGCCGGCCGCAACGGCCCGGTGATCGCCGCGACCGACTACATCCGCAACTACGCCGACCAGATCCGCGCCTACGTGCCGGGCCGCTACGTCGTGCTGGGCACCGACGGCTTCGGCCGCTCGGACAGCCGCGCCAACCTGCGCTCCTTCTTCGAAGTGGATCGTTACCACGTGGCGCTGGCGGCTCTGTCCGCTCTGGCCCGCGACGGCAAGATCGAAGGCGCCAAGGTGGCCGAGGCCATCGCCAAGTACGGCATCAAGACCGACAAGCTGCCGAGCTGGAAGGTGTAATCGCAGGGCGGAAGCCCCGGTTTTGGCCGGGGCCTTCCGCCTTTGCACGGCAAGCGAATCTGTAGCGGATATCCGGCGGAGCGCCCAGACAGGGACTCCGCCTTACGAATGGAAAGCTCATGAGCAATCTGATCGAACTGAAAGTGCCCGACATCGGCGGTCACAGCAACGTAGACATCATCGAAGTATTCATCGCCCCGGGCCAGACCGTGTCCGTGGACGATTCCCTGATCACCCTGGAAACCGACAAGGCCACCATGGAAGTGCCGGCTGAAGCCGCCGGCGTGATCAAGGAAGTGAAAGTCGCCTTGGGCGGCAAGATTTCCGAAGGCGACGTGATTGCCATCCTGGAAGTGGGCGCAGCCGCGTCCGCTCCGGCTCCAGCCCCGGCCGCCGCAGCGCCGGCGCCCGCAGCCGCTCCTGCCGCAGCTCCGGCTCCGGTAGCCGCAGCTCCCGCGGCAGCGCCTGCCGCACCGGCCGCTTCCGGCCGCAGCGAAATCCGCGTGCCGGACATCGGCGGCCATAACGGCGTCGACGTGATCGAAGTGACTGTCAAAGTGGGCGACGAAATCGCCGTCGACGACAGCCTGATCACGCTGGAAACCGACAAGGCCACCATGGAAGTGCCGGCCACCGCCGCAGGCAAAGTGGTGGAAGTGAAGATCAAGGTGGGCGACAAGGTCAGCGAAGGCGACCTGATCGTCGTGGTGGAAGGCGCTGTCGCCGCGTCCGCCCCGGCCGCCGCTGCGCCGGCTCCGGCAGCAGCTCCGGCCCCGGTTGCCGCTGCGCCTGCCGCCGCGCCGGTAGTGGCTCCGGTAGCCGCCGCCGTGGCTGCAGCCATCGACGAAATCGCCTTCTCCAAGGCCCACGCCGGTCCGTCCGTGCGCCGCCTGGCGCGCGAACTGGGCGTGGACCTGGGCAAGGTGAAGGGCAACGGCCGCAAGGGCCGCGTCACCGAAGACGACGTCAAGGCCTTCGTCAAGGGCGTGATGCAGAACCCGGCTGTTCTGGCCCCGGCCGCCGCGCCGGCCGGCTCCGGCGTGGGTCTGGACCTGCTGCCGTGGCCGAAGGTGGACTTCGCCAAGTTCGGCCCGATCGAAACCAAGCCGCTGTCGCGCATCCAGAAGATTTCCGGCGCCAACCTGTCGCGCAACTGGGTGATGATCCCGCACGTCACGTTCAACGACGAGTGCGACATCACCGAGCTGGAAGACTTCCGCAAGACCGTGGGCAAGGAATGGGAAAAGTCCGGCCTGAAGATCAGCCCGCTGGCCTTCATCATCAAGGCCGCCGCCGAAGCGCTGAAAGCCTTCCCGAACTTCAACAGCTCGCTGGACGGCGACAACCTGGTGCTGAAGCAGTACTACCACATCGGCTTCGCCGCCGACACGCCTAACGGCCTGGTAGTGCCGGTGATCAAGGACGCGGACAAGAAGGGCCTGCGCCAGATCGCCCAGGAACTGACCGACCTGTCCAAGCTGGCCCGCGAAGGCAAGCTGAAGCCGACCGACATGCAAGGCGCGACCTTCACCATCTCGTCCCTGGGCGGCATCGGCGGCACCAGCTTCACGCCTATCGTGAACGCGCCGGAAGTGGCCATCCTCGGCGTCTGCAAGTCGCAGATCAAGCCGGTGTGGAACGGCAAGGAATTCGCGCCGCGCCTGATGTGCCCGCTGAGCCTGTCCTTCGATCACCGCGTGATCGACGGCGCGGCCGCGGCCCGCTTCACCGTGCACCTGGGCAAGCTGCTGACCGACGTGCGTCGTCTGATCCTGTAAGCCACCTCATCGTAGGGTGGGCAAGCTTTGAGCTTGCCCACGCGGCCTGGCGTTGGCTGGCAAGCCCGCTGGCGCGCCGACCCTAAGGATGGAAAGCCCAGTAGGGCGGGCTGGCCGCAAGGCCATGCCCGCGCGGATTAGAGGCGGCCGGCTATTTGCCGGCCTCCCAATATTGCGGATGGAAAACCATGAGCAATCTGATCGAATTGAAAGTCCCGGACATCGGCGGCCACAACAATGTGGACGTGATCGAAGTGTTCGTCAAACCGGGCGACGTGATCGAAAAAGAAGCCAGCCTGATCACGCTGGAAACCGACAAAGCCACCATGGAAGTGCCGGCTGAAGCCGCCGGCACCGTCAAGGAAGTGCGCGTCGCCGTAGGCAGCAAAGTCTCCGAAGGCGACCTGGTCGTCATCCTGGAAGCCGCCGGCGCAGCCGCCGCGGCTCCGGCCGCCCCGAAACCGGTGGAAACCACCGGCGTCGCTTCCGCCACCACCCAAGCCGGCTTCGCGCCGCAGGCCGCTCCGGTTGCCGCTACTCATAGCGGCGGCGCGGACGTGGAATGCGACGTGATGGTGCTGGGCGGCGGCCCCGGCGGTTACTCCGCCGCCTTCCGCGCGGCCGACCTGGGTCTGAAAGTGGTCATCGTCGAGCGCTACGCCACTCTGGGCGGCGTATGCCTGAACGTGGGCTGCATTCCGTCCAAGGCGCTGCTGCACAACGCCGCGGTGATCGACGAAGTGAGCCACCTGGCCGCCAACGGCATCAAGTTCGGCAAGCCGGAAGTGGACATCGACATGCTGCGCGGCTACAAGGAAAAGGTCATCGCCAAGCTGACCGGCGGCCTGGGCGGCATGGCCAAGGCGCGCAAGGTGGAGATCGTGCGCGGCAACGGCCACTTCATCGACCCGCACCACATCGAAGTTTCGGTGACCACCGGCCAGGGCCGCGAAGAATCCGGCGAGAAGAAGATCGTCAAGTTCAAGAACGCCATCATCGCCGCCGGCTCCCGCGTGGTGAAGCTGCCGTTCATCCCGAACGACCCGCGCGTGGTGGATTCCACCGGTGCGCTGGAGCTGAAGGGCGTGGCCGACCGCATGCTGATCATCGGCGGCGGCATCATCGGCCTGGAAATGGGTACCGTCTACTCCACGCTGGGCGCGCGCCTGGACGTGGTGGAAATGCTGGATGGCCTGATGCAAGGCGCCGACCGCGACCTGGTCAAGGTATGGCAGAAGTGGAACGCCCACCGCTTCGACAACATCATGCTGAACACCAAGACTGTGGCCGTGGAGCCTAAGGAAGACGGCGTATGGGTGACTTTCGAAGGCGCTCAAGCCCCGAAAGAACCGCAACGCTACGACCTGGTGCTGTACGCGACCGGCCGCGCGCCTAACGGCAAGCTGATCGGCGCCGAAAACGCCGGCATCGCGGTGACCGACCGCGGTTTCATCCAGGTGGACAAGCAGCAGCGCACCAATGTGCCGCACATCTTCGCCATCGGCGACATCGTCGGCCAGCCGATGCTGGCGCACAAGGGCGTGCATGAAGGCCACGTGGCGGCGGAAAACTGCGCCGGCCAGAAAGCCTACTTCGACGCCCGCGTGATTCCGGGCGTGGCCTACACCGATCCGGAAGTGGCCTGGGTGGGCGTGACCGAAGACGAAGCCAAGAAGCAAGGCCTGAAGATCGAGAAGGGCGTGTTCCCGTGGGCCGCCTCCGGCCGCGCCATCGCCAACGGCCGCGATGAAGGCTTCACCAAGCTGATCTTCGACGCCGAAAGCCACCAGATCATCGGCGGCGGCATCGTAGGCCCGCACGCCGGCGACATGATCGGCGAAGTGTGCCTGGCGATCGAGATGGGTTGCGACGCGACCGATATCGGCAAGACCATCCACCCGCACCCGACCATGGGCGAGTCCATCGGCATGGCGGCGGAAGTGGCGCACGGCACCTGCACGGACCTGCCGCCGCAACGCAAGAAGTAAGGTTTGAGCGGCGGTTTTGACCGCCGTCAGATGAAGAAGGGGCAAGCCTGGCGGCTTGCCCTTTTTGTTTTGGCCGGGTGATATGATAAGTGGATTGCGTAGGGCGGAAGCCCGCCAAGCGGGCGTTCCGCCGCCATTAAGCCCCTCTCCCCGGGGGAGAGCGTCGGGCACTGAATTTCATCAGGAGTAGACATGCGTAATCATGTACTGGCAGCGGGGCTTGCGCTTGCCCTCGCGGCTGCCACTTTGTATCTAATCATCGCAGGAGTGGCCTATCTGCAACCTTATCTATTCCAGGTAAAGCCGCTTTATATGGTCATTTTTTCGACCACCGTTGTCGCGGCTTCCGGCTTGCTGGTGATTCGCCGCCGCTTGCGAAAGAGCGGCTAGGGTGCGTCACCCCGAAGGGGCGACGCACCGATTATGGTGTTGCGGTTTGGTGTCCGCTTCGCGGACGATGATTTTCATGGCGGGGCTGCCCGCCGGGCAGGTCAGGGAGCTGTCTCGCCAACTCCTATCGCTGAGCGAATCCAAGATTCGCACGCAGTCACCCCTAGGCGACCCCAGTAGCGCGGCGAAACCCCGTCTTCAAAGCCATTCCCAAGGAGCCGCCGGAACTAGCGGGGCGCTAACGTCGCCCCGCCTCGAACAGCCGGCGGCTTAAAACTTTGGAAATGGCTTCGGAGCCGGCTTGCGCTGATGGGGAATGGGGCGCGTCGGTTCGGTTTTATGTTCAAGATGGCCTGGGATTGGCTGGCGTGTAGGTTGGTGCTGAGCGTAGCGAAGCCCAGCTTACTTGGACCGATTAGGTTGCCAAGCCCCTCTCCCCTCGCGGGAGAGGGGTTGGGGAGAGGGGGCAACGCTAGGTGGCCTGTGCGTAGGCGAAGGTTTTGTGTCCGCTTTGCGGACGATGGATTTTGATGGCGGGGCTGCCCGCCGGGCAGGTCAGGGAGCTGTCTCGCCAGCTCCCCGACACCCCTAGGCGACCCCAGCAGCGCGGCGAAACCCCGTCTCCGAAGCCATTCCCAAGGAGCCGCCGGGACTACATGCGTGCGAATCTTTGATTCGCTCAGCGGTACGCGCTAACGTTGCCCCGCGTCGGACAGCCGGCGGCTTAAAACCATTGGAAATGGCTTCGGAGCCGGCTTGCGCTGATGGGAAATGGGGCGCGTCAGTTCGGTTTTGTGTTCTCGATGGCCTGGGATTCGTTGGCGTGTAGGTTGGTGCAGAGCGCAGCGAAGCCCAGCTTACTTGGACCGATTAGGAGGAGAGGGGCTTGTGCGTAGGCGAAGGTTTTGTGTCCGCTTCGCGGACGGATGATTTTGGTGCCGGTTCCGCCCGGCGGACGGGCCAGGGGCTGTGCGGCCAGCCCCTTGGCAATCCCAGGCCGCCCCAACAGCGCGGCGAAACCCCGGCTCCAAAGCCATTTCCAAGGAGCCGCCGGAACTAGCGGGGCGCTAACGTCGCCCCGCGTCGAACAGCCGGCGGCTTAAAACCTTGGAAATGGCTTCGGAGCCGGCTTGCGCTGATGGGGAGTGGGGCGCGCCGGTTCGGTTCTGTATAAAGGCAATGTACCATTTCTCATATCAAGTATGTCCAATCACTTCTTAAAATGATGGTTTCTATATTCGTATCCAATTCCACTTATGAGAGGCTTTGTTGCATAAATAGGCTTCGGCATGCAAAGCCCCTTTCCCCGGACGGATTTATGGCATGCGCACCGTCATCGGCGTCCCGAGCCGCGTGAAGCGGTTCAAGATCGCCGCTCGCACTTGGAGCTCTGCGACTTGACGGTCGAAGTCCCTTGCCATTACCCGCTCGCCCAGCAGCTTGAAACAGCGCATCTTGGTTTCCACCAGGCTGCGGCGATGGTAACCGCTCCATTTCCTCCAGATCGCTCGACCCAGGAGCCGGGTAGCACGCAGTATCTCGTTTCGGACATGGGCGCCCAACCGATTTTCCTTCCACGGCTTGGCATTCTTTCGGGTAGGAATCACCGCCTCGGCTTTTCGCTTGGCAATCGCTTCATGGCAGCCTTTGGTGTCGTAGGCACCATCGCCACTTACTGCAGCAATCCTTTCCCCCGCGGAAATCTGGTCCAGCAACTCCGGCAACATTGGCGCATCGCCCACCGCGTTGTCGGTCACTTCAATCGCCCGGATTTCCAGCGTCTGCGCATCAATGCCCAAATGCACCTTGCGCCACTGACGGCGGTACTCCGCGCCGTGTTTCTTCGTTTTCCATTCGCCTTCACCCAGCATCTTGATGCCGGTGCTGTCGATCAACAGGTGCAGCCCGGTCGTGGTTGGACGGCAAGGAATGGCCACCTGCAAATGCTTTTGCCGCCGGCACACGGTGCTGTAGTCCGGCGTCAGCCAGTCCAGCCCCGCCAGTTTGAGCAGGCTTTGCACCATACCCACGGCCTGTCGGAGCGCAAGATTGAACAGGCATTTGATCGTCAGGCAGAACTGAATGGCGGCATCGCTGAAAGTCGGTGTCCGTCCACGTTTGCCGACTGCAGAGCCATGCCAGCGCATGTCACGGTCCAACCAGATCATCAGCGACCCACGCGCCTTGAGCGCAGCATTGTAGGTCTTCCAGTTGGTGGTCTTGTACTTGGGCGGGGCGGGCTTGCTCATGCCGTCATTCTACCCCGCCTGCTGGGAGGGTGATTTGTGCAACAAAGCCGCGGCTCCTTGGAAATGGATTTGGGGGCGGGGTTTCGCAGCGCTGTCGGGGCGGCCTGGGGGTGCCGGGGGGCTGGCCGCGCAGCCCCCTGGCCCGCCTCCGGGCGGAACACTACGATATGAAGAGCCACTTTGATCAAAGCACGCCCTGGCTATTAGGCTTAGTTCCGCTGAGCCGCGCGGTGATGGAGGCGGTGCTGCGCAGCCCGGGGCCTTGGCAGCATTCGCGCTGGGTGGTGGCGCTGGATTACGAGCGCCACAACAAACAGCGCTGGCCGCATGGCAAGCTGATCGGCCTCAGCAGCTCCGTGGCCACGCTGGAGGGCTTGGCCGAGCTGATCGCCGAGCCGGGCCGGATGCCGGTCAACAATACCGATCTGGTCAAACTGGCCGCCGCCTGCCATTTGCGGCTGGCGGAATGGATGGGGCGGATTGCCGGCTGAAAGAGCGGGGCCCATCAATCCAGGCCCGCTGGGCGGGCCTGGCAGAAACAGCCGTTTGGGCTGCGATGGCGCAATCGAGGCTAGACGGGTTGGCTTACTGTTGCAGCGAAACCGGGGAGGATACCCATACCACGCCCACTTCGGGGTTGGTGTACACCGGCTTCAGAGCGGCACCGTTGAGGCTGACGGCATAGGCTTGCGGGCCGCCCCAATTGATGCCAGTGGCCACCAGCGTGTAGGCGCCGGGAGCCAGATAGACGTTGTAGTTGCCGGACAGCGGGGTGGTGACGCCGTTCAGGTTGAGCGGGCCGGTATATTGGCCGGACTGCAGGCTGATGGTGAAGTTGACCGGCTCATTGTTGCCGCTCTTGATGTCTGCGATCTGGTAGCTGTTGGCGCCGGTGTAGGCGATCAGCACGAGTTCGTTGTCGCAGGCGGTGATGGTAAGGGTATTGGCCATAACTTTCTCCTTTAAAGGCGATCTCGGGACGGAGTTGAGGCGGCGCTGAAAACCAGCCCTGGGACTATAGAGCACAGGATTCGCTAATAACCCTTAATTACGCTTTTCGAGTATTTGCGCTTAGCGTGATGCGAGACACTGAGGGACGACGCGCTGATGCTTGAACCGATGGCGCGGGCTGGCGGCGGCAGGAGCAGTCTCTTGGCATCAGCAGCGGGGTGCTTAGGCTTGCGGCTCGCCAGGCGCCGGCGGCGCGATGCTCACCACCCTATCCCGCCCGCCGTCCTTGGCCTGATACAGCGCCTTGTCCGCCCGCGCCAGCGTGTTGTGTATCCGTTCGCCGTTCATCCACAAGGTGACGCCCACGGAGAAGGTCTGGCCGTCCGGCAGGTTGCGGCGTAAAGACTCGATGCGGGCGACGGCTTGCGACAGGTCGCAGTCCATCAGCGCCAGCACGAACTCCTCGCCGCCGAAGCGGGCGAACAGATCCGACTGCCGCATGCGGGATTTGATCAGCAAGGACGCCTCCCGCAGCAGGCGGTCGCCTTCCGGGTGGCCGTAGGTGTCGTTGAATTGCTTGAAGTGGTCCAGATCGAACAAGGCGACGGCGACGGGCTGGCCGTAGCGTTTGGCGGTGGCCAGCATCATTTCGATTTGCAGATCCCAGGTGCGGCGGTTGGGAAGCTGGGTCAGTTCGTCGGTGCCGGCCAGCGATTCCAGCTTCTGCATCAGGCTGCGCATCTGTCCCAGCCATTTGTGCAACAGCCGCACCAGCAGAATGGCCATGGCGCTGGCGATGATCCACATCACCAGCATCATCCAGCGGGCGACGATGCCGTAGGAGTTGGACTGCGCCACCTTTTTCATCAGGTCAAGGGTGATGGATACAGCCAGCGCGTTGGTGTTTTGCGAAATGTGGGTGAAGATCTGGATTTCCTCGCCCATCACCAGTTTGGACGCTTTGTCGCGGGCGATGGGAGAGCCGGAGCGGTACATGGCGATGATGTCGCGGTCCATTTCCATGAAGGCGTTGAAATCCTTTTGCACGCTGTCCAGCTGGCTGCGCTGGTCGGCGCTGAGGGTCATGCCGCGCAAGGTTTGGATGTCGCGGCGGAAGTTGTCGGCCGAACGCAGGAATTCCGAACGGGAAATCGCGTCGTCGCGGCTGGCGCCCTCCACGCTGCGGATGATGTCGAAGGCGTAGCCGGTTTGCCAGCCGTTAAGATCGGCGGCGTCGAATTTCACCTCCATCGCCGCCTGGGCGATGGCGATGTAGTCGACGATCTGGGCGCGGCCGTCCTCTTCCATCTTTTCGATATAAAACGACAGCAGCGGCAACAAGCCCATGCACAACAGGATGGGCGCGGCCACCATGATGGCTTTCAGCATGATGCCTTTGTCGTTGTTGTCGGACATGATCGTTCTACCGGTGCGCGGGAGGAGCTTCCAACTGGCCGCGCTTGCGTCTCGCGGGCTTGTTTCAAGATAGATCGTTTTTGTAAGAACAAATACTTATGGTTCATGCGGCGACTTTTGTCATCCAGGCAATGCCTAAGGCATAATGTCGCCGCGGCGCAGCCGGCGGTTTGCGCGCGTTCCGGGCCTGCGCATGGGCCATAAGCGGCAGGCCATCGCGGCATATTGATTGATGCAGTCTTGAAGGTTTCCAGCATGCGGATTCGACAGATCGAGGCGGACGATTTCGCCGTTCTTTCCTTGGCCATGGATGATTGGTGGGGCGGCAAGCCGGTGCGTCACCTATTGCATCGCATGTATTTCGACCATTTTTCCAGCACCAGCTTCGCGGCGGTGGAGGGGGACGAGGTGATTGGCTTCCTGGTCGGTTTCCGTTCCCAATCGCAGCCTGAACAGGCTTATATCCATTTGGTGGGCGTGTCGCCGCAGGCGCGCGGGCGTGAGGTCGGCCGCAATCTGTACCGGCATTTTTTCGAGGCGGTCGGCAAGTCCGGATGTCGGGAAGTGCGTGCCATCACCTCGCCGGGCAATGCCGCATCCATCGCTTTTCATCGGCGGATGGGCTTCGCGCTGCTTCCGGGCGATGGCGTAGAAGAGGGCGTGCCGGTGATGTACGACTACAGCGGGCCGGGCCAGCATAGGGTGGGCTTCCAGTTGCGGCTGGATGCGGATGCTTATGGGGCGTAGCGCCGGCGCATGCGCGCCATCAGTTTCCGTCGAGCGCGGCAGGCTGCGATGCGGCGCGCGTCTGCCGCAGGCGGTTTTCTTCGATCTGGACAATACCCTGGTGCATCGGAACGCCAGCATCGATTTATACGCGCGCCGGTTCTGGCGGGATTTCGGCCATGTCATGGCGGGCGGCGGCGCGGATGATGCCGCGGCGGTGATCAAGCGTTTTGACAATGGCGGCTATCTTCCCGCCGGCTCGCCGTTTGCTTCGATCAAGCAGGCGGTGTCCCATGGCTTGCAAACCGAGCTGGCCTGGCGGCGAGCGCCTGAGCACGAAACCTTATTGGCGCACTGGGAGCGTTATAACGCCGTCTGCACGGCGGCGATGCCGGGCGCGGCGCAGGCGGTGGCCTGGCTGCTGAGCGTGGGCGCGCGCATAGGCGTGGTTTCCAATGGCAGCCATCGCACCCGGCTGGAAAAAGTGGCGCAGCTGCCATTCGCCGCCGCCATCGAATTGACCATCAGTTCGGAATCGGCGGAGGTAAAAAAGCCGGACCCGGCCATTTTTCTGATGGCGGCAGACGCGATGGGCGTGCGGCCGCAAGACTGCTGGTATGTCGGCGACCATCCGCTGAATGACGCGCAGGGCGCCATGCGCGCCGGGATGCATCCGGTCTGGCTGCAGGGTTTCCATCCTTGGCCGGAGGACATGCCCGCCGCGTGTTGCGCCATTCCTGCGCTTGAGGCTTTGGCCGGCTTGGCCGACGCGTAGCGGGCGCGCTCAGTAGGTGTTGGGGTCGGAGGAAGTGTCCATGATGATGAAGTCGAAATCCTGGCGCGGGAAGGCATGGAAATCTTCCGCGCGGATGGCCCAGGTGCCCCATTTCAATTGCCGGGCGGCCGGTATTTTCTTGATGGCGGCGTAGCCGTCGAAGTCGAAGCTCAGGTTGGTGAAGATGCCCGATGAAACCGCCTGTTCGACGATGTCTTCCAGCTTGTTGCAGGCGCCTGCGTTTTTGGCCGGATCCATGGCGCAGGGCACGGAAACGTCGCCGTTAACGTAATAAGACGTTCTCGCGCCCAGCGCTCTCAAGCCCGCGCCGCACTGCTGCAGTTCCGGCAGCCGTTGAATGGCGGGTGGCGGGAACTCCACCAGCAGCTGCCCGACGCGGTTGCGGTTCTTGCCCAGATAAGCCAGCAGCCGCAGACAGGCTTCGGGCTGGTCCAGATTTTTCGAATCTATCCACAGCTTGGTCTTGCGGGCCTCGGCAATCTTGAAAATATCCTCCACCAGCATGCCGGTGGACGGCAGCGGCGGATGATGCACCGTCAGCTTGTCGCCCTCCACCACCATGTCGAACTCCAGGCAATTGGTGATGGCCGCGCCGCGCAGCGCCTTGGCGATGGAGTTGGAGCGGTGGTAGCAAATGGGGATGTCCGGCCCCAGTTTTTCATGGATGGTGGCGATATAGGTCGGCGCGGGCGTGCCGACGCGCAGGCGGTTGCCAGGCAGGCCGGCGCGGAGGTCGTAGTCGATGTTGATTCTTTGCTCGTCGCCCTGGATGTCCCGCTTCAGGATATAGGGCCTGGGGTGCGGCAGATGGGACGCCAGCGTGGGAATGGGCAGCGGCGTGGCGGAGCTGACGCCCAGCAGATCCAGAATGCTGGGGGTGATTTGATCCAGTAGGCGCACGCGGTTTTCCGCGGCGGCTTGCCGGTATTGCCGGACGCGGTCGGGATATTTGTCCTGGTAGGCCTGATTGAAATACAGGATCAGCGGCACCGTGGACATTTCGTCGATGTAGCGCGAGGAGTCGTGGCCGCGCAGGGTATAGGCCGAATCGCCGTGATCGGAAAAATACACCAGGACGGCGGGCTGGAGCCGCTGGCGGATGTTGTCGATGGCGTGGGCGACGTTGCGGTCGATATAGGTGATGGCCTGGTTGTAGTCGGCCACGTTTTGGCGCAGATCGGCCCGGAGCAGCCTGGGCATGCTATTGCCGAATAAGCCGTCGGGCTGGATGTCCGGCATGGCCACCGGCTGGGTCAGGCTGGGATCGATAAAGTTCAGATAAGGACCATGGCCGGCGTAAGAGTGGAAAAACACCACGCCTGGCGTGGCCAGCGCCGTCTCCAGCAATTGGTGCCCTTCGGTGCGGGGTTCGGAGAAATTGCCTTTGTATCGGTCTTCGGGATGCAGATCAAAGCGCATGCCGTCATAGATGAAGTGCGAGAACGAGGCGAAGGAGCCGTTCAAGGGCTGGATGGAATACAGCCTGGGTTGCAGGCCCGCTTGATGCAGGATAGCGCCGATGCCGTATTTCAGATGGTGCAGGTCTTTATCGCTGACCGTGATGGACAGGGCGCGCAATAAGCTCAGCGAGGTATGGGTGTGGGTGGAGCGCACCTTGTCGAAGCGGAGAAAGCCCGCATCATGGCTGGCCAGATAGTCCAGGCGGGGGGTGGTGGGAAAGGGATAGCCGTACAGGCTCATGTTCAGGCTGGAGGTGCTTTCGCCGATGTAAACCAGCATGTCCACCTTGTCCCGGCTGCTGAAGCCTTGAGGCTTCTGGCCAAACTCCGCCGCGAGATGGTCGATGAATCCCCGGCCGGCGGCAAAGCCTGAATAGCCCAGAAAAACCAGGTAGGAAACCATTACCATTTCCAGCAAGGCCAGTTGTTTTACAAGCCTGAGCCGGCGGCGGCTCCACGCATGCAGCGCGGCGGACAGCAGCAGCGCGTCGAGCAGCACCACGATGGTGGGCTTCTCGCTGGCGGTCTGGATCAGTATCTGCAGAAACAGGGTGCGGAAAGTGGCGAGCCAGAACAGCGCTTCGCGCCAGTTGAAGGCGTTCAGCTCCAGAAACGAATCGCCGCCCAGGCCGGAGAGCCAGTCTATCAGCCCATTGACCGTGCCTATGCTGAGCAGGCCCAGCGTGGCGAACAGCAGGGCCGAGACATACTTTTTCCGCGACAACAGGAAATGCCAGGCAAAAGTGAACAGCAGGGCGGAAAACAGAATGACTGTCCAATTTTCTATCGACTTGCCGATGATTTTGGATAACCACTCCATGACGCGCCCCTGATTGACTGGATATTGATGAAGCATCGGCAAGGCTGCCGCGAGAGGGCGGCGGCGCTGCAAGTTCATCGGCTGCGAGAAGCTTTATTGTCGGGACGGCGGTTAGCGTCTGCGCCTGTCCGTCGCTTAATTGTGTCGGCGATGGCGATGAGCGGCCATCTCTCCCATCCGGAGAGCCTGAACGGGAGTCATTTCATTTTATGATTGGCTGCGGCTCGGCGGGGTGAAAGTTTGCGATCAAATGTTGCAACAATTACCCATTTTGGGTATGTGGAAAGCGGGGCGCGGGCAGCCACTGCGCTTGGCTTGGGAAAAGGGCTGGGAAGGGAGGCTTTTTGCCGGCGGCGGCGTGAGATGCGCGCGCCGGCTGAGCGCTCAACCAGCGGTGACGTAGGCTTCGCCGGAGTATTCGGCGGTTTCGATGCCGAAGGCGGAGCGGAAGGTCACCATGAAGCGGCGTCCCAGTTGCTGGATGGCCAGCACTTCGAAAGAGACGGGCGACTGGTCGATGTGTTGGGTGATGCGATCACCCTGTTTCAATTCTTTGATTTTCATTGGGTTTCCATTCTAGGCCACCCAATGGGCGGCCTGTTACGGGCGGCGGTGGGGCGCTGCGCCCATATCGATTTTCGGTGTCGGATGACGGAAATTGATCCGCCCCTTGGTGAGATCGTAGGGGGACATTTCCACGGTAACTCGGTCGCCAACCAGCACGCGGATGCGGTGCAGTTTCATCTTGCCCGAGCCATAAGCAAGAATCTCTACGTTGTTGTCCAGGCGAACGCGGAAACGCGATTCCGGCAGCATTTCAATGACAACACCTTGCAGTTCGATCATGTCTTCTTTGGACATGGCAGCTCCAATTCTGAAATAGTAGGCAGCCGCGCGAGCGATGCGTCACACGCGGCGTATTGCTTCGTAAACCTGAGCGGAAATTGCTATCGGCGCGACAGCAGTTAAGGCAAGGCAAACCGCTGTTGGGGCGCGGCTTGAGAAGAGGCTGCCAAGATTATCAATCTAATTGATTGATTTGTCAAATTTAATTGATTTTCTTTGCCTCGGCGAAACGAGCCCGGCCTTTAGAACATCAGCGCCTTTTCCACCTCGTCCGCCGGCAGGTAGCGGGAAAAGATGCGGCGCAGCGTGCCATCCTGTTTCATTTGCGCTACCAGCTTGCGCAGCTGGGCCCTTTCCGTTGCGGCCAACAGCGTTTTGCTCAGCACCAAACAGCCCAGGACCGGCGGCTGCTGCGTTTGCCAGTCGTAGATGCGCACCCTTTCCTCCAATCCATTCTCCTTCAAGTACTTGAGATAGAAAACGGGGATGGAAATCACCAATTGGGCGTGCCCGCGCGCCAGCATCAGGAACAGGCTCTGGGTGTCCGGCACCTCGGTCACCGCGCCGCGGGCGCGCAAGCGCGCAATCAGGCCATCATAAGGATTGCCGTAGGCGAAGCCGCGCACCACGGCGACGCGGGCGGCGGGATCGGCAAGCAGGCTGGCAGGGGTGGGATACCTCCCATCCAGCGTCAGCGCGCGGTTGCTTTGCGCGATATAAGGGATGAATTCCGCGAAACGGCCGCGTTCGGCGGTTTCCACGCCGGAGGTGGCCATGGCCAGTTTGCCGCCGGCCAATTGGCTCCAGATGCGGGCGCGGGGCATGTCCTGCCGCAGGAAGACATAGCCGCCCCGCCGCGCCAGCTCGTCTATCACGTCCGCGTCTATCCCCTTGCCGTCGCTATATTCCAATCCGGCTTCGTAAAAGCCTATGGACAGCGCGGGCCGTTCGGCAAGCGGCTCGGCGCGGCATGGCGCGCAAGCGATGGCCAGCAAGAGCAATAGCGTCTTTTTCAAGATCGGCGGCCTGGGGAGAAGGTAGACACAATCCAGTGTAGTGTTTATTCCGGCGGCTATGGCGGCAGCGGATCTGCATCTGGGCGCAGGGCGCGGACGGCAATGTGTAGATATAGGGAACTTGCGCGCCGCTAGGCAAGTCTGACCCGGCTGTTTGACAATCGCTCAGCGTCGCCAGCCCGGCCGACTTCCGCTACCATGCCGTATCGCTTTCACATTCGGACGCCGCCCAGCTTGCCGATCATTTCGACTACCTTTTCCGCCGCGCGCCGCCGCTCTCGAAGCCTGCGGCTAAGCGTCCTGGCCGTCTGCCTGTGGGCAGGCGCCGCCCATGCCAAGCCCGATTACACCGTGGATATCGACGCGCCGGCCAATCTGGCGCAGCTGCTGCGCAATAATCTGGAGCTGGTGGCGGGGCAGCAAGATGCGGACATCGACCAAGGCTGGTTGGATGAATTGGTGAAAGAGGCGCCGGACGAGGCGAAGAAGCTGCTGGATACCGAAGGCTATTTCCATGCCAAGGTGTCCGCCAAGCTGGAAAACGGCAATCAGGTGAAGATCAAGGTGGAGCCGGGCGAGCCGGTGTTGATCGACGATGTCACCATCCGTCTGGTCGGCTCGATCCGCGAGCAGGCGGATTACCAGCAGCGCTTCGCCCAGGCGCTGGAGGCGTGGGCCTTGCCTATGGGGGCGCCGTTCCGCCAGGAAGACTGGGACGCCAGCAAGCGCGCGGTGCTGCGCAAGGTGCAGGCGGACAGTTTTCCCAGAGCCAGGATGACGGCGAGCGAGGCCAGAATCGATCCAGCCAGCGGCAAGGCGACGCTGGATGTGACGGTGGACAGCGGCGCGCTGATCCGCTTCGGCGACATCCAGGTGAAAGGCATGAGCCGTTATCCGTCCGACCTGGCCAATGGCTTGGCCGACTTCAATCCCGGCTCGGCCTACAACCAGCAGAAGTTGCTGGATTACCAGTCGGCCTTGGAGCAGTCGCCGTATTTCTCCTCGGTGATCGTCAGCCCGGATTTCGACCATCTCGCCGACAACCGGGTGCCGGTGGCGGTGGATGTGGTGGAGCTGCCGCGGCAAAAGCTGGAGTCGGGCCTGACCTATGATTCCGATGTCGGCCCCGGCGTGCGTCTCGGCTACGACCACTACAATATTTTCCAGCGCGGCTACACCGGTTCCATGCTGGTGGACTGGAAGCGCGAGCAGCAGTCGTTGAGCCTGGGCCTGGGCTTTCCGCGCCAAGCGGACGGCTATTCCCACTCCATCACCAGTTCCTTCAAGTCGGAAACGGTGCAAGGCCTGAAAACCGATACCGTCGATGCCGGCCTGTGGCGCATCCGCAGCCGCGGCAATATCGAATCGCGGCTGGGCGTGGAGTTTTTGAAGGAAAGCGAGGAGGCCGGCGGCGTCACCTCGCGCGATACCCACGTCAGCCAGCTGGTGTATGGCTGGACCCAGCGCGCGGTGGACGATCCGATGCGGCCGCGCAGCGGCTATCTGCTGGATGCCCGGCTATCGGGCTCGCTGGGCATGCTGGGTTCTTCAACTTCGATTATCCGGGGCTATGGCCGCGCCGTCGGCTATTGGTCGCCGTTCCCCAAATACGGCACTTTTGTCGGCCGGATAGAGCTGGGCCAGGTCTGGGCCAAAGACGGCGCCGAAGTGCCGTCCGCCTTGCTGTTCCGCGCCGGCGGCGCCAATAGCGTGCGCGGCTACGATTACCAAAGCCTGGGCTTGCCCGGCCCCAACGGCTCGGTGCTGGGCGGCCGCGTGGTGGCCACCGGCAGCGTGGAATACCAGATTCCGATCAAGCCGGACTGGCGTTTCGCCCTGTTTTCCGACGCCGGCAACGCCGCCGACAGCTGGAAGGGCTTCCAGACCATGCGCGCCTACGGCGTGGGCGTGCGTTGGCTCAGCCCGGTGGCGCCGCTTTCTTTTGACATCGCCAAGGGTGAGAACGACGGCAAGCTGCGTTGGAACCTCAGCCTGGGCCTCGCTTTCTGATCGCCATGAACGAGCAAGCCACCCCGCAAACCCCGCCGCAGGAGCAGGCGCCGCCGCCGCGCCGGGCGTCTTTCTGGCGCATTTTTCTCTTCAGCCTGCTGTTGCTGTTCGCCGCCCTGGTCTCCGGCCTGGCTTGGCTGAGCGCCAGCGAGGCGGGCTTCGCCTGGGCATTGCGCGCCGCCGGCCAACTCAGCGGCGGGCATTTCAGCGTGGCCAAGGCCGAGGGCACTTTATGGCGCGGCTTCGCCTTGCGCGATGTCCGCGTGCGCAGTGCTTACGACGACATCGATATCGAATCGTTGCGGCTGGACTGGCAGCCCGAGCGCCTGTGGCGCGGCTGGCTGGATGTGGACCGCTTGGCGCTGGGCCATGTGCGCGTCGCCAGCCGGCCGCAGCCGCAAGAAAAAACCGCGCCGCCGCAGGCTCCGCGGACATTGTCCCTGCCGTTCAAGATCCATGTCGGCGAGCTGAGCCTGGCCAGCCTGACGCTGCAGCCTGGCCAGTTGAGCCTGTACCGCCTGAGCGCGTCCTACCGTTATGACGGTGCGAACCATAGCCTGCAATTAAAGCGCCTGGACACGCCCTGGGGCGGCTTGCGCGCCGGCGTGAATCTGGCGGCGGCGTCGCCGTTCGCGCTGAGCGGGCAATTGGCGGCGCAGGGCGAATTGGAGCATGTGGCGGTGAAGGCCGAGCTGAAGGTGTCTGGCAGCTTGCTGCAGCCGGCGTTCGCCGGGGAACTGGACGGCAAGGGCGTCAGCGTCGATGTCAGCGGCGCGCTGAAGCCTTTCGAGGCCAACGCCTTCAATCGGCTGACGCGTTTGGACGCCCGCGTCGGCAACATCAATCCGCAAGCCATTCTGCCAAGCTGGCCCAAGGGGCGGGTCAGCTTCGCCGTATTCGCCGAACCGGATGCCGGCCAGCGGGTCAAGGGCGGGCTGACGCTGATCAATGCCGAATCCGGCGCGCTGTCGGCGCAGCATCTGCCGCTGTCCCTGCTGGCGGGCGAGTTCCGCGCCGACGCGCAGGCGCTGGAGCTATACAACAGCTATGCCGAGCTGGCGGGAGGGCGAGTCGATGTCGCCGGCGAGCTCAAGTCGGATCGGATCAAGCTGGCGCTGGATCTCAAACAGCTGGCTTTGCGCAAAATCCATGAGGCCGCGCCGGACGACGCCATCAGCGGCCGCGTGACGCTGGAAGGCGCGCCGTCCGCGCCCAATATCGCGGCGCAGCTGAAGGGCAAGTTGTTGCAGGCGGAGGCGCTGACGGAGTTTTCCTCCGGCAAGCAGCCGGCGCTGTTGCTGAGAAAGCTGGAGCTGTCGGCGGGCGGCGGGCATTTCAGCGCCGCCGGCAAGCTGGGTTTGGCCGGCAAGCAGTTGTTCGAATTGAATGGGCAGTTGAGCCGGGCCGATCCCTCGCGGCTGCTGCCCAGCTTGCCCAAGGGCGATCTGAACGCCAGCCTGAAGCTGGGCGGCCAACTGGCCGAGCCGATGGAGGTGGGCGCCAAGCTGCAGTTCGCGCCCAGCAAACTGTCCGGCGCGTCCTTGTCCGGCAGCGCCAATCTGTTGCTGGCGCAAGAGCGGCTCAAGCAGCTGCTGATGGATGTGCGGCTGGCGGACAACCGTCTGCAAGCCAGCGGCAGCTACGGCGCGGCGGGCGACAAGCTCAAGCTCGCCATCAACGCGCCCAATCTGTCCTTGCTGGGGCCGGGCTTCGCCGGCACGGTGCAGGGGCAGGGCGAACTGGCCGGCGTGCCCAAGGCGCCGCTGCTGAACGCCAAGCTGCAGGCGGAGCGTCTGCGCCTGCCGGGCGGCGTGTCGCTGCAGTCCATGCAGTTTTCCGGCAATATCAAGGCGGATCAGGCCAGCCCCTTCCAGCTCAGCCTGGATGTGGCGGCGCTGCAGGCGGGCGGCCTGCGCGCCGAACAGCTGCGCGCGCGCGCCTCGGGCACGCGCGCCAAGCACAGCTTGCAGCTGGATGGCCGCTTCCGGCTCAACGATCTGGCTTACGGCCTGCAATTCGCCGCCGCCGGCGGCCTGGGCGCGAACCATGATTGGCAGGGCGGCGTGCAGCGGCTGGAATTGTCCGGCTCGCCGGCTATCAGCCTGTTGTCGCCGGTGGCGCTGACGATAGGCGGCGACGGCCAAGTAAAGCTGGGCGCGACGCGCCTGTCCGCGCTGGGCGGCAATTTGAGCCTCAGCGACTTCACTCGCCAGGCCAATGGCGCGCTCAGCGGCCATGGCAGCGCGCGCGGCCTGCGCTTGGCCGAGCTGGGCAGCCTGCTCAAGCTGCCGATCGAGCACAATCTGCAATTCGACGCCGACTGGGGGCTCAGTCCCGCCGGCGTCGGCCAGGTGTCGGTCTGGCGCAGCGGCGGCGACATCCAGCTGCCCTTGGACAAAAAGCGCAAAGCGCCGCTGGGCCTGAAGACGGCCCGGGCGGATTTGACGCTGGACGGCCGCATGCTGAACTTCAACGTCAATCTCGACAGCCGCTTCGCCCAGGCTCAGGGCCAGGGCAGCCTGCCGTGGAACGGCGGCCAGATCGACGGCCGCACGCCCTTGTCCGGCACGGTGCGCGCCAGCCTGCCGTCATTGGCGGTGTTGGCGGAGCTGGCGGGGCCGGGCTTGGAGCTGGGCGGGCAGTTGAGTGCCGCCATGGAGCTGAGCGGGCCCTTGTCCCAGCCGCAGGCGCAGGGACAGATACGCGGCGAGCGGCTGAAGCTGGCCGATCATCGCACCGGCATCACCTTGGATCAGGGCAGCTTGCTGGCCAGGCTGGATGGCCGCCAGCTGCAATTGCAGCAGCTGCGTTTCGTCAGCGGCAAGGGCGAGGTCAATGCCAGCGGCTCGCTGGACTTCAGCCATGAGCAGCCGGACGCGCGGGTGAAGGTGACGCTGCAGCGTTTCAGCGTGTTCGACAAGCCCAACCGGCGGCTGGTGGTGTCCGGACAAAGCGAGCTGGCCTTTATCGGCGGCAAGCTGTCGCTCAATGGCCGCATCCGTTCCGATTACGGCCGGGTGGGCTTGCCCAAGCTGGGCGCGCCCGATCTGGGCGGCGACGTGGTGGTGGTGGGCCGGGCGGCGCCGGAGCCCTCCGCCTTCGCCAGCATGCCTTTGACCGTGGCGCTGGACCTGGATCTGGGCGACCGCTTCCGCTTCTCCGGCCAGGGGCTGGATGTCGAACTGTCCGGCCAGGTGCGGGTGACGGCCAATCCGGGCGAAGCGCCGGCGGCCAAGGGCCAGGTCAAGGTCGACAAGGGCCGTTACAAGGCATACGGCCAGGATCTGGATATCACTTTCGGGGCCATCACCTTCAATGGTCCGCTGGACAATCCCTTGCTCAATGTCCAGGCCACCCGGCGCCTGTCGCCGGTGGGCGCGGGCGTGGAGGTGAGCGGTTCGGTATCGGCGCCGAAAGTGCGGCTGATCACCGATGAGCCGATGGCGGACAAGGACAAGCTGGCCTGGCTGGTGTTGGGGCGGGCCGCCAGCGGCGATCGCGACAACAACGATCTGGCGGCTTCGGCCGGCATGATGCTGGCCGGCTCCATCAACGACCACGTCGGCCTGTTCGACGATCTGGGCGTGTCCAGCCGCAAGGAGAGAACGCTGGCCAACGGCACGGTCAGCCCGGCCGAACAGGTGGTGACGGTGGGGCGGCAGCTGACGCGCGAGCTGTATCTGGGCTACGAATACGGCATCAGCAGCGCGGATCAGGCGGTCAAACTGGCTTACCAATTGTCCAAGAGCTGGTCGGTGATTCTGAAAGCCGGCACGGCGATGTCGGCCGAGTCGCGCTACACCGTGCGTTTTGATTGACGCTTGCCGCTGGCGGCCTGGGGCCGTCCAGCGCGCGGAGCGCTTGCGCTATATTGAGTTGTCGAGGGGGAGCTGGGGCGGCAGGAGCTGGCCTAGGATCTCTGCGATGAGATTGTCATCATTCGATGTTAGAATGGCGAAACGATTTCGATTCGCCTTGGCCGCCGCGCGGCCTTCTCTTTTTTTGGTTGGTGTAGGTGCGACGGATGCCTAGGTTTCACAAGATCACAGCGTGTCTGCTGGCGATGACGCTGGCGGGGTGCGCCGCTGTCGGCGATAACGGCTCGCGGGCAAGATTATTGGACCCGAATAGCCTGGAAGGCGGCGCCGCGCTGGCCGCCGCCGCGGATAAGGCGGCTTGGCCGAAAGGCGAGTGGTGGCGCGAGCTGAACGATCCGCAGCTGAGCGGTTTGATCGCGGCGGCCTTGACCGGCAATCCCAATCTGCAGGCGGCCGAAGCCCGTCTGGCGCAAGCCAGGGCGCTGGCCGGCGTCGCCGAGTCCGCCACCCGTCCGCAAGTGGCGGGCGAGTTGTCGCTGACCCGGCAGCGTTATTCCGAGCAAGATTTCATTCCGCCGCCCGAAGCCGGCAACTATTCCTGGTACAACCATGCTTCGCTGAACGCCGGCTACGATCTGGACCTGTGGGGACGTCAGCGCGCGACGCTGGCCGCCGCGCTGGATCAGGCCGAGGTGCTGGCGGCCGAGGCGCAGCTCGCCAGGCTGAATCTGTCCACCGCCATCGTCCGCGATTACGCGCGGCTGGCCGTTCAATACGAAATCAAGGATCTGCTGCAAGACAGCCTGGCGCAGCGCGAGCGTTTTCTGCAGTTGGCGAAAAAGCGCAAGGCGGCCGGGCTGGGCACCGAGGCCGAGGTAGTGCTGAGCGAGTCGCGCTTGCCGGCCTTGCGCAATCAGATCGAGCAGATCGACGAAAACATCTCCTTGCTGGACAATCAGCTGGCGGCGCTGTCCGGCCAGGGCCCGGGCGCGGGCGACAAGCTGCATAGGCCCGCGCTGAAGCCGGCCGAGCGCGAAGCGGCGCTGCCTGCGGTTCTGCCCGCCGAGCTGATCGGCCGCCGGCCTGACGTCGTCGCCCAGCGCTGGCAGGTGGAGGCGGAGGCGAAGAAGATAGACGCCGCCCGCGCCGCCTTCTATCCCAATATCAATCTGTCGGCCTTCATCGGCTTCCAGGCCATCGGTTTCGACAATTTCCCGTCCTCGTCCACCGCGGTGCGCGGCGTCGGCCCGGCCATTAGCCTGCCCATCTTCGAAGGCGGCCGTTTGCGCAGCCAGCTGGGCGCGCAGTCCGCCGCCTATGACGCGGCGGTGGCGGCCTACAACGCCAGCGTGGTGCGGGCGCTGAACGAGGTGGCCGCGGCGGTGACGCGCTCGCGCTCATTGGCCGAGCAGCAAAAACAGGCCGAGCAGGCGCGCGCCAGCGCCGAGCGCGCGCTGAAATTGGCGCAGCAGGGCTTCCGCGCCGGCTTGTCGGAGCAGGACGGCGTGCTGTCGGCCAGATTGTCGCTGCTGGACGCTAGGCAACAGCTGGCGCGAATCCATGGCGAGCGGCTGGACAGCTATGCTGCTCTGATGAGCGCGCTGGGCGGCGGCGTACAGACGCGCGCGCCGCAAGGGGCTGGCAGATGAGCGGCAGCCTGGCCGCGGCTGGCCGGCGCGTCGCCGCCGACTGGCTGGCCACTGAGGGCGAGAGCTGGAGTTTCGCCGCCAAAACCATGTTGTCGGCCTTCGCCGCCTTGTGGATCGCGTTCCGGCTGGGGTTTGATTCGCCCAGCACGGCGATGATTTCGGTATTTCTGGTGGCCTTCCCGCGCAGCGGCGCGGTGCTGGAAAAAAGCGTGTACCGGATACTCGGCACCCTGGTGGGCAGCGTGATGGCGCTGGGTCTGGCCGGCGTGTTCGATGGCCAGCCGGTGCTGATGCTGATCAGCATGGCGCTGTGGGTGGGCGTCTGCGCCAGCGGCGCTACGCAGTATCGCGATTCGCGCTCCTACGCCTTCGTGTTGTCCGGCTACACCGCCTGCATCATCGGCCTGCCGGCCTTGAACCATCCCTTGGCCATCTTCAACCTGGCGGTGACGCGGGTGTCCGAAATTTCCTTGGGCATTTTGTGCTGCGCGCTGGTCAACGATTTCATCCTGCCCAAGAGCCAGACCGAGCTGGTGGTCCGCACCGTGCGCAGCCGCTATCACGGTTTCGCCTTATTGTGCCGGCAAGCCTTGGCGCAGCGACTGGACAAGTCCACGCTGGAGGCGACGCAATTGCGCTTCGCCGCCGATATCGCCGCGCTGGAGGCCGGGCGCGCCGCCGCTTTTTTCGAGGCCGGCAATCTGCGCGCGCGCAGCAATCAGCTGCATGCCTTCAACGCCACCTTCATGGCGGCGCTGACGACCTTCCATACCTTGCACCGGCAGATGGAGCGGCTGCGCGCCGACGCGGCTTCGCCGCTGCTGGGCCTGCTTTATCCCTTGTTCGCCCTGGCCGCCGAGGCCTTGGAGCGGGAGGACGGTCCGGCGCGCACCGCGCTGGAGGCCGGCGAGACGCTGGAAAAACTGGAGGCGATGCGGCCGGCGCTGGCCCAAGGGCTGGAAGAGGCGCGGGAAAGGCTGCTGGCGATGCCGCATGACGAGACGCAGCGCATCGAGTTCGATACCGCTTCTGAATTGCTGCAGCGTTTCGTCGACGAAATGGTGAGCTTCACCGCCGTCTACCATGGCTTGAAGCAGCGCCATCCGCGGCAAGTGGAGGCGCTGGCCTATTCGCCGCGCACGCCGGCCGCCATCGTGCTGGCCAGCGGCGCGCGCGCCGCCCTGACCCTGCTTACGCTGTCCCTGGCCTGGTATTGGCTGGCCTGGCCCAGCGCCCTGGGCGCGGTATTGCTGGCGACCATTTTTTGCGGCCTGGCGTCGTCGTCGCCCCGGCCGACGCTGATGGTGAAGCAGATTCTGATCGGCTTCGCCGTGGGCACGCCGCTGGCCTATGTCTGCGCCTTCTGGATGGTGAACCAGGCGGAAGGCTTTGCGCAGCTGGCCTTGGCGATGGCGCCGTTTTTGGCCCTGGGCTGCTATTTGAAGAGCCTGCCCAAAACAGCGGGCATCGGCACCGGCATCATCCTGATGATCGCCCAAGGGGTGGAGCCGCAAAACCTGATGCGTTTCGACGTGACCGGCTTTTTCAACGACAGCATCGCCCGCTTGCTGGGCCTGGGCTTGGCGGCGCTGTTCTTCGTGCTGGTGTTGCCCGAGCACACCATGGGCTCGCGCCGCCATATCGCCGCGGCCCTGTGGCGCGAGGCGCGCTCCACCTGCCGCGCCGCCTTGCCGCATTTGCGGCAGCGTTTCGGCAATCGCATTCGCGACCTGCTGAACCAACTGAGCGCGGCGCCCGGCCCGCGCGACGATCCGGCGCGCCAGGCCACGGTCAGCCAGGCCATCACCTTGCTGGAGATGGGGCTGGCCATTGTCGATTTGCGCGAGCTGGCCGACGGCGCGCCCTCGGCGGTGCGCCAGGCCTTGCTGGAGGCGGTGGCGGCATTGGACCGCTATTTCGCCGCGCCGGACGAGGCCGCCCTGCGTCAGGCCCTGGCCGCCTTGCGGGCGGGCGGGCCGCCGATCCGGGAGCGCCAGGCCGCGGCCTGGCCGGATGAGTTCGCGCGGCTCAAGCGCATGCTGGCCACGCTGCATTTGATTCATACCTCGCTGTTGGACGCGCTGCCGGATACGGGAGAAAACCATGCCGCGTGAAATCGCCGTATACGGTATTTTGTTGCCCACTTTATTGCCTATTTTCATCGCCAGCCTGCTGCTGCAAACCGGCGCGGATTGGCTGCTCGGCAAGCTGGGCGTTTACGAGCGGGTATGGCATCCGGCCTTGTTCCGCTGGTGCCTGCTGGCTGTGATCTTCGGCGGCCTCGCCTTGCCGCTTTATCGTTGAACCCGTTTTCTGGACTTACGCCATGCGCGCCAATCTCGTCATCCGTTATCTGATCACTCTCGCCATGCTTGCCGCCGCCGTCTGGATAGGCAAAGCGCTGTGGGACCACTACATGCTGTCGCCGTGGACGCGCGATGGCCGCGTCAAGGCCGATGTGGTGACCATCGCCGCCGACGTGTCGGGCCTGGTGACCCAGGTGGCAGTCAAAGACAACCAGCTGGTGCGCAAGGGCGAGGTGTTGTTCGAGATCGACCCGGCGCGCTACCGCGCCGCGTTGGCGCAAGCCGAGGCCGCCCTGGCCGGGCACAAGGCGGACAAGCAGCGCCGCGGCAAGGAAGCCGCGCGCCGCGCCAGCCTGGACAGCGCCATCGTATCGACCGAAAGCCGCGAGAGCGCCGATTTCGCCGCCACGGCGGCCGATTCGCAGTACCAGGCCGCGCTGGCCGCCCGCGATCTGGCGGCGCTGAATCTGCAGCGCGCCGTGGTGCGCGCGCCGGCCGACGGCTATGTCACCAACCTCAATGTCCATCCCGGCGATTACGCCGCCGCCGGCGCCGCCCGCTTGGCCCTGATCGACAGCCATTCCTTTTATGTGGATGGCTATTTCGAGGAAACCAAGCTCGGCAGCCTGAAGGTGGGCGATCGCGCCGATGTGACGCTGATGAGCGACGGCCGCCTGTTGAAGGGCCGCATCGCCAGCATCGCCCGCGGCATCACCGACCGCGACGCCGCCACCGGACGGGAATTGCTGGCCGATGTGAACCCCACGTTCAACTGGGTGCGATTGGCGCAACGGGTGCCGGTGCGCATCGAACTGGATGCCTTGCCCAAAGATCTGGCGCTGATCGCCGGTCAAACCTGCACGGTGGTTGTGGGCGGGCGCTGAGGCCTGTTTGGCGTCAATACATGAATATCGGCTAGGCGATACGAGTTCCATCGGCATTCCGCGTATGACTTTGTTGGCCCGCGCTGCGCGTGCTGCGGCGCTCTGCCAGCGGGCCGCAGCCTCTCCTTGCCGGGCGACTGGCTAGACGCCGCCGCTGATGGTAGGCTTGGCCGTTTTTCAGCCCGGTTTTGGGCAAGCGGTCGCGGGAGGGGGAGATGGTGAGACGAGTGATATGGCTTGTCCTGGCGCTGTTCTGGATGGGACAGGTCCAGGCTCAGGACTTGTTGGTGGTGACGGGCAAGATCGGGGCGAGCAACGACCCCAACGGCAACACTTATCATTTCAGCGAGCAGGCCCTGCTGCGCCTGCCGCAGTACACCATCAAGACCCGCACCACCTGGACGCCTACTTCCGCCTTCACCGGTCCCCGCTTGGCGGACGTGCTCAACGCCGTGAAGGCGAAGGGGCATAAAGTGGATGTCGTCACCTATGACGAGTTCCGGGTCAGCATTCCGCTCAGCGATCTGGACCGCTACCGCCCCGTTCTGGCGCATACGGTGGATGGGAAGCGGCTCAAGCGCAGCGATTTCGGCCCCCTGTGGCTGATGTATCCGGTCAGCGATTTTCCTGAACTGCAGCAAGTCCGCTCCGACGCCAAGCTGGCTTGGCAGATCAAGGCGCTGGTGGTGTATTGATGAGCGCCGGCATTCGCAGGTCGCAGGGCTGGCAGTGGCTGGCCTATCTATTCCTGGCTGTGCTGCTGCCCATGCTCTGTTTTTTCTATGTGCAGAGCACGCTGTTTTCCAAGCAGGTGCTGGAGCAGGCGGCGGGGCCGGGCGAAGGCTACTATTGGGCGGCGTCCCAGTACCGCTATGCGATACAGCGGATGAATATCGAACTGTCGGCTTACTCTTTGAAAGAGGAAAGCTACGAAGAGCTGATGCTGGCGCATGATGTGCTGCGCTCCAAGTACTTGGTGCTCAGCCGCTCGGTGTCGCCGCAGCTGGGCACGGTGCAGGAATACGTGGGCTTGCTGCATCGCAGCGAAGCTTTCATGCGCGAGGTGGACAAGCTCTTGCCGCTGGTGCGCGACAACCCCGGCGCCGCCATCGCGCTGCGGCGCGAATTCCGCGACATGACGCCTGTCATCGCCGATCTGGTCATCGCCGCGCACGACGAAGAGGTCAAGCTGCGCGATATCTCCATCAACCAGACCATGCGGCTGCGGCATTTCGCCTTGATCAGCCTGATCACCTGGGCCTTGTTGGCCATCTTCCTGGGTTGGGAGCTGTGGAAGGCGATCCGCCGCCAGGAGGTCATCGAGCTGCAGCGCGAGGCCATCCTGGCGGAACGGCAGGCGCACGAGGAGGCGGTGCGGATGGCGCTGGCGCGCTCCACCCTGCTGTCCACGGTCAGCCATGAGGTCTTGACCCCTCTGCACACCATCCAGGGCGGCGTCGAGCTGCTGGGCGAGATGGTGCGCAATCCGCGGGTGGGGCGCACCTTGGCCAATGTGCGGACGGCGGCCGATTATTTGTCGCAATTGATGCAGGACTTGCTGGACATGGGGCGCCTGGATGCCGGGCGGATGATGCTGCGGCCTGGCGCATTCCGCGCCGATCAGCTGGTGGCCAGCGTGGTGGGCGAGTTTCGTCCGGTGGCGGAAGCCAGAGGCTTGAGCCTGGCGTTTGAGGGTTGCGGGTTGGTCCGGCCGGTGTATGCCGACGCCACCCGTTTCCGGCAAATCGTCAGCAATCTGATTTCCAATGCCGTCCGTTATACCGACGAGGGCGGCATCCGGGTCGCGTTGAGTTATGAGTCCGGGACGGACGACAGCTGGCTGTTGGTGACGGTCAGCGATACCGGGATAGGCATACCCGAATCGGAGCAAGCCGGGCTGTTCGAGCCCTTCGTCCAACTGGCCAACGGCGGGCCGCGCGGCGGCGCCGGCATGGGGCTGGCGATCGTGGCCAGGATAGCGGTGCTGATGAATGGCGGCGTGCGCCTGGTCAGCAGCGCGCCGGGGAAGGGATCGGTATTCGAGATCCGGCTGCCGCTGCTGTGGGCGCCGGATGCGGCGGCTTAACGGGCTTCGCCGCCAGGCTCTTGCTCTCTCAGATCTTTTTTCAGCTGCGCGACGATGGGTTTGAACAAACCGGTCTTCTGGAAGTAGCGCACGCCGTGGCGATCGATCGCGCGTTCGATTTCCGCCTCGCTGGCTTCGCCGGTGATCAGCATTATGGGCGTGTCGGGCGGCAGGGTGCGGCGGATCTCCTCGATCAGCGGCTCGGTGTTTTCGCCCTGGCCCATAGACCAATCCAGCACGAAGGCGTCGTAGCGGGTGGTTTGCAGCGCGGCGCGCGCCGCCGCCGTGCCGGTGAAGGTGTCGGCGAGGAAGCCGGCCTGCTCCAGAAAGCTCTGCATCACTTCCGCGGTTTCCGCTCTATCGTCGACAACGGCCACGCGATGATTGTTCAGGCCGGATTCCACCATCAAACAGGCGATCACCGGGCGTAATTCGCATGCTCCCGGCGCATCGCCTTGCAGGCCGAACCACCATTCGCCGCTGTCCTGGCAGCGCCAGGCGACATTCCGTGCATTATTCGCACGTTCTATCTTCCCAAGCCAAACAATGCAGCTGTCCATACCTTCTGCCGGTTGCCAGGCTCGCGCGCTTGTGGCGAAGAGCTCATCCGATGCCAGGCCCTCCATGCGCAAGGTGGCGGACAGGCTTTGGCTTTGAAAGGCCGCGGCTTCTTCCTGGCTGGAGGAAGTCAGACCCAACAGGTAGTCGGATGAGCAGGAGAGCGCGCCGGCAACCTTGGCAAGTTCTTCAATATTCAGGGCAATTCCGCCGCGCAGCTTGCGATTGGCGCTGGATAGATCGATCTCCAGCAGGTTCTTCAGCCAGACATTGCGTTCCCGCTCGGCAATGCCCCGCAGTTCAAGCAACTGTGTGAGCCGAGATAGGAACAGCGGCTTGAAATCATCGGTCATCAACGAGCTCCGGGCAGGGTGCGAGGGGTGCGAAATCCTAGCAGCAATTCCAGGGAGTGACAAACTGGCAACACTCAACTACAGAATAGTTTGCATATTTCGCATGATCTATGCAAAATATGTGCGGTAAGTGCACACTCTCTTTGGCCACCAGCGGTATCTGGCGGGCGAGGGGAAGCCCCGGTTAATTTTTGGATGGTAGTGTTGGGGCGCGGGCATGACCATTTTTGGTAGTTTCCATTTTTGAGTGATCTCGTATTGTTTAGCGGCATTTCTTGGCTGATTCGTGTTGCAATCAGGGCACGGCTTTGTCGTCGGTCGAGCGTCTCTCACTCAGCCTGGTTCGGGAAAGGTTAGGGGTTTCTGAACAAGGCCGGAGACGAATGGCGGCTGTGCGGCAAAGCCGGTTGGCCTAAAGGGCTGCGGTGGATTGCCGCACTTTTTTTTATGCGTTTGCTATTAAAACATAGCTATCAAGAAATAGATTATGTCTAATATCTCGCTTCTTCCGGCTGATGCGACCCGCTTGAGCCAGCAATTGATGAACTTGGCCCGCAAGCTGCGCAAGCCTGCCGCCGAGGATGTATTGCCCATGGGGCTGTTGTCCGTGCTGACCGCGATAGATCGGGCGGACGGCGAGGCGACGCCTTCCCAATTATCCCGCAGCGAGGGCATGCGTTCGTCCAATCTGGCCAGCGCCCTGCGCGAGCTGGAGGAGGAAGGGCTGATTTTGCGCCGCCCCGATCTGGTGGATGGCCGCAAGACGCGCTTGAGCGTGTCTGAGGCCGGCAGGGCGGCCTTGCAACGCAATCGCCTGCTGCGCGATGGCTGGCTGTTGGAGGCGATGCGCGAGCTGGACGAGGACGAGCTTGCCGTCTTGTTGCGCGCGGGTCCGCTGATGGAAAAATTGGCCGTCGCTAACTGATTCTTCATGGAGGATGCCGCGTGAAAACAGCGCTGCTGACCTTGGATTACATCCTGGATATCGTCGATCCGACTCGCCCCGCCGCGCGTTGCGGCGCGCATGCCGCCGAACGCGGCGTGATCGATGAGGCGAATCGCGCCATCGCGCTGGCCCGCTCCCGCGGTTGGCCGGTGATTCATGTCAAGCTGGGCTTCTCTCCCTCTTATATCGAAATGCCGCAAGGCTCGCCCTTTTTCAGCCGCGCGGCGGCGCTTGGCGTTTTCAATCTGGAGGGCGAGGGGACGCGTTTTCATCCGCAGCTGGATGTGCGCCCGGAAGACGCCGTCGTGGTGAAGCACCGCGTCAGCGCGTTTTATGCGACGGCGCTGGAAGCCATCCTGCGCGCCCATGGAGTTGAACGATTGGTGATCGCCGGCGTCAGCAGCACCTGGGCGGTGCAGGCGGCGGCGCGGGACGCGCACGACAGGGACTACCGCGTGCTGGTGCTGGAGCCGGCTTGCGCGGCAGCCAGCGACGAGGAGCATCAAGTCAGCATGCGGCAACTGGCGGCCATCGCCGGCGTCGTCTCGCAGGCGGAGCTGGAGTCTTTGTAATCCACGCCGGCGGCGCGGCGGATTCTAATCAGATAGGCGAGGCGGCGGCTGTTTGCATGGCCGTCAGCCTGGCCGTCATTTGCTCCTCCGGCAAGGGCGTGCCCAGCAGGTAGCCCTGCATCGCTTCGCAGCCCAGGCTTTGCAGATAACTCTGCTGGTTTTCGTTCTCCACCCCTTCCGCCAACGTTTCCATGCCCAGCGCGCCCGCCAGATGAACGATGGCGCTGACGATGGCGGCGTTTTCCTCATCGCCGGGCAGATCCATGATGAAGGAGCGGTCTATCTTGACCGTGTCCGGCGCGAAGCGTTTCAGATAGGCCAGGCTGGAGTAGCCGGTGCCGAAATCATCCACCGACAGCCTGACGCCCATCGCCTTGATCACAGCCAGCTGGCGCGAGGCCAGGTCGGCATCGGCCATCAGCGTGCTTTCCGTCACCTCCAGCTCCAGGCAGTGGCCTGGCAGCTTGTGTTGCTGCAACGCTTCGCGCACGTCGTCGATGAAATCGTGGCGCATCAGTTGATGCGCCGAGACGTTGACGGCCACCCGGATCGGCCCCAATCCCGCGCGCAGCCAGCGGCTGGCCTGTTGGCAGGCCTCATTCAATACCCAGCGACCCAGCGGCACGATCAGGCCGGTGTCCTCCGCCACAGGAATGAAGCGGCTCGGCATGATCAGCCCCTGCTCCGGATCGCGCCAGCGCAGCAGCGCTTCGCAGCCCAGCAGCCTGCGTCCGCCCATATCGTATTGCGGCTGGTAGACCAGATACAGCTGGTTCTGCTCCATCGCCCGGCGCAGCCGGTTTTCCACCAGCAATCGCTCCGCCACTTGCGCGTTCATCTCGCGGGTATAGAAGCGGAAAGTGTTCCGGCCATGCGCCTTGGCGTGGTACATCGCCAGATCGGCGTTCATCAGCAGGTTCTGGATATCGTTGCCGTCGTCCGGCATCAGGCTGATGCCTATGCTGCAACTGACCACCAGCGAGTGGCTGCCAATCTGGAACGGCTGTTGCATGGTGCGCAAGATGCGTTCGGCGATCTGCGCCGCCTCGCTAGGCTGGTGGATGGAGGGCAGGATCAGCACGAACTCGTCGCCGCCGGTGCGGCCGACGGTATCCAGTCCGCGCACCGAGGCCGCCAGCCGGCGCGCCACTTCCTTCAGCAGCTCGTCGCCGGCGCTGTGGCCCAGGGTGTCGTTGATGTTCTTGAAATGGTCCAGATCGACGAACAGCACCGCCAGCTGGCTGTGCTGCAGCTCCGCCTGGCGGATGGCCTGATGGAGGCGGTCATTGACCAGCACGCGGTTGGGCAGGTCGGTCAGCGCGTCGTATTCCGCCATGTGCTGGACCTTGGCCTCTTGCTCCTTGCGTTCGGTGATGTCGGCGAACAAGGAAATGAAATGGCTGATTTCGCCTTGATTGTCGCGCAATACGGTGATGTTCACCCAGCAGGGAAACTGTTCGCCATCCTGGCGGCGATTCCAGATTTCGCCGGTCCAGTGGCCGCGCTGCAGCAGCATTTCCCACATCTGGCGGTAGAAGGCGGCGTCATGGCGGCCGGAGGCCAGCAATGACGGCTTCTGGCCGCGCGCCTGGGCTTCGCTATAGCCGGTGATATGGGAGAAGGCGCGGTTGACGGTGAGGATGCGGTTGTCCGGATCGGTGATCAGAATGGCTTCGTTGCTGGATTCGAACACCTGGGCCGCCAGCCTGAGCTGGCGCTCGGTCTGGCGGCGGCCGCTGATGTCGCGCGCGGAGGCGCACAGGTAACGCTCTCCTTCGTAGATCAGCTCGGTCAGCGTGATTTCCAGGTGCTGGCTTTCACCGCAGGCGATTTCAAAGGTGAGCGGATAATTGCCGGGCGGGTGGCGGAATAGTTGCTCCGTCAACTGCGGCTGCTGGCGCAGCGCCTGGTTGCAATAGACAACCTCGCCCTGGGTATTGCGCAGCGCCACCATGTCGGTGGCGTTGTCGATCATGAAGTGGCTGAGCCGCAATTCGCGCGCCTGCTCCTTCAGCGACAGATGGCTCATCGCCAGATCGTGCTGATAGCGCCGCACCAGCGTGTCGACCCAGCGCACGAAATACCAGCAGAACAGGCCGGCGCACAGCATGGCGATCAGCGTCATGCCCAGCGTGGCGGCGATCCGTTCCGCCAGCCGGCCTTTCAGCCTTTGCGCGGCGCGCAGGCTGTCGTCCTGTATGGTTTGCACCTTGAGGCTGGCCACCAGGGTCCAGTCCCAACCCGGCAGCAGCTTGCTGTAGGCCAGGTAGGCGATATTGCCCATGCCGGCGCTGTCGGGGCGGGTGAATTCGATATAGCCGCCGCGCTTGCCCTGGTTGATCAGCTGTTCGACGCGGGCGCGCTCGTCTGCCGCCAGTTGGCGGTAAGGTTTGCCGACCAGGGAGGGCTGGCTGGGGTAGAGGCGGATGATGCCCTGGCGGTCGATGATCATCAGCTCGCCGCCTTCCTGGTTGAAGCGCATCCGCGACAGCGTGTCCAGGCCCTGCTGTTGCAGCGAGGCCTCCACATTGCTGACGTACTCGCCGCTGCCTATCAGCCAGTTGTAGGGGTGGAAGCGGCGCGCGTAAGTGATTTTGTCGTCCATCTGCCGGTTGCCCGGCAAATACCAGCGATAGGCGGTGAAGCCGGCGCCGTCTTCGCCGCTGACCGAGTCGATCAGGTTCTTCATGATGAAGCGGCCGTGATCGTCGCGGTTTTCCAGCAAGGAGCTGCCTTCGCGCTTGGGATCGATGGGCAGCAGCACGCAATGGCCATCGAGGGTGTCGATGAAGAAATAGCCGCGGCCGTCGAAATAGCGCAAGGGCCGCAACGCTTCGATGATCAGCTTTTTCACGTCCTGCTCGCGGCGGCGGCTGTGCTCGCGGCGCCAGATGGCGTCGGCGGTGCCCCAGGCCAGGTCGACCTGCTCCTGCAACTGGCGCTTGACCGTGTCGTTGGTGCGTTCGCGCAGCGCCGAGAGCAGCAGCAGCCCGTGTTCCGCATAAGCCTGCAGGCTGCCGCGGGCGCGAGCCGACGCTTCCTGCTCGATGTTTTGCCGGCCGGATTGGAAGTCGTGCCAGCTCATCGCCAGGAAATAGCTGGTCAATGTCAGCGCCAGCGCAAACACGATGGCCAGGGTGCCGAACAATTGCAGGCGCGACAGTCTGGCTTGATTCAACTCCATCAGAATCTCATGGCGACGACAAGGGATAGCCAGTATACGGGATTCTCCTGAATGTCATGAAAAATTGTCGGGCGGAGGAAGCGCTTTTCCGTTAAAATCGCGCCCGGAAGTCAGTCAGACAATCGCCGCGCCCGCAAGGGCGGGGAGGAAAGTCCGGGCTCCATAGAGCAGGATGCCGGCTAACGGCCGGGCGCCGCGAGGCGACGGAAAGTGGAACAGAGAGCTGAACCGCCGATGGCCGGACTTGTCGACCGCAAGGTCGACAAAGTCTTTTCGAAGGGCTAGTCCCGACGAAAACCCGCAAGGGCGGATCAGGCAAGGGTGAAAAGGTGTACCGGGAGGCGCAAGCCGGCCCGGACAGGCGGGGCAACCCGCCTGCGGTAAGAGCGCACCGCGGACGTGGCGACACGGACGGCAGGCTAAACCCCATCCGGAGCAAGACCAAATAGGGGGGCGCTAACGCGGCTCGCGTTGTCCCCGGGTAGGTTGCTTGAGCCTGTCGGCAACGGCAGGCCTAGAGGAATGATTGTCCAACGACAGAACCCGGCTTATCGACTGACTTCCACCCAATTCCCGAGCCGATTATTTTCGGCTATCGAACTTGCTTAAAAAATAAGCAAAAATTTTTCCCGCCCCGCGGGAAAAGCTATACAATACCGACCCTTCCCAGTCTTTACTTGTCATTTATTCGTCATGCAGATAGGCCCTTATTCACTGAAAAACCGGTTGATCGTGGCACCGATGGCCGGAGTGACCGACAGGCCCTTCCGCATGCTGTGCAAGCGGCTGGGCGCCGGCATGGCGGTTTCGGAGATGATCACCGCCAACAAGGCGCTGTGGACCACGCCGAAAACGCTGCGCCGCGCCAACCATGAAGGCGAAGTCGAACCCATCGTGGTGCAGATCGCCGGCGGCGATCCGCAGATGCTGGCCGACGCGGCCAGGCTGAATGTTGAGCACGGCGCGCAGATCATCGACATCAATATGGGTTGTCCGGCCAAGAAAGTGTGCAATGTGGCCGCCGGTTCGGCGCTGCTGCGCGACTTGGACAATGTCGGCCGCATCCTGGAGGCGGTGGTCAAGGCGGTAGACGTGCCGGTGACGCTGAAAACCCGCACCGGCTGGAGCCAGGAAGTGAAAACCGCGCTGACGGTGGCGAAGATGGCGGAAAACGCCGGCATCGCCGCTCTGGCCTTGCATGGCCGCACCCGCGAGGACATGTACCGCGGCGCGGCCGAGTACGACACCATACGCGAGGTCAAGCGGGCGATTTCGATCCCTGTGATCGCCAATGGCGACATCAACTCACCGGAGAAGGCCCGCCACGTGCTGGATTACACCGGCGCCGACGCGATCATGATAGGCCGCGCGGCCCAGGGCAGGCCGTGGATCTTTCGCGAGATCCAGCATTACCTGGAAACCGGCGAGCCGCTGCCGCCGCCGACGGTGGGCGAAATCCGCGAGCTGATGCTGGGCCATCTGGACGAGCTGTATGGGTTTTACGGCGAATACTCGGGCTGCCGCATCGCCCGCAAGCATATCGCCTGGTATACCAAGGGGCTGGCCGGCGGCAACGCCTTCCGCCAACAGATGTACCAGCTGGAAAGCACTGACGAGCAGCGGCTGGCGGTGGGCGAGTATTTCGGACGGCTGGGCGGGGCTTCGGATCGTCTAAGCTATGTAGTCGAGAATGACGGGATGGACCGCGACGATGTCGCGGAGGGCGAGACCTGCGGGGCTTGAGCGGGTCTCATGGGGACCCTTGGATCTGGACAGATATAACAAGATGCAGAACAACGATCACATTTCCCAGTCAGTGAGGCTGGCGATGGAACAATATTTTCGCGACCTGGACGGCGAGGCGCCGTCGGCGATCTACGACATGGTGCTCGCCTGTGTCGAAAAGCCGCTCTTGGAGGTGGTGCTGATACACACCCAGGGCAACCAGACGCGAGCGGCTGAGTTGCTGGGTTTGAACCGCAACACGCTGCGCAAGAAGATGAAGTCGTATGATTTGATTTGAAGATAACCGGCCATACCGTAACAGGATGGCCGGTTTTTTTTGTGTTTATCCATAGCCTAAGCGGTAGAGAAACATGACCAAGATCGAACGAGCGCTGATCAGCGTGTCCGACAAGAGCGGTGTACTGGAATTCGCCAAGGAGCTGGCCGCTCTCGGCGTGCATATCCTGTCCACCGGCGGCACCGCCAAACTGCTGCAGGACGCCGGCGTGCCGGTGACCGAAGTGTCCGATTACACCGGCTTCCCGGAAATGCTGGATGGCCGCGTCAAGACGCTGCATCCCAAGGTGCACGGCGGCATCCTGGGCCGCCGCGACCTGCCCGAGCATGTGTCCACCATGGCCGAGCACGGCATCGGCAATATCGACCTGGTGTGCGTCAATCTTTACCCCTTCGAAGCCACTATCGCCAATCCGGATTGTTCGCTGGAAGACGCGATCGAGAACATCGACATCGGCGGCCCGACCATGGTGCGCTCGGCGGCCAAAAACTGGGCGCATGTGGCCATCGTCACCGACAGCGGCGATTACCCGGCGCTGACGGCCGAATTGCGGGCCAATGGCGGCAAGCTGGCCAAGGCTACCCGTTTCGAGCTGGCCAAAAAGGCTTTCACCCACACCGCCGCCTACGATGGCGCCATCTCCAACTACCTGACCAGCCTGGCCGAAGGCGTGGTGGCCGGCAAGCCGGAACGCGTCGCCTTCCCGAACCGCCTGAACGCCCAGTTCATCAAGGTGCAGGACATGCGCTACGGCGAGAATCCGCACCAGGCGGCGGCGTTCTACCGCGATCTGGACCCGGCCGCCGGCAGCATCGCCCACTACCAGCAGCTGCAGGGCAAGGAGCTGTCCTACAACAACATCGCCGACGCCGACGCGGCCTGGGAAGCGGTGAAGACTTTCGAGCAAACCGCCTGCGTCATCGTCAAGCACGCCAACCCGTGCGGCGTGGCGGTCGGCCCGGACACGCTGTCGGCCTACAAGCTGGCCTTCGCCACCGACACCACCAGCGCCTTCGGCGGCATCATCGCCTTCAACCGCCCGGTGGATGCCGCAACGGTGGAGGCTGTGACCGGCCAGTTCCTGGAAGTGCTGATCGCCCCGGCCTTCAGCGACGAAGCCAAGGCCATCATCGCCGCCAAGAAGAATGTGCGCGTGCTGGAAATCCCGCTGGAGTCCGGCGCCAACCGCTTCGAGCTGAAGCGTGTCGGCGGCGGCGTGCTGGTGCAGACGCCGGACATCCGCAACGTGGGCCTGGACGAGCTGCGCGTGGTCAGCAAGCGCCAGCCGACGCCGCAGGAAATGTCGGACCTGCTGTTCGCCTGGCGCGTGGCCAAGTTCGTCAAATCCAACGCCATCGTATTCTGCAAGGATGGCCAGACCGCCGGCATCGGCGCCGGCCAGATGAGCCGCGTCGACTCCACCCGCATCGCCGCCCGCAAGGCGCAGGATGCCGGTTTGAGCCTGGCCGGCGCGGTGGCGGCGTCTGACGCCTTCTTCCCGTTCCGCGACGGCATCGACGTCATCGCCGAGCAGGGCATCAAGGCCATCATCCAGCCGGGCGGCTCGATGCGCGACGAAGAAGTGTTCGCCGCGGCGGACGAGCACGGCATCGCGCTGGTGTTGACCGGCGTGCGCCATTTCCGCCACTGACGGTAGGGCGGAAGCCCCGCAGGGGCGTTCCGCCGATGTTGTAGACAAGCAGCGACACTCCGTCTCTTCTTGCCCAGGATGACGGGATCGAAATTCAATGGCATCTCGCCATTCCGCGTCATAATGGCTGGGCAGAATTTTACCGGGCTCCGGCCCGGGTTCTTCTCTCTGATAAAGAGAAGACGTCATGCTTGCCCGCCATAAACATTTGCACGCGCAACGCCTTGAGGCGCGGCGCACAAGGGAAAGAAAACCATGAAAGTTCTCGTGATCGGTTCCGGCGGTCGCGAACATGCGCTGGCCTGGCGCATCGCCAAGTCCAAGCGCGTGTCCAAGGTGTTTGTCGCGCCGGGCAACGCCGGAACCGCGTTGGATGCCAATCTGACCAATATCGCCGCCAATGGCGTAGCCGAGTGGCTGGCCTTCGCCAAAGAAGAAAAGATCGACCTGACTGTGGTCGGTCCGGAAGCGCCGCTGGCCGCCGGCGTGGTGGACGCTTTCCGCGGCGAGGGCCTGAAAGTGTTCGGCCCCACCCAGTATTGCGCCCAACTGGAAAGCTCAAAGGATTTCGCCAAGGCCTTCATGCAGCGCCACGGCATCCCCACCGCGGGCTATCAAACCTTTACCGACGCCGCGGCCGCGCATGCCTATGTGGACGGCAAGGGCGCGCCCATCGTGATCAAGGCCGACGGCCTGGCCGCCGGCAAGGGCGTGGTGGTGGCGATGACGCTGGAAGAGGCGCACGCCGCCATCGACGACATGTTGCTGGGCAACAAGATGGGCGAAGCCGGCAGCCGCGTAGTCATCGAGGATTTCCTGCACGGCGAGGAAGCCAGCTTCATTGTGATGGTGGACGGCGAGCACGTGCTGCCGATGGCCACCAGCCAGGACCACAAGCGTCTGCTGGATCATGACCAGGGGCCGAATACCGGCGGCATGGGCGCCTACAGCCCGGCGCCGGTGGTGACGCCGGAAGTGCACAACCGGGTGATGCGCGAAATCATCCAGCCGGTGGTGCAGGGCATGAAGAAGGACGGCCATTCCTACACTGGCTTTCTTTACGCTGGCCTGATGATAGACGAGGCGGGCCATCCCAAGGTGATCGAGTTCAACTGCCGTTTCGGCGACCCGGAAACCCAGCCCATCATGGCGCGCCTGAAGACCGACTTCACCACGCTGCTGGAAGCCGGCGTCAACGGCAAGCTGGATAAGGTAGAAGCCGAGTGGGACCGCCGCGTGGCGCTGGGCGTGGTGCTGGCTGCGGCCGGTTATCCAGACGCGCCGCGCAAAGGCGACGGCATTCACGGCATTCCGGCGGAAAGCGAGGACGGCATCGTGTTCCATGCCGGCTCCGTGCTGGACGAGCAGCGCCAGCTGCGCACCAGCGGCGGCCGAGTGCTGTGCGCGGTAGGCTTGGGCGACAGCGTGAAGATGGCGCAAAACCGAGCCTACCAGCTGGCCGACGCCATCGAGTTCTCCGGCAAGCAATATCGCCGCGACATCGGGGCGAGGGCGATAGGCCGCAAGCATTAGTTTGCGATCAGAAGATGAAGCAGCGCCTGCGGGCGCTGTTTCGCTATCTGGAATCGGCTAAACTTTATGTCTCATATCGAGAGCGAGTGGACAACAATATGATCTTGGTGACGGGCGGCGCGGGCTATATCGGCTCGCATACTTGCGTGCAATTGCTGGATGCGGGCTATGAGCTGGTTGTCTTGGACAATCTGTGCAATAGCAAGGCGGAATCGCTGCGTCGTGTCGAAAAATTGACCGGCAAGACGCTGACTTTCATTGAGGGCGATGTCCGCGATGCCAAGGCGCTGCAGGCGGCTCTTCAGCATCCTGTTCAAGCTGTCATCCATTTTGCCGGCTTGAAAGCAGTGGGCGAGTCGGTGGCCAAGCCGCTCGAATATTATGAGAACAATGTGGATGGCACTTTGTCTCTGCTGCGCGCGATGAAACAGCACGGCGTGCGCAACTTCGTATTCAGCTCTTCCGCCACCGTCTATGGCAATCCGGCCTCGGTGCCGATCACGGAATCCTTTCCGTTGTCCGCCACCAATCCTTACGGCCGCAGCAAGCTGATCGTCGAAGACATGCTGCGCGATTTCGCCAAGGCGGAGCCGGATTGGAATGTCGCGCTGTTGCGTTATTTCAACCCCATCGGCGCGCACGAAAGCGGCGAGATCGGCGAAGATCCCAACGGCATTCCCAATAATCTGATGCCTTTCATTACCCAAGTAGCCTGCGGCAAGCAAGCGCAGCTCAAGGTGTTCGGCAGCGACTACCCGACCAAGGACGGCACCGGCGTGCGCGACTATATCCACGTGGTGGATTTGGCGGCAGGCCATGTCAAGGCGGTGGAGGCTCTGGCCAAGCAGCCAGGCTTGCTGACGGTGAATCTAGGCACCGGCAAGGGCTATTCGGTGCTGGAAATGATCCAGACTTTTGAGCAGGTCAACGGCGTGAAAGTGCCTTACCAGATTGTGGAGCGTCGGCCAGGGGACATCGCCGAGTGCTGGGCAGACCCCTCCGCGGCAGCCACGCTGCTGGGCTGGACGGCAGAAAAGGGCCTGCAAGACATGTGCCGCGACAGTTGGCGCTGGCAAAGTCAAAATCCGGCCGGCTTCCTCTAAAAGTGAAAGAGCGACTGTAAAGCAGTCGCTCTTTCACTTCATGAAGTCTTTTTTGTGCTTTGATTTATTGGTTTATCTAACCGAGGATCATAGGTCATACCTTGCACTAAAGGTAAGAATATGATTCACCTCTTCTTTATGTGTGTGATGACCTGCTTTGGAGTCGCCGTATCCAATTTCAAAGGATAGCTTTTTATAGCCAACGGAAACAAATGGTAATGCTGCAAAGCCTCGATGGTCTGAGCCATTCAGGTAGCCAGCGTATAGCCCTACGCCTAATTTGACATCATCCATCACATTAAAGTCTTTGCGTATGCCGCCTGCGGCATAGTAAGCAAATTTGGCAGATGAATCGCTATAGACAGCTCCGCGTATAATGGGGCGGCCCCAGCTATATTCTTGTGGCGACCACTCAACGCCTAGTCCCGGATTGAACTGGTGAAATTCGCATTCATGCTTTTTATTGTTGCAGCCATAGTGTTTGGAGGCAAAGGGTGCCAAGATGGAAATATCTGCAAAGGACTGTGTGGATGGGAGGGCAAGCACGATGGGTAACAACCAATTGATTTTCATGTCTTTCCATTTTGTGATGGTTGGTTGAGTCGGAGTAGGGCTCCTGGCGACAATCATGCTCTTTATTTTGAAAAAATAAAACACTATTTTTATTTTTTACATTTTGAAATATATTGTTTTCATGTGAATTATTGCATTGTGGATTAGTAGTCTATCCTTGTGATTGGAAGGATAGACTGCGAGCTATATGCTACGCAAAGAAAAATGGGCGTAGAGATCATTTTGTGAGTCTGAGTAAGACTCTCCACGAAAATGAGTGCGACGCTAGCCTGGGGGGCTGCATCCAGTGAGACTTGCCGAAGAACGCTCCGTTCAACTGCGTGTGCTTGATCATGTAGGAGCGCAGCTTGCCATATAGCTGGTGGTCAACGGAGTATGGCTCGTTCCAGAAGTGCTTCAGATCGTTCTGGAAGGTTAGTCCTTGAATATCGTAGAAGGCTCTTCCCATGGCGATAGTGGGTTTCCCATGGTGGATGGCGGATAAGCCAACTGTGCTGTTGATGGTGATCACACCGCGACTGAGTTTCAGCAAAGTCGGTAGGTGGGCATCATGCACGTAGTGCACCCTGCCTGCGACTCCCGCTAGTGACGCTTGTTCATGAATGAAGCGGCCATAGTTCCTGTGACCTCTATCCATGGGGTGATGCTTGAAAACCAATTGATGCGTTGTGGCGGCTTGCGCTGCGAATGCCTGGATGATTTCCGTGATGAAGTCGCGAATATCTTGGTAATGGCTGTGTTGATGAATCTGACTATCATTGAACACCTGCAAAGCAACCAGGTAGTATTGGTTGTGCCACTGATCCACGATGCGCTGGATGAGACGAGTTTCCGTAAGTCGATACACTTGTTTTCGCCAGCCGGCTCGTATCCAGAAGAAACACTCGCGAAAAGGCGAAAAATCTTTGTGATGGCGGTAGTGTGGGAACTGTCGCCGCAGCAACCACCCGGCTGCGTAGTAAGCCATGGCGGTAAGGCCCATGCGACGGAACGATGGATGAGTGGGCAATGGCGGTATGTTGTGGACAGGTTCATGTTCGATGTAGCGCGCCGGCTGGCTGGCTAGCTGGGAAAATGCATTGACGCCCCCTTCTTCCAGCGTGACATAGTCTGGGCGTAGGTAGCCCTCTTCGAAGGCGTAAAAAGCAACCCCCATTTCCTTTGCGACCAGAGAGGCAACTCGGTGCGGCCGTCTGCAGTCACCAAAGCAGACGATGCCATCGATTCCTTCCTTGCGAATGTAGGAACGCAGCCAGCGGCTGAAGCTGGATGGCTTACCCTGATAATGCATCGTTCCTGGGCGTCGATGGAATAGCCAGTCGCCGCCATTGAAATTGACTTTACGCGACTCAATGTCATGAGCTCCAAGCCAGTCAGCAAACTGGTTGAAGAAGTTGCCCATTGGACCTTGCAACAGCAACAGCCGTTTGTGTTTGAGCAGAGATTGTGCAGCGAGCATGGTCAGGTTTATTAGGCGTGTATTTTTTAAAAGTATGAAAACGCTAGACGGGAAGCAATTTGTAGATATTTAACGACAATTTAATATTGCATTGCAATGAATTGTCTTGTTAATCGTCACATTTGGCACATTTTCCATTTTCAACTGGTCTCAGAAAAGTGTGCAAAGTAGCCCCTGGGCCTTGCGCCATTGCCGGGCATACCAGTTGGTTTGCAGTGATTGTGTCTTGTTTTCCTGTTTTTGCTGCATAAGCAAGTCTACAACCGCTTCCACTCGAGCATAGCCGGCTTGGCCTGGAATGACGTAACGTGGGTAGGCGATCAGTGCGCCGTACACTAGCTCGTTAAGCGTGAGGCGACGTTTCCTTTCCGGCAAGGCGATATGGTCTTTTGTCAAGCCCCAGCCGGCGTAGAACGGAGCGCCATGGCAATGTACTGTTTTGCCTTGCAGCAGAGCCTCGAATCCGGCTAGCGAAGTCATGGTGTGAATCTCGTCGGCGGCGGCGATGCAGCTGGAGATGTCGGCATTTTCGACCACTTGATCGGCCAGCGCGGCCAATTGGCCAGCGTCGATATGGCCCGTGCGATTGCCGGACACCACATCCGGGTGCGGTTTGTAGACAATCCAGGCATCAGGCTGCTCCGCGCGGGCAGCCTGGAGCAATGCCAGATTGCTGTGAATGACCGGCGATCCCAACCTGATGGACGCGTCATCTTCCACTTGCCCCGGCACCAGTACGATCAATTTGCCGGCAGCTTCCGAACCCAATTGAAACCCGCTTCCCACGTTGTATTTGCTGATGCGGCCGGATACCAGCCGGGCGCGCAGTTGCCTGGCCCGCAGGCAGTCCTCTTCGCTCGGGGCTGCCGCGTTCAGATGGCGTTGCAAATCGCTGTCCGATCGATAGGCGTAATACAGCCCGCCGCCATCGACCACCAAAGATAGCGGCGGCAGCAAGTGGGAGCCCAATCCGACCGAGCGCAAAAAGCCGTCCTCCATCGCCAGCAGCGGGATATTTCTTGCCCGGCATGCTTCTTGAAGCTCGCTCTTCATGCCCCAGGCCACAACTTTGCTGTCATGCGGCAATTGTCGCGGAAGCTTCCGCACAAAGCGCAGCCGATTTTGCGGTGACTTGAGAAACGGCCATACCACGGCGCGTTTCCATAGGGTCATGCCGACGCACCACAGGATGCCGCTAGCTTGTTCCCTCAGTTCCCGGTTTAGGCGTATCCATTCCGCCACGTCGAAAAATGAACCGGGCTCACCGGTTTCCGGCTGAATATAACGGGCATAGCGCAGATAAGCGGCATGAAACAACTCCTCCAGCGTGCATTGACGGCGGCGGCGCTGGAGTAGCGTGGGCATCTCCGGATGCCTGTCATCGGTCAGCCCCCAGCCGGCATACCAGGGCATGCCAAAGCAGACTACTTTGCAGCCGGCTGCCAGCGCTTCAAAGCCCATGTGCGAGGTAGCGGTGTATACCACATCAAACTGAGGGAGGAGGGATTGCGGGCAGGCGTCCTGATCTAAGCAATGCGCGGCGTGCGGAACCTCAGACAAATAACCGCGCCGCTTGCCGGCCACAACATCAGGATGGCGTTTGATCCAGATCTCAGCTGTGGGGTTCTCGCGTTGAGCGGTTGCGAGCATATTGCGAAAAGTATCGGCGTTCGCGCAGCCAAACCGGACGGAAACATCACCATATGTCTGGTCGATGACTAGCACACGCTTCGCAGAGCCTTTCGGAGGCAAAAGTAGAGATGGCGCATGGTTGTATTTTGAAAGGCGGTACAAGCTTAGTAACGCCAGTCCGCGTTTCGCCTCGATTCTAGCCGCCGCATCCAGTTGCCCGTCGGCTATCAAGCGTTCTAGCCGGGAAGGCTGCGTGGCGTCATAGTAAATACCAACGTCGTCCACAACGATTGAAAGCAATTGGCTTCCTGTGACACCCAAACCCAAGCTGCGAAGGAAGCCGTCCTCGAGTCGCCAGCAAGGCAGCATATAGTGTTGGGCCAATGACTGCGCACGAATCCCGCTGGTGCGAAGCCCCCAGCCTGCAAACGCCTGAGCGCCATTTGCAGGCGTTTGTCCTGGCAGCAAGATGGACATTTTGGCTTGAAAAAATGCAGCCAGCTCAGGCTGCCTCCATAGTCCATGGTCTCGCCATGAAACAAAGAATGTGGGTGTGAGGCTCATAAGAGATCTATGCCAGTGACTGAAGAGATCTGTTCCAGTCGATGTTTCCAAGTATGATGGCGCGAGACATATTCAGCCCCGGCTCTTGCCTGTTCCAGATCGATTGCGCTTGGTCCATCACGATACAGGCGGTCAAATAGCTCTCGCGTCTCAGAAGCCTCCCTGACAACGTGACAGTAGTCTTTGAAAATAGCGTCTACAGCCCGGCTCGGATTAGTAACGGCAATGCCTCCGCAGGCGATAACCTCTACCAGCCTGCGGGAGAACATGGTAGCCGAGTTTTCTACCGTATTGATATTCAGAGAAACCAGGTAGTCTTTATACATTTGAGCTGTTTGTGCGTAAGGAATTGCGGGCAATACTTCAAGACCGGCAATGTCGGGGTATCGATAGTGTTCGGCCTTTCTGTCTGAATTACGGTCGCGCACACTAACTCCTAAGCCGCTATTACATGCCTCCTGAAATAGCATGTTTTGCCATTCCCGTCGTTTGGGATGAATATGTTGACTATAGCTGCCGACAAAATTGGCGCGGCGATGTTTGAAGTCAAAACCGGTAAAGCAATGTAGCTTGGGTTGTACGGCAAACATCAGGGTATGTATAGAGGCGTGCTCCCCCATTACTGCCTTATAACGTGGAATGCAACTTTTATCTACTGTAAATACATGATCGAATAACTTGGCGCTATCGATGAAACGATCGAAGTGCACGCCATCCTCTTTATTCCAGAATACAGTTACAATCCCTTTGCTTTTGGCATGGCTAACCAGGCGGCGCAATGCTTGATTATTACGTTTAGGATGGTCAGCATAGGAGGCGATTTTGAACTTCCATGCGTTCCGCCAACCGTTCCACGCCGATTCAACCATCAATACCGGCGCATGTCTTAGCCATCTAGGGCGGTATATATGCCAAGGTGTCGCCATGTTAAGGCTAAGCTGCGCCTGCAAGGCATCACGGGTCAGCTCGTCCGATATCAAAGTAATCCTTGGCGTGGCAGAGAAATCAAACATTGCTTATGTCATCAAGTGCAGGTTTTGTCAGGATAAAAATAGGCATGAACTCACCGGTCATGAAATCCTCTCCCTGTTCTACCTGTACCTGAAATCCTATTCGGCCAAGCAGTTCTTGTAGATCATTCAGGCCATAACGGCGAAATGACCCTACGCCAAACTCTTTTAATGCGGCTTCTCCATAATGCTCGGTTTGGTTTTCATTGCTGGTTGTCGGCTCATGCTCCCGGCAGGGTACGGTTAATACAGTTACTCCGCCAGGAGTCAGTACGCGGTACATTTCCGCCAACGCGCGCTCGTCATTCTGAACGTGGTTGAGAATATGAATGGAAAAGAAACCATCGTAACTGGCGGAGTCAACAGGATGCATATCCTGCACATCCATTTGCAAGTTGCATTCGCCGACCGGGCGGATATCGAAATTTAATACCTCCCTGCATGGCTTTAAAAAGGTATGGAGCTCCAAGCGGTTGGCAAAGTTGGCCAGAACCTTTCGTCCAGCCAGTGGATTGCCGATGCGGGTGAATACATCCAATAGCTGGCGATGCCGGGCGCGGGCTCCACAGGCTGGGCAGATATCGCTTTGAGGCTTTTGACCAAATTCTCCGCCACATATCGAGCAGCTAGTGCTGATTCCAGTCACCGGAACGGATTGTGCATGGCAGACAGGGTTCTCACGCGCGGGCAGGCTGTTCAAATAGGAGCGGTACGTCATCGGGCGCGTATGTTTGGTCAGGTGTTGACATATCCGATGCAGCCGTTCTTCATGCTCAGGCGCATGGCTGTCGAATATTTCACCGTTGCGACGCATCAAGGACCACGAATGCAGCGTCAAATTGAAAGTCTGAATGCGCTTGCGCTGCTTGACGCGAGAGAACGCGCCTTCATAAACCTGCCAGTTGGAAGATAGTGGCTCGGGGGCGCAATCTACAGGCAGCTCCAGCATGCCATTGGGCCAGTAAAACAGCTCGTTGCGTTGTCCGGCAGGGCCGGCTTGCCAGCTGCCTGCATGACGCTGGGCGTTGAACTGGCTTAGGGCCACAAAGCCGGCGGAGAGAGCCGCGTCTATCGTATGCTGGTTGAAACGGAAAGCGCCGGCGCGAAACACCTGCGGTTTTTCACCATATAGCTGGTAAAACTTGAGTGCGGAATACTGTAAAAAGGCCTGGTTGAGGCGTGCATCCAGCTGGTCGCAACCTGCCGGGCCGCCAAAATCGGCATCCGGCAAGCCCCACTGCCGCAGTAACCACTCAGAATGCAGGTGTACTTGCAATTCATGTCCCTGATTGCGCAGATAGTCGCCCACCTGGCGCATGGCCTTGTCGCCGTAAAGCGCGCAGGCAGCCATGTCTATCATGAAACTGGCCTGCAAATTGTGCTCGCCCAGAATCCGGCAGATGCGGCGCAGGCCATATTCCTTATTGGCCACCTTGCCCCAGATCAGCCGGTCAATGGCATCGGTGTCTTCAGGGTGGCGCCCTGGCAGGGCCTCCACGTCAAACGACAAAAAGGAAATCGGCCGTTTGGCTGTTTCCCGTAAGATATTGGTGGGTTTCAACTTGTCCGCCCATTGCGGCAATATTTTAAACATGCAATCTCCTGCGGCGCTTAACCGCCAAGCAAACGTCGCCACCAAGGCATGGATTGGCTGGTGGAGTCGCTCTCCACGGTTGATGTCCGGCTAACGGCAGGCTGGCTGGTATCTTGTTGTTGAAGAAACTGGCCGTATGTTGTCTGAGTGGTATGGCTGGTCAGGTGCTCGCAAATTTTATGCAACCTGGCTTCGTGTTCAGGAGCAAAACGAACAAAATGTTCTCCCTGACGCTCAAGCAGGGACCAAGAGTGCAAGGTCAGGTTGAAGGTAGGGTATTGCTTGCGAAATCGCGCGCGGTCAAACCATCCCTCATAGATATTCCAATCGGAAGTCAAAGGCTCTGGAGAATAATCCACTGGCAGCTCCAGTAGTCGGTCGCTCCAGTAGAAATAATCGTTATGGGCCAATGCGCCGGTGACTTGCCATTGATTTCCATGACGCTCGGCATTGAAATTGCTGAGCAGGCTAAAACCGGCCTGTTCCGCCGCCTGCACGGTGTGCTCATTGAATAAAAAGCCGCCGGCCCGGAATGCGCACGGTTCCAGCCCAAACAGCTTACGGTGCTTGTTGGCGGCGTAGTCCATGAAACGCTGGTTCTGCTCCGCATCCAGCCGGTCCATGCCCACCGGGCCGGACAAGCCCAGCTCCATGCCCCAGCGCCGCACCAGCCATTCAGAATGCAAATGCACGTGCAACTCATGGCCGCGTGACAGCACATACTCACCCACTGCCTGCATGGCGGCATCGCCATACAGCTCGCAACCGGCCAGGTCCAGCATGAAGCTGGCCTGCAGCCGATGCTGTTGCAGGATGTCGCAAATGCGGGCTATGCCGTACTCTCCGCCATCAAAGCGCCCCCAGATCAGCCGGTCGACGTGTTTGCTGTCGGCGCGGCCAGGAAGGGATTCGATATCAAAGCTGATGAATGATTTAATCATGCCGTAAGAATGCCATGCATCAGTAATTTTTATAATTTCGCTATTGAAGCGTCACTTGCATGTGGAAAATGCGATTTTGGTGACGTTCACAATGTGAATTTATTTTGGTGTTCAAGTAATAATTGAATATCAACTTATATGTTGAGTAGCAATTGGTTTGCCATTGCGTTAATTATTCTCTTATTCTCTTCCTCTATATCTTTGTCAGGATTGATTGACTCCCCCCCAATTGGTTGCACTTTCCATGATATTTTCTTTGCGTCTGCAATTAGGGATTTGTAATTTTCAATCCATTCCCTCTCCCATTCTATCAAAATGGAATAATCCGTTATTTTTTCTATCAAGGTTATATATTTTTTTAAGTTAGATATAGTGATGCTATGTTCAAGACCTGATGAAAATATTTCAATTGGATCAAATATACATACATCAAAATATTGTCCATTGGAGACGATTGTAATCAGGTCATTAAATGAAGCATAGTGTATGATAGGGTTGGTGGGTAATGAATTAGATACTTTTGCTGCGACTTGCCTGCTTGATATCCCAAGAGTAAGTATGGAGATTGCTGTTTTTTTGTCAATTCTTTTTCTGGTTAGCGACTGAAGAATATGCTTTTTTTTTACCTTAGATTGTAGACGAACAAGATCATCAATTTCTGTTCTTACTTTATCCTCTATTCTTTCAATCTCAGTTATGAATTTTCCTGGATAGCCAATTGGGGAGGATTTTGTAATTTTTTCTAGATACTCAATATTCTCCGGAGATAGCCCGAATGTGCTCCAAAATGGATCTTTATCTTTCAGTTCTTTCTTTTCTGATGATTTTTTAAATCTCGCCAGCATTGCAAAGTACGAGTTGTCACAAAATGGATGCCTTGTATATAAATATGATCCTGGGGATAGTTTTATGCTGGTGGAGCCATTGGCACCATTTACTTTCTTAAAATGGTCTATAACTGTCATGTGTGATATTGAGAATATACCTGCAGTGTTAATGTGTGGTTGAAATGCAAGTGATAATCCAATCGATAAACTATTCTCATGGATAGGTTTTATAGCCTTCTCTTCGCAAAGATAGTCATATCCTGAGTCAAGCCCGATTGCGGTTATTTCATGATGCTTTATTAATTCCACAGCTTGATTTTGTATATTCTCAATGGCTTCAATATGCATGGCATCGTCATCGTCAATTCGACTTTGAATGATGATTGATGGCTCTTCTGAGGCGATCCTATATTTTGTTATTTCAACTGATTTTTGAATTCGATCAGAGTATTTTGATACTGCGACTAAGGTGATCATTTCAAATGATTCTGTAGTACGTATTAAATTACTCTTTATCAACTCACTACAGTTCTCATCAAATAAAATATACCATGTAAAATTTTTACTGGTTTGAGATGCCATTGATGGAATGGTTATATTTTTTAGTATTTCTAATCTGTACAGTGAAACTAGCTCATCTTCCACGCCGATGCAAAAAGGTGTAAAAAATAAGTGCAATATTTTCATAAATTAACTTTCTAATTATTAATTTTCAGAGGGTGCTATATATTTTAAGCTTGGCATTGTTTGGAATGTGATACTCTGGATTTGTAAGCTTTATTGCATAACTCTAAATTACGCCGGAAAATGATGGATTTGGGTAGAAAATTTCACAAATACGCTGAAATTTTCTCAGGATTTTTGCCTCGCCGTGGAGTAAAATTTAGCGATGCAACAAAGCCATATTTATCACAATACCTGAATTGACTTGATCTTACATGTAAGGCTACCAATTTTATTACTCTGTTTGATTAATGTTGTTTACGGTTGTAAAATTAATTTCCGCCCCGATCATATATGCAATGCATGATCTAAATTCATTATATCCCCTATCGTCCCATCTTCCGGGATGAATTTGAACTTGCGATATTTCTTGATCTTTTGTTCTCTCAAATCTTTCAATAAAAGCGAGTAAATTCGGCTGACCATCACCATTTTTATTTAGCTCCGGCGTGATATTTCTTGGGAAGTCTGTTTCAAAGATTATATCTAGGTTGTGACTTTTTGCCACTTCAATCACGTTGTCATTTACTTTATTAAATGGAGCACCAAATATGGTTAGGTTTTGATCAAAAATTTTTTTGAACGCATCTAGTGTTTTTGTTACTTCGTTCTCTATTTCATATCTTGGGATTAGAGTGAGGTCTTTATGGCTCCATGAGTGATGCCATATTTCTATATTGTTTTCTCCAAGCTGATTTTTTATAAATTCAATTTGATATTTGGAGGCATTTTCTAATGTGTTACCAATAACGCCTATGCTTGCAGGTATTTTAAATTCGTTGCATATTTCAATGACGCGAGAAAATTTACTAAATGACTCATCAAATCGCAAATCATCTACTTTAAGTATTACTTTTCTCTTAGGTCTATCGTTTGATGATAATTGTGTGATTTTTAGTTGCCGTATTTCTTTTACTAACTCATTGCCCCAAGGAATAATTTTATATTTGAATTTTTTGCAGCCGCGGGGCGGGGTTATACGAATATCAAATATGTTTAAATACTTTTCGGTTTCAAGGTATCGAAAATAAGATATCTTGGGATTGTCTGCGCGATATACTCCAGTTTTTTTTTCATCTATATTGAAACTATCAAAATCAAATGCTAAAAGAGCTTGTTTGGCCTTTTGGGGAGAAGAAGCTTCAATAATGAAAGAAAAAATTACCTCTGACTCATCTTTAAGAGATAACTCTTCATAATCAGATGAGTGTGTTAATTGTATATTGTTTTTATTTATTAGCATTTTTCATTCTCTTGTTAATCAGCGAGAGTTCGTGAGTTATAATTCGAGACTTGGAAAGTTTTTCTCTTCTCGAGACGGCTGCATTTCTACTTAAATCTGAGAATAAACCTCCATCATTTATAAGGGTTATAATGGATTTTTTTAATGAATCCCAGTCCTCTGGGGGGGACAACATTCCATTTTCCCAATGTACAAACTCAGGAATTGCAGCAACGGCATTAGTAATAGGAACTAGTCCGGAAGCCATCGCTTCGTCGCGGGAAACACCTTGGGTATCCATACGGCTGGGACAGAGGAAAATGCCGTATTCCTTGTGCAGGGCGGCAATTTCCGCCTGCTTGAGAAAGCGGCGCTCGATATGCACATTGGATAATCCGCGCAGCGGGGCTAGAGTTTCATCAAACAGTTTGCCGTCCCCTATCAGGCGGAATTCCAGTTCTGAGAAGAATGGCTCCTTGGACAGCTCCAGGATGGCTTTCACACTCAGGTCATTGGCGTAGGTGCGCGAGGCGTAGGGACGAATAGAGAGGATCTTCTTGCGTTGCTCAGCAGGTTTGGGCTGGTAGCTGAAGATATCGGTATCAATTGGGTTGGGAATGATGGCGTAGCTGGTTTCCGGCAGGCGGAAGCCGAGGTCTTCCATTACGGTTTCGGCCAGATAGCGAGAAACAAAAACCAGTTTCAGCATGGCTGGCGGCATACGCAGCAAGCCGTGCCAGAAGGCCATGCGCTGGTCGCTTTTGAGCTGCTCGCTGCGGCGCTGTTCTTCGCTGCTGATGCTGTATTCGCGGCGATGAAGCGGCTGGATTTCCGCCCCGTGAACCCAAACGATGATTTGTGTGTGTTCGACATGTTGTGACAGCACCCGCCACATGGCCTCGTCAAGGAAGTGCACCAGCACGCTCTGGTAGGCGCCGTCGGCCAGCAGGCGTTGCAGGGCTTCGGCGCTGCCGGTGGCTACGTCTACGCCCTCAAACTCGTGGTAGCTGGTGGCCTGGTTTTCGCGCAGGCGGAATACGTCGCAACGCACGCCGTGTTGGCGATAGGCGCGCACCCGGCTGTGGACAAAGCCGTTGCGGTACAGGTCTTCATACGAGGGGTAATGGTTGGTCAGCACCAAATGGCGACCTCGTCCCAGCAAGGTGCCCGGCTCCAACTTCTTGTGCGCCAGCAGCAACGAGCTGATTTGCGCGCAGCCGCCAGCGTAGATGCGCAGGCCCAGCCGTAGGTTGGCTGCGCCGGCTGGCAGATTGATTTCGATATTGCGGTTGGTGGGGTGGATCACATGGCCGATGCGCTGCCCGGCCTTGTCCAGAAACAACACTACCAGTTGAATATTGAGGCCCGGAGTGGTTTCCAGGTGCAGGGCCAGGCGGCTGCTGTTGGCACCGAGTGCCTGTGGACTGTGGGTTTGACTGGCGTACCAGTATTCATGTACGCCGTCTTCGAGCCGGGAGTCCACACTCAGCGAAGCGCCTTCGGCTTCCAGCCTGACCTTGCTGTTGGCGGGCCCTTTGGCAAATAGACGGACCAGTTCGGTAGCGCTGAGCTGCGGTAGATGACTGCTATCCTCCGCTACCGGCACGGCGTTTTCGGCATGAGTTTGCAACTGGGCCAGCGGCAAACCGGTATCCAGCTCCGGCAGGTCATCCAGTATGGCGCGGGTGGCGGCATCCATCTGCATGCCTCGCACGCAATAGTGGAATTCGTCTATCGCAAAACCATTGCTATTGTCGTAACGGCCTGTGTACAGCGTGCTAACCCAGTCGCGCAGATTATGGCCGGCCAGCGCTTCGTCTCGGGCAATGGCGGCGCGTAAGGGCAGCGTATGCCCAGCGGTATAGGCGCGCTCGCGGTTGAGTAGTTGCAGGCCGCGGTTTGCCGAGTAGGTGTAGTGGGCGGCCTTGCCGATGACGCAGGCCGGTGTGTAACGGCTGGCCAAGATCAGGTCGGATAGGTAGTGCGGGCCGTAGTAATCTTCCGGCACCAACGGGGCTAGCCATTCGCCCTCGCCCAGCAGCTGGCGCACGGTGAAGAATTCGGCCTGATGCGACGATATCAGTTCGATGTCCGCGCGTTCTTCGGGCAGCGACGGCTGGAAGTATTGCGGCGCTACCAGCACCAGGCGCTTGTGGGGATAGCGCTGGTGGTCAAAATGCGCCAGCAACGCATCGGCGTGGGTTTGCGTGCGGGCGTAGCCCAGTACCACCACTCCGGGTAGCAGGGTGGGGAGCTTGGCGTTGGCGACTTTGCTCCAGATATAGGCCAGGCGTTCCTGGTAGACATGCTCGCCCATGGCTTTGCGCAGCGCTGCCAGTCGCAGTTTGCGTTCGGCTGTTTCGTCGCCTGCCAGAGTTTGCAGATGCCGCAGCATTTCTTCGCCGCTGTCAGTGCAGGCAACGAGGTCGCCAAACATCAGCCGTACCCCTCGCGAAAAGTTGCTCACGGTAAGGGTATTGGATGCCAGCAGTTCGTAGACGCGACGTGCAAACATGGTTTGAGACTGCTTGATGGAGTTGAGGTTGATCGCGTAGCGGTATCCCTTGTAGGCCTTGTCTATCTGGTCATAAGGCAGCGTGCCGACAATAAAGGGTTGATATTCCGCCGGGAAGCGGTAGTCCGGGTGGTCTTTGCCGTAGTTGCGGTCATAGATTTCCACCCGTTTGTAAGTAGACAGGTGGCCCAGTAGGTTACCCAAGTCGCGGGTGCGTTCAGGATAGCGTGCATAGTAAGCGCCGGCGAAACAGAATCCATCCTGTCGAGGATATTTCTCAATAGGGTTGTTTGCGGTAGGCTGGGCTGCGAATGGCAGGAAATAGACACGATTGTGTCCCAGCGCAGCCTTGTAGCGCGGTACACATTCTAGATCAGTAGTAAAAACATGGTCGAATAGACGCGCGGTATTGAGGAAAGTTTCAAAGTGAACCGGATCCTCTTTGTTCCAAAATAGAGTGGGTACATTGTGCTGTCGGCACCAAACAACGATATTTTGCAACTCTTGACTACGGTGGCCGATCTTGCTGCCCCATAGGTCATCTTTGCCTCGCCAAGCAGACTCTATAAACAATAGATGCGGCTGAAAAGCTTGTAGCTCTGCATGCCAATTGCCAGGAGTAAGCTGTTGAAGTTGGCATTCGGGTGCATAGGAACTGGCTGTAAATTCATCCATAACCGCTGCAACCTTGAGGTTGCGTAACAGCTTGACTAGTTCGTCTGTGGTTTGTGGTATAGGCAGCTTGCTTTCTATAACCTTTTCTGTAGCAGTACCTTGTTTACGCAAAGAGGGTGGTGCCAGCCGCTCCATTTTAGGAGGATGGTTAATGGCTGACAATTTTGTGGCCTCTCGACGCAGTCGAGCAGTTTTACGCAGCTGCCACAGTCGGCCTGGTAATGCTCCAAAATCAGCCCACGATTTGAAGGCGAAAATAAGGGCGTTGCCTAATTGAAAGGAAAGGGTGGACTTGATGCGTACGGCTTGTTGTTGCGCCTCCAGCACCTTTTGTTGCAAACGTTCCTGCTGGGCGCGAGCATCCGCCAGCGCGAGCTTGCTGCGTAGCAATTCACCTTGAAGTGTATTGCGTTCGCCTTGCCATTGCTGAATTTTGCATTCCGATACCTGCAGCTGAGTTTGGGTCGCTTGAAGCTGAGTAGATTGGATAAGTTGCAACTGATTGTAGTTATCTAATGTTTGCTTCAGCTCACTTACCTTGCTAGTCGCCTCTCGATATTTCAGATTGGCACTGTGCAATTTTTGTTTAAGATGCTCATGCTCTTGTGTGATAGCTTCTCGAGATGCTTCTGCATCCAACAGTAGCTCATAGCTGGACTGTAGTTGCTCCAGTTCATGTTGCAGTAAAGATAGACGAGGGTCTAACACAGGGACAGCAGCCCGTGGTGGAGCGTTTTTGTTACGGCGCTTGCTATTTTTATTCATGGTGCGCAATCTTATTGCTGATTGGCGGCGATGCCAACAGTATCAATTATCAGTTGCTGAGCGTTCGAGTGCTGAGCAATTTCCTTGAATTCTTTATGGGAAACCAGCAGAACCAGCAAGTGAGCTTGTTGAATTGCTTCTTCATAGCCAGTCATTCTCACCGAGGTCTTGGCAAGCGATTTTGGTTCCACATTAATATTGGGTTCAACAGCTAAAATTTGACCGGGATATAATTTGTCCAGTTTATTGGTGATGTTCAGAGCCGGACTTTCGCGCAGATCATCGATATCAGGTTTGAATGCGAGACCAAAGCACGCAATTTTTATCATTTCTTTCGGCTGTCCCAGAGCTTCTAGTTTTGAGACAGCATTTTTCACTTGTAGAATTACCCAGTCAGGCTTGCTATCATTGACCACTCGCGCAGAGTGGATCAGGCGAGCTTGCTCAGGTGTTTTGTTGACGATGAACCAAGGATCTACAGCTATGCAGTGGCCTCCGACTCCAGGGCCTGGCTTGAGAATATTGACTCGAGGATGCCGGTTAGCCAGGCTAATCAGATCCCAAACATTAATATCCAGTTTGTCGCAAATCAGAGATAATTCGTTGGCGAACGCTATGTTTACGTCTCTGTAGGCATTTTCAGTCAGCTTGGCCATTTCGGCTGTTCGAGCATTGGAAACTAATAGTTCACCGCGTACGAATATCTGATAGACCTCTTTCGCTTTTTGGGATGAGACTGGATTGATACCGCCAATGATACGATCATTTTCTACAAGTTCACGCACTACTTGGCCAGGAAGGACACGTTCTGGGCAGTAGGCGACATATATATCACACTCATCTGATTTTTCAGTTGCGATAGTTAAATCTTTTCTCCATCGACTTAGCCATTGAACCATCTGTTCCGTCGAGCCGACAGGAGAAGTTGATTCAAGGATAACAATATCGCCTTGTTTCAAAACCGGTGCAATTGCTTCGCAGGCAGATTTTACATGGGATAGATCGGGCTCATAGTTTCCCTTGAATGGAGTAGGCACTGCGATCAAAAATGCATCAGAGGGTTCCGGTTGGGTAGTGGCACGCAGATATCCTTCGGTGACTGCTGAATGGACTATTGTGTCCAGTTCAGGCTCTACAATATGAATTTTACCTTGGTTGATTGTATCTACCGCATGCTGATTGATGTCTACGCCGATGACTTGTGCCTTGTGAGACGCAAACATGGCGGCAGTGGGTAAGCCAATGTAACCTAATCCAATCACGGAAATTTTTTTCATTTCTTATCTCAATATATTAAACGGAAAGCGTAGAATTCATTTTTGCAAAATTGAAGTTATGAGCTATGAAATTTTCAAAAGCTTGTTTATCTTTTTTGTATTTTGTTTTCAGGCAGTTGACTATATAGTGGCTGGCCTTCCCATCACCGTATGGATTGCTTGCTTGAGCCATGGCTAAGTACTCGGTTGGATTATCCAGTAAATTGGTTGTTGCCTCGATAATGGTGTGTGAATTAGCTCCAACCAGACGTACCGTGCCTGCCAGCACCGCTTCTGGTCTTTCAGTGGTGTCGCGTAATACCAAGACAGGCTTGCCGATAGAAGGTGCTTCTTCTTGAATTCCGCCAGAATCAGTAAGCATCAATGTCGAGCGATTCATTAGATAAACGAAAGGTAAATAGTCTTGTGGTTCGATTAGATGGATATTGGAAACACCGTCCAGATGTTTTTTTGCCGGATTTTGAATATTTGGGTTAGGATGAACCGGGTATACAAAGTCAATTCCAGGATACTTTATAGCCAATGCTTTGATTGCTTTGCATATTTCCAAGATGCCATTGCCAAAGTTTTCACGGCGATGAGCTGTTACTAATACCATTTGATGATTTTGGCGCAAGAAGCTGAACTTTTCTTCAATCTTTTCACGGAGCATATGGTCGGATTGAAGTTTTCTTGATATCACGAATAGGGCATCAATGACGGTATTTCCAGTAACGAAAATTTTGGATGGATCAATATTCTCCAATTCTAAATTTTTACGAGCTTCACGAGTCGGAGCAAAATGCAATTCAGATAATGCGCCGGTAAGGCGGCGATTGCCTTCTTCCGGCCAGGGTGAGTACATGTCACCAGTTCTCAAGCCGGCTTCGACGTGTCCGATTGGAATTTTTTGGAAATAAGCTGCCAATGAGGCAGCGAAGGTGGTAGCAGTATCTCCGTGTACCAGTATGTAATCGGGTTTAAACTCTTCAAGAATATTTGCTAATTTTTCGGTGATGGTATTTATAATGCCGGTTAGTGTTTGACCTTTGCGCATAATATCCAGATCATATTCTGGCTGAATATTAAATAATGATAGTACCTGATCTAGCATTTCGCGGTGCTGTGCGGTGACGCATACGCGGGATTCGATATCCTCGTGAGCAGACAATTCATGCACAAGAGGTGCCATCTTGATAGCCTCGGGGCGAGTTCCGAAAATAGTTAATACTTTCATTTATTTTATTTCCCTTATAAATCCAAAATGACTTTTGCAGCGACTGCAATTTGGTAAAGAATCTGAGTAATACCGCGAGTGACTTCTATGCTCTTACTGTCAATTTTTGGCATTACCATGATCTCATCGCCAGCGGCTACTTTCGTATTGGGACTGACGGGAAGCGCTTCACCATTCTGTTTCATCAGGATCAGGCGAGATTTGTCGGCGCTTTGGTTGTAACTTCCAACTTGCTCTACGTAATCGCCGACATTTTGGTCAGGCTGCCAGCTAACGGCATTTGGAAACAACACATCTCCGTGGACCATGACTACGCTGGTTTTTTCCGGGATCACGAGTATGTCGCCATCCTCCAGCAAGGTGGTTTGCAGGCTTTTTTCATTGAGGACCACTTGGCCTTTAGGTTCCACCTTACTGGCTTTGGCTACGAATCTCTCGATCAGCTCTGCCTCTCGTGTACGTAAATCAGATTCCTCTTTGGTCGCGGAACGGGCGGAGAAGGCTGTTTCTTGCAGCTTTTGTAATGAGAGCGCCAGCATGGCCTTCTGCCGTTCGGCCACGGACTTGCGGAATAGTTGAATGGCATCGATTTTCGACATGCTGTTGGCGCGTATCTTGGTCAAGACGTCGGCCATGGTGGCTCCATATGGGAGTACGATAGCGTGCTCGCCTGAGTGCGCGCCTTCGACGCGTATCTGAATAGTGCCGGCATAACGGTCAGCCGTTACATTGAGCTGATCGCCGTCCTGCAGTGTGATTTCGCCTGCATCGGCCAGCGGATAGTATTCGCTGCTTTGCCTGCTTCCTTGTCGTCGAGTGATGCTGACATGAGTGGTGCCTGGTTTAGGGCGGGCCATGGCAAGAGCATCATGGATACTGATCTGGCTTTTGCCGAATTCGAAATCGTTGGCATTGTATACCTCGCCGTTAACGGAGAAGGTGTGCTGACGAGGGCCTACTACGATTACGTCGCCATCGGCAAACTGAACCAAGTCTAGTTTTCCTTTAAGCAGAAAATCATAGAGGTTCAATTTTTTTCGGTTGGCGTCACCTCTGCGAATGGTGATGTCCACATAACTGCCGCGTTCAGTATCTACTCCGCCTGCTTTATCAAGATAGCTCAGTACGCTGTCGGCGGAGATTCCGCTATATAAGCCGGGTTGTTTGACAAAGCCGGTGACAAAAACTTTAACGGGCTGGGCAATATCGAGCGAAGCATAGGCATTGACATTGGCCTTGTAGACACGACGCACATAATTTGCCACTAAATTATTTAGATTGCCATTTCGGGTGCCTGCTACTGTCACAGGTCCAACGTTGGGAATGAAAATATTGCCTTGTGGATCGACAACCATTTGACCGTCAAATACGAATGCTCCCCATAGGCGCAGAGCAATTCGGTCTCCGATACTGATTTGGTAATCAGGATTGAAACCTATGCCTGTGCTATGACGGAATGCTCCTCCAAACAAGGATGAACCAAACATCTTGCTTGGAGGCTGAATCGGAACTTGTGGCTCGATAACGGGTGAAGGCTGGGCGGTATCCACTGCACTCTGGCGAGATTTCAGGGCAGAAAGCTGGTCTCGTTCCGCGATTGAGCTACCAAAAGTGGGCATTGAATTAGGCAAGGCTGCAGCCATGCTGGAAGCGAAAAGGAAAACTATAGGAGTCGGGCGCATGTCAAATTTTGTGATCTTCAATAATTGAAATAGTCAAACGTACTGTTCCGTACAGCAAGCTGCATATAAAAAGCAAGGATGCTAATACATAGAGTTTTCGTGGATACTCCGCCTCTTCCGGTAATTGAGGGGAGCTAATTACTGCCAGATTCTTAAGTTTGTGAGCTGCCGAAACTTTAGATTTTTCCAGTGCTGTAAGAGCTAGTTTGTAAAGATCAGCTCGGAACTCTACTTGAGACTTTATTTCTTGAAATTGAGCTGCTTTCCGATTCAGCTTGTCGTCATCAGGTGAGGCTAGCTTGGTTTTTTCTTTGATGATTTGAGTCTGGATCGCACTCAAGGCATTTTGTGCGGAAACGACTTGGGGCGAGTCTGTTTGCAAGTAGCTTTGCAAATTACGCAGTTCCGCCTCTAGTTGTGCCTGTTTGCTTTCTAGTTCAGCGACGAGTTGGCTGGTAACTTGTGCTTCGGCATGCGGATCTATAAGTCCATTCTTATTTTGGTAACTAAGCAAGCTCTCTTTTGCTTGATTGAGTTGAGCATAGGAGCTGTCGACCTCTTTTTGTGCAAATGCTACATCTTCTCGACTTATCTTGTGGGACAGTTCATTAATAAATCGCTCACTTTCAGCGAGAATGGCTTGGTTCAATTTTCTTGCATAAGCTGGGTCAAAGCCTTGGGTGCGAATTTGTAGCAGTGAGTTTTTTTCATCGAACTGTACCTCTACACGAGCTCGGTAGTAGTCCAAGAACTTCTCTTTGCTGGCATTTGATGGCAATCGGTATAGGAAATCTAAGCCTGCAGCAGATCCAAACTCTTGTTTTAGCTTAAGTGTTTTATCAAGCTTGACCAGCATATCTGGTGAGTAAATATACTGTTGAAGTAACACTGCATCTTCTCGCAGCGTGGATGGTCCCCCGTTTAGCAATGATCCGAGATCAAGATTGACACCTTTGCTATCATCGCTACGTTTGATAATTATTTTTGACTCACTAACGTAACGCTCTTTGGAGAATGTAAGAAAATACAGACCTGTTACTGTTAACGGAAGAGCGATTAATAGCAGAGCTAGTCGGTCTTGAGATAGTTTTAGAATTAACTTTGGAGCAAAATTTTCTGAAATAGGTAATGTAGCTACATCACTAGGGTTGAGCTGTAAAGTTACTGTATTTCGTAGGTACTTAAACAACCTGAACATTTTCTTCTTTCCCGTAGGCTGCAATAGCCTCTTCAATATCATTAAAATAAGAGACGCCAGTGCGGCCAACTAGCAAGGCGGTATCGCAAAATCTTCTGACTTCTTCCATGCTGTGAGAAACCATAAGAAACTGGCTGCTCTGGCGCTTTTCGTCTATTAATTTCGCGCCTTTACTATTAAAGCTTGCATCACCAACAGCTGTAATTTCGTCGATCAGGTAATAGTCAAAATCGAATGCCATAGAAAGGCCAAAGCCAAGGCGAGAGCGCATGCCTGACGAGTATGTTTTAATGGGCATGTCAAAATGTTTTCCGAGTTCGGCAAAGTTTTCTACAAAAGCAACTTTTTCATATAGCTCATGCTTCTTTGCATAAAGCCTTGCGACGAATTTTACATTTTCACGTCCAGTCATGCTGCCTTGGAATCCATTTGATAATCCTACCGGCCAGGAAATGCTGCAATCAGTATTTACTGAACCGCAGTCAGGCCGATCTATGCCGCCCAATATTCGCAGTAAAGTAGATTTGCCTGCCCCATTGCGACCAATCAGGCCGACACTGACATCTGGGGGAATGTCTAACGTTAGATTTTTAAATACGTAGTGCCGACCTGTAGGTGTACGGTAGGATTTGCTGAGATTACGAATCTGGATCATGAGCGCAAGATTGCTGGTTCACGGGCCTTGTAAAGTAAAAGCCCAATAAAGAGGGATGTTAGCGAACAAATCCATAAATAGCTCAGACTGACGCCATATAGTGGATAGCTGGGTGAGACGGCATGACGAATCAGCTCAAATGCGTGCAGTAGCGGATTCCAGTCGATTAGATAGCGATACTCTGCAGGAATCATGTGCAAGGAAAACATAACACCGCTTGCAAAATATAGTGGACGTATAAGGAGTGGCAAAATCTTGTCTGCGGCCTTGAATGCATGGCCCAATACCATAAAGGTGAAGCCTATTCCCTGAGACAGCAGCGCTAAAGCCAGCCAACTGGTGACTAGAGCAGGTATATCGTTGATCTGTATTGGCTCTCCTATTAACCACAGCCCTGTCATCAGTACAACAAAGCATCCTCCTTGTACGAGACACTCCAATAAGGACCGGGCCAGAACGGCATCTACAGGATGAACAGGGCGATAGCTGAGCAAGCCTCGGTTGGCTTCTATGGCGTTGAGGGAGCGTGTTGCGATATTGGAAAAAAGACTATAGGGAACGATGCCGCATACAAAGAACACAGGAAAGGAAATATCTGGCATCGAGCGATGCATCAGGTAGCCAATTAGCGCTAGCATTACGGCCATCTGCAGCACTGGTTCAAGAAGGGCCCACAGATATCCTAGGCGGTATTCGCCAAATCGGGTTTTCAGTTCACGCAGGAATAGTGCATGAACTGAGCGGGTCATGATTGGCAAGCCTTTTGACATGTGAAATATCTTTAAAAATCAAGAAAGTTTCTTGATTTTGTTGCTAAGTGTTGGTGTTTTTTCAAAAAATGTTAAGGATTGTATACTAATGACGGTGGAAATTCAAAGGTAGTAATGAATGGCTAATGTATTATCTAATTTGCAACATCTATAACCAATTGATTTTATTTGATATATTTTTGTGAAAGTACTTTCGCTGCATATGCCATGCATGAGCGTTACAATGCTTCTTTTCTGTATTGTTTAATGAGCCTAACTCTTGTTTGAGCTGAATTCACATCAGCGGCCTTTGCCGCATCTCCCTGGCAGCGCCTTGCGCCACAAGGCTTTGGGACGGTTGCGCCGTGGCGGCGTGATCGCCTATTCCACCGAGTCCTGCTTCGGACTGGGCTGCAATCCTTTGGATGTTCGCGCCATCAAGCGGGTGCTGGCGATCAAGGCCAGACCTAATCACAAGGGCTTGATCGTCATCGCGGCGGACTTCGAGCAGATCCGCCATCTGGTCAAGCCGCTGACGGCGGCGCAACGCGCGGAACTGTCTCGCTATTGGCCTGGTCCATATACCTTTCTGCTGCCGGCGTCGCGGCGGGTGCCGCCGGCATTGCGCGGCCGGCACCACAAGATCGCCGTGCGCGTGACGGCGCATGGCGAGGCGGCGGCCTTGTGCCGGGCGCTGGGGACGGCCTTGGTGTCGACCTCGGCCAATCGGGCGGGGCAGAAATCGCTGAAGACGGCGCGGGAGTGCCGCAAAGCGTTTAAAGATAAGGTGTTGACTTTGCCCGGCCGGATAGGAAAACGGCGCAAACCATCCACCATCATCGATCTGGAGAGCGGCCGCGTGTTACGCTAGGCCAATGTGAACCGAGGATAATGTTGTGCAACAGATTTCGTTTATCAGCCTGATCATGAATGCCAGCCTGATGGTGCAGCTGGTGATGGCGGGCCTGGCCCTGACCTCCTTGCTGTCCTGGGCGCTGATCTTCAACAAGATCGCCGTATTGAGCTCGGCCAAGCGCCACAGCGAAGAGTTCGAGCGCAATTTCTGGAGCGGGGCGGATCTGAACCGCCTGTATGAAGATGTCAGCCGCCGCAGCGACTCGGTGGGCATGGAGCGCATCTTTCAATCCGGTTTCGCCGAATTCTTGAAGCTGCGCGGTCGCAGCGGAGCTGAGCTGTCGGACATCATGGATGGCTCTCGCCGCGCCATGCGAGCGGCGGCGCAGCGCGAACTGGATACGTTGGACAGCCATACCTCTTTCCTGGCCACCGTGGGTTCGGTGAGCCCGTATGTCGGCTTGTTCGGCACGGTGTGGGGCATCATGCATGCCTTCATCGGCCTGGGCAATGCCGGCCAGGCCACGCTGAGCACGGTGGCGCCGGGCATCGCCGAAGCGCTGGTGGCTACAGCCATCGGCTTGTTCGCGGCGATTCCGGCGGTGGTGGCGTACAACCGCTTCGCTACCGATGTGGACCGCCTGGCCACCCGTTTCGACACCTATATGGAAGAGTTTTCCAACATCCTGCAGCGCTTGGCAACGCGTTAAGCCGCTGCGCTTCGATCCGCGCGTTTCCGTCCCGTCCTCACGCAGCGCCTGGATGAATTGGATCGCGGTTCGAATGATAAAGCCCACGCCCTCGCGCAGCCGCGCGGCGGCGTGGGCTTAGTCTTGCCGTCAATCCGGCAGTTTTCTATCCAGGCTATAGCTATAGCCGGCATAGCCCTCGTTCAGATAAATGCGATTGTCGCGCGCGCTTGACTGCGCCTGCACTTCGGCTTGGCGGCCTTGTTGCTTCAGCGCGCCGATGCGGAGGATGCGGGAAGCCTGGTTCACCTTCTGCGCCAGTAAATATGGCCAGTTGCCGGCCTGGCCGCTGTCGCGGTCCAGCGTGACGGTGTGGCTTTCCGCGTCGTGGCCCTGGGCGTCGAATACTCGCAAGGTGACGCGGCTGCCGGCGGGGAGGGCGCGGCTGGCGGCTATCTGGCCGATTTCCTTCCACGGGTTGGCCAGCGGCGGCTGCGAGGTATTGCCGTCGAACACCACATCCGAGCATGAGTAGAACGCCTCCTCGCTGTCTGAGCGTTTCCATACGTTGTAGATGATGTGCGGGCCGGTTTTGCCGGGGGGCAGTTTCAGCGTCATGTGATAGCGCTTGTTGGCGTCCTGCGGCGGGTTGCCGTTGATGGCGCCGAACAATTCCAGATCGGACCATTTGAGCGGCTGCGCCGGATTCCAGCCGTTCTTGGTGATGTAAAAGCGGAAATACTTGGTGGCGTGCGGCGCGGTGGCGCGGTAGATGAACTCGAAATTGCCATTGGCGTCCGGCACCATACGGCTGGATTTCCAGTCCTGGCGCGGCAGGTTGAAAGAGCGGAAGGTGGATTGGCCGCCGCCGCACAGCTGGCCATCCGACACCACGGCCTGGTGCTTGTCGCCCGGCGGGTTTTGATTGATGCCGTTCCAGTTGTACATCCCCTCGGTGCCGTCCAGTTTTTGCACGGCTTGGCAGGCGGGCGTTTTCGGCTCTTCCGGGTCTTCCAGGAAGCAGCTGTATACCCGGTTGATCGGCACTTCCATCGTGCCGTGGGCCCATGCACCATGCGGCAAGGTCAACAGGACCAATAGCGGTCCACTCCAGCGTAATTTCATCGCGGTCTCCAGAATGGTTGTGAGCGAGCGGCGCAGCGTGTTGGCCTGTGTCCTCGCTTGTTGCGCGGCTGGCTGAGTGGCGAGGCTAATACCAGTCGCGGCAGGTTTGGGCTTGCATATCGGTTGATATGAAATGCCTGGTGCATTTTCAATTGACCTTATGGATAGGAGACATCGTCTTTTTGAGCAGAATCAACTGATTGTCGCTTTATTGCCATGCAGCAGTCGTAAAGTGGTTTGACTGAAAAAATGGTATTGACGTGGTATTAATGTGGTATTACCTTTGCGGCAAATGAAGGCCGTTTTGCACCATTGTTGTGGAAAAGCGGATGCCGGCCATGACGGCCTGGGCTTACACTGCAATTTTCAGACCACTTGCAGACGACCATGGAAAACCGCTGGCAAGCATTGAAACCGGATGAAAACCTGAGCACGCCGCTGTATTTGCAGCTGTCGCGGAAATTGGCCGACGCCATCAACGCCGGCTGGTGGCAGGCTGATGAGGCGCTGCCCTCGGAGCGGACGTTTTCGGAAGAGCTGGGCATTTCGCGGGTGACCGCGCGCAAGGCGATGGATGTGTTGCTGGAGCAGGGCCTGATTCGCAGGCGGCAGGGTTCCGGCACTTTCATCACCCCCAGGCTGGAGCAGCCGCTGTCCCGGCTGACCGGTTTTACCGAGCAGTTGAGATTGAGAGGTTTCGTGCCTTCTTCGGTGTGGCTGGAGCGCGGCGTGTTTCCGCCCAGCAATGAGGAGGTGATCAAACTGGGGCTGTCGCCGACTTCGATGGTGGCGCGGCTCAAGCGCCAGCGCCTGGCGGACGGCGTGGTGATGGCGATTGAAATGAGTACTTTGCCGGTCGCGTATTTAGCCGACCCGCAAGCGGTGGGCACTTCGCTGTACGCCCATCTGGACGCGACAGGACATTCGGTGGTGCGGGCCTTGCAGCATATCCGGGCGGTGAACGCCTCGGGCGATGTGGCCACGCTGGCGGGCATACGCCCCGGCGAGGCGATGCTGCTGATCACCCGGATCGGCTTCAACGCCGACAATGTGGCGATCGAGCTGACCGACACCTACTGCCGCAACGATTACTACGACTTTGTTGCTGAACTGAAACGATGACTCAAACTCAGACCTTGCAGGGCCGCATTCTCACCGCCTCCGGCTGGATGGACGGCACGGTACGCCTGGCCGAAGATGGCCGCATCGCTGCGATCGACGCCAGGCTGGCTTCCGGCCGGCAGGCCGAGCGCTATATTCTGCCTGGCTTCATCGATCTGCACGTCCATGGCGGCGGCGGCGTGGACATCATGGAGGGCGGCAACGCCATCTCCCATGTGTCCCGTCTGCATGCCCGTTTCGGCACTACCTCTTTGCTCGCCACCACCATGACCGCGCCGCCGGAGGAAATCTCCCGCGTGCTGGCCGATCTGGGCCGCGGCTGCAAGGAACGGGCGCCGGGCGGCAGCCGCGTGCTGGGCGTGCACCTGGAAGGTCCCTATATCAATCCGGGCAAGCTGGGCGCCCAGCCGGACGACGCCTGCGCGGCGGCGATGAGCCAGATCGACGCCTATCGCGCGCTGGCGCCGATTTCGCTGATCACGCTGGCGCCGGAAATCCCCGGCCATTTCGACATCATCCGCACCCTGAGCGAACAGAACGTCCGGGTGCAGATGGGCCATACCCTGGGCAGCTATGAGCAGGCCGTGGCCGCGCTGGAGCAGGGCGCGTCCGGCTTCACCCATCTCTTCAACGCCATGACCGGCCTGCATCATCGCGAGCCGGGCGTGGTGGGCGCGGCGCTGGCGCATGCCGAGTACGCCGAGCTGATTCCCGATTTGCTGCACGTCCATCCGGGCGCCATCCGCACCGCCTTGCGCGCCATTCCGCGCCTGTATTGCGTCACCGATTCCACCGCCGCCGCCGGCATGCCGGACGGCGAATACAAGCTGGGTTCGCATACGGTGAGCAAATGCATGGGCGGCGTGCGGCTGGCGGACGGCACGCTGGCGGGCAGCACCCTGACCATGGATCAGGCGCTGCGCAACCTGGTGTCCATCGGCCTGTCCTTGGCCGACGCCTCCAATCGCCTGTCGCTGTATCCGGCCGACTATCTGGGCCAGGCCGACCGCGGCCGGCTGGCACCGGGCGCCTGGGGCGACATCGTGGTGATGGACGCGGATCTGAATTTGCAGCACGTCTTTGTAGAGGGAGAAGAGATTGGCCTCGTTGATGCTTGAAGAAGCGCTGTACGCCGCCGAGGCGGTGTCCGCTCAACATATGTACGCCGATGAAGGCTTGGCCGCGCTGGGGCGCGAACTGGCCCGCATCAGCCCGCGCCTGGCGCTGACCGTGGCGCGCGGCAGTTCCGACCACGCCGCCAGCTATTTCGCCTATCTGGTGATGCAGCGTCTGGGCATTCCGGTGGTGTCGCTGCCGATGTCCATCCTGACGCTGCACCAATCGCCGCTGGCGGTGGAAGGCCAGCTGGCCGTCGCCGTGTCGCAGTCCGGCCAGAGCCCGGACCTGGTGGACACCGTCAAGGCGCTGTCCGCGGCCGGCGCCCACACTGTGTCGCTGGTCAACAAGCAGCAGTCGCCGCTGGCCGAAGCCAGCGATTGGGCGGTGCCGCTGTGCGCCGGCGAGGAAAAGAGCGTCGCCGCCACCAAGAGCTACATCACCGCGCTGTCCGCCGTCGCCCGTCTGGTGGCGCACTGGCAGGCCGACGACAAGCTGCTGGCCGCGCTGGAAGATCTGCCGCAGCGCCTGACCGAGGCCGCCGCCCAGGACTGGTCCGCCGCCATCGAAGTGCTGCAGCCGGCCGAGCGCATCATGGTGGTGGGGCGCGGCCTGGGTTTCGCCGTGGCGCTGGAAGCCGCGTTGAAATTCAAGGAAACCTGCGCCATCCAGGCCGAAGCCTTCTCCGGCGCGGAAATCAAGCATGGCCCGATGGCGCTGATCGACGACGGCTATCCGCTGCTGATCTTCGCGCCGCGCGGCCCGGAACAGCAAGGCCTGATCGACCTGGCCGCCGAAATGCGCGGCCGCGGCGCCCGCGTGCTGCTGGCTGCGCCGGCTAATGTCGATAGCCGCGACCTGACGCTGGCGGTGGCCGACGACGAAGCGCTGGACCCGCTGTTGGCGATCCAGAGCTTCTACCTGATGGCCGCCCGCCTGTCCGAAGCCCGTGGTTTGAATCCCGACGTGCCGCGCCACCTGTCCAAGGTGACCTGCACCCGCTGATGAAGCGGCGCCGGCGTCGCTCTGGGGCGGCGCCGTACAAATACGATTTGAAGAATAAGGAATATCGATGACCGCAACGCTCGAACTGCTGGCCCCGTTTTCCGGCCCCGTCGTTCCGCTGGACCGCGTGCCGGATCCGGTGTTCGCCGGCCTGATGATGGGGGATGGCCTGGCCATCGAACCGCTGTCGCCGACCTTGCTCGCGCCCTGTGCCGGCACGGTCAGCCAGGTGGCCCGCACCGGCCACGCGCTGACGATTACCGCCGCCAACGGCGCGGAAGTGTTGATCCATATCGGCATCGACACCGTCAAGCTGGATGGCCAGGGCTTCAAGCCGATGGTCAAGGCCGGCGACGCAGTCAGCCAGGGACAAGCATTGATCGAGGTGGATCTGGACGGCGTGGCGCGCCGCGCGCCCTCGCTGATCACCATGGTGGTCATCGCCAATAGCGAACAATTCAGTTTCCCCCGCCGTGCCGAGGGCCTGTCGCAAGCGGGCCGCTCGCACTTCCTGACCCTGGCGGCTCGCGAGGCTGTCTCCCCTCGCGAGCTTGCCGGCGGCCCGGAATCCCGCGCCGAGGCGGTGGTGAACCATGAGGGCGGACTGCATGCGCGTCCGTCCGCGCTGGTGCAGCTGGCTGCCAAAGCCTACGGCGCCAGCATTGAAATCCATTTCGGCGGCAAGCAAGCCAACGCCCGCAGCGTGGTGGCCCTGATGGGGCTGGGCGTGGGCGAGGGCGACCGCGTGGAGGTGGTTGCTCGCGGCGGCGATGGCTTAGTCGCGCTTGAAGCCGTAGTGGCGGCGCTACAAGCGCATAGCCAGGCCGGGCATGCGCCGGCCGCGCAAACGGCTGCCGTGGCCCAGGTGGAAGGCCGCATCGCCGGCGTCGCCGCCGCGCCGGGTTTGGCCATCGGCCAGGCAGTGCGCCTGGACGCGTATGAAATGGATGTGCCGCAGCAAGCGGCCAGCGCCGCCGCCGAACGCGCGGCGCTGAGCGAGGCGCTGCTCCAAGTCCGCTCGCACATCCAGCAAGGCATAGACGATGCCCTGCGCCGCGGCGCGACCGCTGAAAGCGATATCTTCGCCGCGCATCTGGCGCTGCTGGATGATCCGGAGTTGCAAGCCGCCGCCGAGCGCGACATCGCGGCCGGCGCGAGCGCGGGCTACGCCTTTCGCCGGGCGGTGCGCGCCCAATGCGCCATCCTGGCCGGCCTCGGCAATCAATTGCTGGCCGAACGCGTGGCCGATCTGAAAGACATCGAGCGCCAAGTGCTGGTGGCCCTGTACGGCGAGCCGGAGCAAGGCCCGGAGCTATTCGACGCCTCCATCCTGGTGGCCGAAGACCTGGCGCCGTCTGATTTGACCCGTCTGCCGCGCGCCAAGATCGCCGGCATCGTCACCGCCGCCGGCGGCGCCAGCGGCCACGTCGCCATTTTGGCGCGCGCCATGGGCATTCCGGCGCTGGTGGCTTGCGGCGCGTCCGCCCTGCAGCTGGAACATGGCCAGACCTTGATTCTGGATACCCAACTCGGCTTGGCCCATCCGCAACCGGACGCCGCCGAATTGGCGGCCGCCCAGGCTGAGATCGACCGCCGCGCCGCGCGCTTGCGCGCGATGCAGGCTTCGGCCAATGCGCCGGCCATCACTGCTGACGGCGCGGTGATCGAAGTGGCGGTCAATATCGCCAATGCCGACGACGCCCGCGAAGGCGTGGCCAACGGCGCCGATGCCGTGGGCTTGCTGCGCACCGAATTCCTGTTCATAGACCGGCGAGACGCGCCGAATCAGGCCGAACAGACCGAAGCCTATCAAGCGGTGCTGGACGCGCTGGAAGGCCGCAACGCCATCATCCGCACTCTGGATGTGGGCGGCGACAAGGATGTGCCTTATCTGCAGCTGCCGCCGGAGCCGAATCCGGCGCTGGGCCTGCGCGGCATCCGCACCGGCTTCGCCTATCCGGAGATGCTGGATACCCAATTGCGCGCCTTGCTGGCGGTGAAGCCGCTGTCGCGCTTGCGCATCCTGGTGCCGATGATCGCCGATGCCGGAGAGCTGATCCGCCTGCGCGCCCGCATCGACGAGCTGGCCGCGGAAATGGGCCTGAGCGAGCGGCCGCAGCTGGGCGTGATGATAGAAGTGCCGTCCGCTGCGCTGCTGGCCGACCAATTGGCCAAGCACGCCGACTTTTTGTCGGTGGGCAGCAACGACTTGACCCAATACACGCTGGCGATGGACCGCTGCAATGCCACCTTGGCGGCGCGGATCGATTCGCTGCATCCGGGTCTGCTGCGCTTGATCGCCATCGCGGTGGAAGGCGCGAAGAAACATGGCAAGTGGGTGGGCGTGTGCGGCGCGATGGCGTCGGATCCGCAGGCCGTGCCGGTGCTGCTGGGCCTGGGCGTGACCGAGCTGTCGGTCAGCCCGCGGCTGGTGCCGGAGGTGAAGAGCCAGGTCCGGGGCCTGTCTCTGGAAGAGTGCGGCCGAGAGGCGCAGCGTCTGTTGACGCTGGGTTCGGCCGAGGCAGTGCGCGGACGCGTGGCCGAATTGTGGCCGAAGGCGTGAGGCGCGATGGGGAAGCTTAGGAATGACGACACGCTGGCGAACCTCCGGATGACAGGACGGCGCCAGATTAACCTGGGAGATATGTTGTGAGTACCTTGAACAAGTTTGCAGGCATCCAGCAGCTGGGGCGCGCCCTGATGCTGCCGATCGCCGTGCTGCCTGTGGCCGGCTTGCTGTTGCGGCTGGGTCAGCCCGATCTGTTGAACATCAAGATCATGGCGCAGGCAGGCGACGCGATTTTCGGCAATCTGGCGTTGATCTTCGCCATCGGTGTGGCGGTGGGTTTCGCCAAGGACAACAATGGCACCTCCGGCCTGGCCGGCGCCATCGGTTTCCTGGTGCTGACCGCGGTGCTGAAGGTGATAGACGACAAGATCAATATGGGCGTGCTGTCCGGCATTCTGTCCGGTTTGATCGGCGGCTATCTGTACAACCGCTACAAGGACATCAAGCTGCCCAGTTATCTGGCCTTCTTCGGCGGCAAGCGCTTCGTGCCCATCGTCACCGGCTTCAGCATGCTGATACTCGGCGCGGTGCTAGGCTATATCTGGCCGCCTATCCAGCACGCCATCGACACGATCGGCAAGTGGCTGATCGGCGCCGGCGAAGTGGGCGTGTTCTTCTACGGCATCCTGAACCGCATCCTGATCGTCACTGGCCTGCACCACATTCTCAATACCATGGTGTGGTTCCAAGTGGGCGACTTCACCGACGCCGCCGGCAAGCTGGTGCACGGCGACCTGACCCGCTTCTTCGCCGGCGACAAGACCGCTGGCATGTTCATGTCCGGCTTCTTCCCGGTGATGATGTTCGGCCTGCCGGCCGCCTGCCTGGCGATGTACCGCACCGCCAAGCCGGAAAACAAGGCGGCTGTCGGCGGCCTGCTGTTCTCGATGGCGCTGACCGCGATGCTGACCGGCGTGACCGAGCCTGTTGAATTCGCCTTCATGTTCCTGGCGCCGGCGCTGTACGCCATCCACGCGGTGTTGACCGGCGTGGCCATGGCCATCATGCAGACCCTGGGCGTCAAGCTGGGCTTCGGCTTCTCCGCCGGCCTGTTCGACTACGTGCTGAACTTCGGCCTGGCCACCAAGCCGGCTTACCTGTTGCCGATCGGCATTGTTTATTTCTTCGTCTACTACGTGCTGTTCGTGTTCTTCATCAAGAAGTTCGACCTGAAGACCCCGGGCCGCGAGGATGTGGCTGTGGTCGCCGCCGTGGTGAGCGCCGGCACTGAGCGCGCCCGCGCCTTCATCGACGCGCTGGGCGGCGCCGCCAACCTGAAGTCGGTCGACGCCTGCACCACTCGTTTGCGCCTGCAAGTGGCCAGCAATGACAAGGTGAACGAAACCGCGCTGAAGAGCCTGGGTTCGCGCGGCCTGATCAAGCCGGCCGCCGGCAGCGTGCAAGTGGTGCTGGGACCGGAGGCCGACCTGATCGCCGATGAAATCCGCACTGCGCTGAATGCCGGCCCGGCCGCAGCCGCGCCGCAAGCCGCCGCGGAAACGCTGGTGTCGGCGGCAGCCGCCAGCGGCGCCAGCATCGACAAGAGCCGTTGGCTGGTCGCCTTGGGCGGCGCCGACAATGTGCGCAAGGTAGAGGCCATCGCCGGCAGCCGCCTGCGCATCGAAGTGGCCGATTCGGCCCGCGTGGACCAGGCTGCGTTGCAGCAGCTGGGCGCCAGCGGCGTCAGCGTGATGTCGGCTACCTTGTTGCATGTGGTTTTGCAAGGCGACGCCAGTCCTTACGCGGCGGTTTTGCAAAGTTAAGTCAAGCAAATGGCAAACACTTGATGTAGCGTGTTGATTACAAGCGCGAATCAGTGGAAAGTGACAGCGCAAGGCGGATAAAACCTTGCGCTGTTTTGTTTTCGGGCGGGCGTCTCCCGCGCCGGCCGGGTCGAGGGAAACTCCCCGGACGCGGCAGCCGGAAGCCCGCGGGAATTTGCATTGCTGGATGGCGAACACTTGGGCCATCGAGTCGTTCATCGCATTGTTACAAGGTGACAAGGAGACTTCATCATGACTATCAAAGTCGGTATCAACGGTTTCGGCCGCATCGGCCGCATGGCTTTCCGCGCGATCGCAAAGGATTTTCCGGAACTGGAAGTAGTGGGCATCAATGACCTGCTGGATCCGGAATACCTGGCGTATATGTTGAAGTACGACTCGGTGCATGGCCGCTTCCAGGGCGATGTCAAAGTGGAAGGCGGCAGCCTGGTGGTCAACGGCAAGAGCATCCGCCTGACCGCCGAAAAAGATCCGGCCAATCTGAAATGGAACGAGATCGGCGCGGAAATCGTCATCGACTGCACCGGCTTCTTCCTGACCAAGGAAGGCTGCCAGAAGCATATCGAAGCCGGCGCCAAGAAAGTGGTGCAGTCCGCTCCGTCCAAGGATGACACCCCGATGTTCGTGTTCGGCGTCAATCACGACAAGTACGCCGGCGAAACCATCGTCTCCGCCGCTTCCTGCACCACCAACTGTCTGGCCCCGGTGGCCAAGGTGCTGCATGACAACTGGGGCATCAAGCGCGGCCTGATGAGCACCGTGCACGCCGCCACCGCCACCCAGAAAACCGTTGACGGCCCGTCGTCCAAAGACTGGCGCGGCGGCCGCGGCATCCTGGAAAACATCATTCCGTCGTCCACCGGCGCCGCCAAGGCTGTGGGCAAGGTGATTCCGGAACTGAACAAGAAGCTGACCGGCATGGCCTTCCGCGTGCCGACTTCCGACGTGTCCGTGGTCGACCTGACTGTGGAGCTGGAGAAGGAAGCCGACTACGCCGACATCTGCAAGGCGATGAAGGCCGCTTCCGAAGGCGCGCTCAAGGGCGTGCTGGGCTACACCGATGAAAAAGTGGTGTCCACCGACTTCGTCGGCAACACCGCGCCGTCCACCTTCGACGCCGACGCCGGCATCGCGCTGGACAAGACCTTCATCAAGGTGGTGGCCTGGTACGACAACGAATACGGCTACACCTGCAATATGCTGCGCTTCGTCAAGCACATCGCAGGCTGAGCTGTGAAGGTGTAAGGGAGAGTTGTACTCCTTCTACCGGCGCCATGGAGCGCCGGTTTTTTTATGCCCTGGCGGGGCGTGCCGCCTATCCGCCGGCGCGCCGCTGATCCGCGGGCATCCCGCCCATCATGATCGACAGCCGACGGAGAAACCTCTGCGGGCTTCCGTCTATCGGGAGGTCCTGATGAGCGCGGGGAGGGGATGGGCGGGATTCATTCGTCTTCCTGCAGCGCCGGCATGCGCGGCGGCACCGGCATGTCGATGATGATGGAGGTCTTGGTGTCGCCGAATTGCATCAGCCGGGCGATCAAGGCCTGCAGCGCGGTCATGGTGTCCACCGCCACTTTGATCATCAATCCGCTGGTGCCGGTGATCGAGGCGCACTCGATCACTTCCGGCGTGTTGCGGATTTCTTCTATCACCACGTAGTACTCCAGATGTTTCACTGTCAATTCGATCAGGCAGGAGATGGGCAGCCCAACGCGCGCCGGGTCGATCTGTGCGCGATAGCCGGTGATGACGCCGCTTTGTTCCATTTTTGTGACGCGGTCGGCAATGGCCGGCGCGGAAAGATTCACGCGGCGGGCCAATTCCGCATAGCTGATTCTGGCATTTTCATGCAGTGCAACAAGGATTTTTCGATCATATCTGTCCATGTTTCGATTCTAATGAAAAAACAGAAAACAAACATCAAAAGAAAGGCTGAATGGCTTTAAAACGCTTGTTTGATAGGCTTTGTACCTTGAAATGCTACGTAGAATGCACCCCGTATCTGGAACGCGAGGCATGTCCCGCCGGACGTTCCTTACCAAGATTAGTTGTGGATGAGGAGTGTCCCCTCCTTGTTCTAGAGACTGTCCTGGTGATCTCTTTGTCCCTGGTCTCTTGTCAGATCAACGTTTTTGACGACGACCATTCCGGGCCTGCGCCATCTGCGCGGGCCCATTTTTTTTGCGCTGGCGCATGGGCTGCGAATGCGGCAGAATCGCGCGCGCAGCCTAATCAAGACATGTCATATTAATGTCATCTGCCGTTTGTATCCTTGCCACAAAACCAAACCGAGGATAGCCGAATATGGCCGCCAACATCTTGCTGGTAGAAGACGAACCGGCGATTCAAGAACTGATCGCCTTCAACCTGACTCAAGCCGGCCACCACGTGCTGCGCGCCGGCACCGCCGAGGCGGCGCTGACGCTGGTCAGGAACGCGCTGCCCGATCTGGTGTTGCTGGACTGGATGCTGCCGGGCGCCAGCGGGGTGGACGTAGCCAAGCGCCTGCGCGCCGACGAGCGCACCCGCCACATTCCCATCATCATGCTGACCGCCCGCTCCGACGAGCAGGACAAGATCGTCGGCCTGGAAACCGGCGCCGACGACTACATCACCAAGCCCTTCTCGCCGCGCGAACTGCTGGCCCGCATCAAGGCGGTGCTGCGCCGCCGCGCGCCGCAGATGACCGACGACGCGGTGGATGTGCAAGGCCTGCGGCTGGACCCGGTGACGCACCGCGTGACCGGCAACGGCAGCGTCATCGACCTGGGGCCGACCGAATTCCGCCTGCTGCATTTCTTCATGACCCATCCGGAGCGCGTGCATTCGCGCGCCCAGCTGCTGGACCAGGTATGGGGCGACCACGTTTTCGTCGAGGAGCGCACCGTGGATGTGCATATCCGCCGTCTGCGCAGCGCGCTGGAAGATACCCAGCATGACAGCCTGATTCAGACCGTGCGCGGCACCGGCTATCGCTTCTCGGTACAGTAACGGATAAATATGCGTGAATTCTTGCAACGGACGCTGATGTGGCTGGCGGCCATCGCCTTGGTCAGCGCCGGTTTCTGGGCGCTGAGCTCGGCCACGGACGCGCTGCTGGTGTTGGCCATCAGCCTGGGCGGCTGGCTGGTTTTCAATCTCTACCACATCGCCTTGTTGCTGCGCTGGCTGCGCCACCCGGTGGCGGAGCGGGTGCCGGATGGTTTCGGCGTCTGGCACGCCGTGTTCATGACGCTGTACCGCATCATGCGCAACCAGAGCCAGAGCAAGAAGAAGCTGACGCATACGCTGGAGCGCTTCATCAATGCCGGCGAGGCGATGCCGGACGGCGTGGTGGTGCTGGACGATCTGGACCGCATCGAGTGGGTCAATCCGATGGCGGTGGACCACCTGGGGCTGGACCGCAAGCGCGATGTCGGCAATCAGATACTCAATCTGATCCGCCAGCCGGCGTTCCACGCGTATATGAAGAACGCCAGCTTCAGCCAGCCGCTGACGCTGAATTTCAGCCAACCGCGCGAGCTGGTCATCTCCTTGCAGCTGGTGCCGTTCGACTCTACCCGCAAGCTGCTGCTGACGCGCGACATCACCCAGCTGGAACGGGTGCAGACCGTGCACCGCGACTTTGTCGCCAATGTGTCGCACGAGCTGCGCACGCCGCTGACGGTGGTGGGCGGCTTTCTGGAAACGCTGGCCGACATGCCCGAGGTGAACGATCAGATGTTCCGCCAGTTTCTGCCGATGATGATGGAGCAGTCGCGGCGGATGCAGAGTCTGGTTGAGGATCTGTTGACGCTGTCGCGGCTGGAGAACAGCCCCAAGGCGGCGGCGGCGGAAAAAGTGGACATGCGCGAGATGCTGGACACCTTGATGGTGGAGGCCGAGGGCTTGTCGCAAGGCCGCCACGCGGTGAAACTGGCGCGCTGCTGCGACTCCGGCCTGTGGGGCAGCGGACAAGAGCTGCACTCGGCCTTCGGCAACCTGGTGTCCAATGCGGTGCGCTATACGCCGGAAGGCGGCTGCATCACCCTGTCCTGGCAAGAGGAGGGCGAGCAGCTGCGCTTCTCGGTATGCGACACCGGCATCGGCATTCCGCGCGAGCATATTCCGCGGCTGACCGAGCGCTTCTACCGCGTCGATCGCGGCCGTTCGCGCGGCAGCGGCGGCACCGGCCTCGGCCTCGCCATCGTCAAGCATGTGCTGGCGCGGCATCATGCCCGCCTGGAAATCAAAAGCGAGCCGGAGAAGGGCAGCACTTTCAGCGTGGTGTTTCCCCGCGAACGCCGCAACGACAGCCTGGCCGCCTGAGCCAGCGCAAACCGCCGCGTCAATCCCCTTGGCGCGGCGTGCCCATCGGGGTAGGATTCTCTCTTTATCTCAAGCAATACCCGGACGCCACACCATGAATCGTTTGCAAGCCATCCGTCCCTTCGGCCAGCGCATCTGGCTGGACAATCTGTCCCGTGAACTGATCGCCTCCGGCGAACTGGCCCGCCTGCTGGCCGACGACGGCATCGCCGGCGTGACCTCCAATCCGGCCATTTTTTACAAGGCGATCAGCAGCGACGCCAGCTACCAGGGCGAACTGGCTGTGCTGAAGCAAGACGCGGCGCTGTCCGCCGAAGCGCGCTACGAAAAACTGGTGGTGGCCGACATCCAGGCCGCCTGCGACCTGTTGCTGCCGCAATACGAAGCCAGCCAGGGCAACGACGGCTACGTCAGCCTGGAGGTGTCCCCGGAACTGTCGCGCGACGAAGCCGGCACCCTGGCCGCCGCCCGCCGTCTGTGGGCCGAGATCGGCCGCGCCAACGCGATGATCAAGATCCCGGCCACCGCTGAAGGCATCCGCGCCTTCCAGACGCTGACCCGCGAAGGCGTCAACGTCAACATCACCCTGCTGTTCTCGCTGCCGCAGGTGGAAGCGGTGTGGGACGCCTACATCGCCGGTCTGAACGCCCGTCTGGCAGATGGCAAGCCGGTGTCCGGCATCAAGGCCGTGGCCAGCTTCTTCCTATCGCGCGTCGACAGCCTGCTGGACGCGCAAGTGGCGGAGCAGCACAAGGGCAAGGTGGCGATCGCGCTGTCCAAGGCCGCTTACATCCGTTATCAGGCGCGTTTCCATGGCGAAGAGTTCGCCAAGCTGCGCGCCGCCGGCGCCATGCCGCAATTCCTGTTGTGGGCCTCCACCGGCACCAAGAATGCCGCCTACAGCGACGTGCTGTACGTGGAAACCCTGATCGGCGATGAAACCGTCAATACCGTGCCGGACGCCACCATGGCCGCCTTCCGCGATCACGGCAACGCCGCGCTGACGTTGCCGCAAGCGCTGGAGCAAGCTCAGGCCTTGCTGGCTGAAGTGGAAGCCGCGGGCATCGATCTGGCCGCTGTGGGCGAGAAGTTGCAGCAAGACGGCCTGAAACTGTTCGAGGACGCTTTCGCCCAGCTGCTCAAACTGACGGCTTAAGCTTCCGGTCGACGGAAAAAAACAACGGGTTGCCGGCGCGAGCGGGCAACCCGTTTTGTTTGCGCGCCGCGGCTTAGGCGGCCTGGGCGCGTCTGGCGGCCATGTGTTCTCCGGCCTGTCTGAGTTCTTCCAGGCTCAGCGTGCTGGACGCGGTGGGAAACAGCCAGGCCTCCTCGGTGGCGGCGTGTTCGCGGTATTGGCGGGCGAATTCCTGCAATTCATTCTTGCTGATCTGCTTGATGCGGCCATCGCGCAGCGCGGTCAGATCGTCGCGGATGGCGTTCCAGCAGGAGTGCAGATAGCCGTGCTCGGCGGAGAGCTGCTCCAGCCTGGGCACTGCGGTGGGCACGCGCTGTTCGATCAGCGGGAACAGCTCTTCTTCCTCGTCGGTATGATGGGCCGGTCCGGCGACGTCGAAATAGCGCACGATGTCGTCAATGGTGTTGCGCGCGGCGTCGTCGACGCCATGCTCATCGATATAGGGCGGCAGTTTGTCCAATAAGTCGCAGAAGCGGCGAATTTTGTCGTGGCAGGCCAGCAGCATTTCCAGCGGCTGTTCGAAACTGGGGGCGGTGGGGCCGCCCAAGGTGTCGAGCGTGAGCATGAGGGTGGTCTCCTGCATTGAGGTCCGGGACATTGTGCCGCAACAGCCAAGCCATGGACATGACGCGCCTCAAGCGTAAACTAGACGTCATGCGAAATATGGCGCAGGCGCAACGCGAAGGCGCAAATTCTTGATACCGCTTTGCGGGCGGGAACACAAGCGGATTTTTCCGTAGCGCCGACGTCATGAATATAAGAGGTTTTTATGTCGATGCCATTTGAAGTGAGGGGGCTGGATAGGGCGGATTCCAAGCAGGTGGGAGAGGCCTTGCGTCTGCAATTGGCCGCGCATCGCTTGGAGGCGTCATGGCTGGATTATCCGGATCTGCCCTTGCTATGGGCCGACGAGGCGGCGCTGATCGCCTGCGGAGGCCGCATCCTGGGCGCATTCGAGGGCGAGGCGCTGCGAGGCCTGGTGGTGGCGTCGCGCCGCTCCGATGGCGGCCTGCATATCGATCGCACCGTAGTGGATCCGGATCATCTGAACCAAGGCTGGGGCTATCGCTTGCTCAATCATGTCGCGCAGGGCGAAGTCCGGATCAGCGTGGATACGGCCGAGGTCAACCAGGCGGCGATCCGTTTGTATCACAAGGCGGGTTTCGTGCTGGAAAAACGCTGGAGCACGCCGGACGGGCTGGTTTTGTGGCGGCTGGCCTATCGTCCGGCTACGCCCCCGGCGCTGGAGCTGGACGCCGATGGCTGGCTGCGGGGCGCGCGGCAGATTCCCTCGCCCAATTGCGACGATCGCAGCCCAGGCTGCGCGCCGGAGCTGCTGGTGATCCACAATATCAGCCTGCCGCCCTACCGTTACGGCGGAGAAGGGGTGGAGCAGTTGTTCAGCAATGCGCTGGATCCCGATGCTCACCCTTATTATCAGGGCATTCATCAGCTGCGGGTGTCGGCGCATTTTTTCATCCGCCGCGACGGGCAGTTGCTGCAGTTCGTGCCGGTGGGCAAACGGGCCTGGCATGCCGGGGTGTCCAGCTGGCGGGGCAGAGAGAAGTGCAACGATTTCTCCATCGGCGTGGAGATGGAGGGCTGCGACTTCGAACCGTTCAGCGAGGCGCAATACCGCGCCTTGGCGGCGCTGAGCGCGGCATTGCGCCGTCGCTTGCCTTTGATCGCGGTCACCGGGCACGAGCATATCGCGCCCGGCCGCAAGACCGATCCCGGTCCGTGGTTCGATTGGGCCAGGGCGCAGGCGGATATCGGCTTGGCGCGCGGCTGATCGTTGACATAAAAACGGCGGCTTCAAAGGCCGCCGTTTTCATGATGCGCCAGGGTTTACAGCTCGACTTGCGCGCCCAGCTCCACCACCCGGTTGGCGGGCACCTGGAAGAAGTCGGTCGCGCGCAGCGCGTTCTTGCTCATCCAGACGAACAGCTTTTCGCGCCAGCGCGCCATGCCGGGGTGCTCGGTGGCGACGATGGTTTCGCGCGACAGGAAGAAGGACGTATCCATCACTTCCATGGCGAAGCCTTCCTGGCCGCACTTCTCCAGCACCTCTAGCACATTGGGCTCTTCCTTGAAGCCGTAACGCGCTACCACGCGCCAGAACGAGGCCGACATCTGCACGATGTCCAGTCTTTCGTCTTCCGGCACGAAGGGGATGTCCTCGGTGCGCACCGTCATCAATACCACCCGCTCATGCAGCACCTTGTTGTGCTTGAGATTATGCAGCAGCGCATGCGGCACGCCGTGCAGCGTGCTGGTGAGGAAGACAGCCGTGCCCTCCACCCGCGCCGGCGGATAGGCTTCCAGGTTGCGGATGAAATCGTCCAGCGGCAGGGCTTGATCGCGCAGGCGCTTGAACAGGATTTCGCGGCCCTGTTTCCAGGTGCCCATCAAGGTGAAGATGATCATGCCCAACACCAGCGGCAGCCAGCCGCCGTCCGCCACCTTGTGGACATTGGCGGCGAAGAAGGCGGTGTCGATCACGCCGAACACGATGGTGATGCCCAGCGCCAGCGGCAGCGGCCAGCGCCAGTTCACGCGCGCCACCACGAAGAACAGCATGGTGGTGATCAGCATGGTGCCGGTCACTGCGATGCCGTAGGCGGCTGCCAGGCTGGACGAGGTCTTGAAGGTCAGCACCACCACCAGCACGGCCACCAGCAGCGCCCAGTTGATGAAGGGCATGTAGATCTGGCCGATTTCCTTTTCCGAGGTGTGGCTGACGGCCAGACGCGGGCAGTAGCCCAGCAGCATGGCCTGGCGGGTCAGCGAATAGGCGCCGGAAATGACCGCTTGCGAGGCGATGACGGTGGCCAGCGTGGCCAGGCCTATCATGGGCAGCAGCGCCCAATCGGGCGCGGCCAGGAAGAAGGGGTTCTTGATGGCGGACGGGTCGCGCATCAGCAGCGCGCCTTGGCCGAAGTAGTTCAGCGCCAGGCCGGGCAGCACCAGGCCGAACCAGGCGCGGCGGATGGGCTTGTTGCCGAAGTGGCCCATGTCGGCGTACAGCGCTTCGGCACCGGTCAACGCCAGCACCACCGAGCCCAGGGTCAGGAAGGCGTGGAAGCCGTGCTGGGTCAGGAAGCTGACCGCGTGCCAGGGATTGAGCGCCTGCAATACGGCCGGCTGCTGCATGATCTGGTTCAGGCCGATGATGCCGAGAATGGCGAACCAGACCGTCATCACCGGTCCGAACAGCAGGCCGACGCTGGCGGTGCCGTGTTTCTGCAGCAGAAACAGCGCCACCAGCACGCAGACCGACATCGGCAGCACATAGGCCTCCAGGCCGGAGGAAACGACCTCCATGCCTTCGGCGGCGGACAGCACCGACACGGCCGGGGTGATGATGGCGTCGCCATAGAACAGCGCCGCGCCGAACAGGCCCAGCATCACGATCTTCCAGCGGGCGGCATGGGTGGTGTAGTGCCGCGCCAGCGCCATCAGCGCCATGATGCCGCCTTCGCCGCGGTTGTCGGCGCGCAGCACGAAGGCCACGTATTTGACCGACACCACGAAGATCAGCGACCAGAAGATCAGCGACAGAATGCCGAAGATATTGTCCGGCGTGGTGGGGATGTTCTGGCTGACGAAACACTCGCGCAAGGTATAGAGCGGGCTGGTGCCGATATCGCCGTATACCACGCCGAGCGCAGCCAGGGTCAGGCCAGCCATCGCCTGTTTATTGTGATCCTGCATAAGCTTCCATAACGGTTGTGCAGCATGGCGGTTAGGGCGCCGGGCCGCGATGAGTCAGGGACTGCGAGCTTGCCGCTCTCTTCATTGTTGGCGACGGGAGCGGAATAAAAAAGCCGTAAAAATCCCAGGCAGGGCGCAGGGTACTCCAGAGTCCGCGCGCAGCCAAGCATGGCTAGGGACGGCAAGGCAGGCCGGTTGTGCAGGTGCAACAGCGGATAGTCCTTGTCGGGATAAAGGGCTTGACTTGCCGCCGTGACGGCGCGGCGCTTGGCCGCCAGGCGTTGCAAACGCTACAATCGTCCACATTGATCAGACACATTCCAAGGACGCATCATGCGCGCATCGCAGTTTTTCATTTCCACCCTGAAAGAGGCGCCCGCCGACGCCGACATCACCAGCCAGAAACTGATGATCCGCGCCGGCTTCATCCGCAAGCACGCCGCCGGCATCTATTCCTGGATGCCGATGGGCCTGCGCGTGCTGCGCAAGGTTGAAACCATCATTCGCGAGGAAATGAACCGCGCCGGCTCCATCGAAGTGAGCCTGCCGGTGGTGCAGCCGGCCGAACTGTGGCAGGAAACCGGCCGCTGGGACGCGATGGGCGCCGAACTGCTGCGCTTCAAAGACCGCCATGACCGCGATTTCGCCCTGCAGCCGACCGCCGAGGAAGTGATCACCGACATCGCCCGCCGCGAGCTGCGCAGCTACCGCGCGCTGCCGAAGAACTTCTTCCAGATCCAGACCAAGTTCCGCGACGAGCGCCGTCCGCGTTTCGGCGTGATGCGCGGCCGCGAGTTCACCATGAAGGACGCGTATTCGTTTGACCGCAGCGCCGAGGACGCCGGCAAGAGCTACGACAATATGTACGCCGCCTATCGCCGCATCTTCGACCGCTTCGGCCTGACCTACCGCGCGGTGGCGGCCGATACCGGCGCCATTGGCGGCGACCGCTCGCATGAATTCCAGGTGATCGCCGACACCGGCGAGGACGCCATCGTTTACTGTCCGCAATCGGAATACGCCGCCAATATCGAGCTGGCCGAAGCCGTAGCGCCGGCAGGCGAGCGCGCGGCCGCGGCAGCCGCCTTGAGCAAGGTGCATACGCCCAAGATCAAAACCATCGCCGAACTGGTCGATTTCCTGAAGATAGACATCAAGCAGACCGTCAAGGCGGTGGTGGTGGAAGGCGAAGAGGGCGAAGCGGTGCTGATGCTGGTGCGCGGCGACCACGAATTGAACGAGGTGAAGGCCCAGAAAGTGGCCGGCATCAAGAACCCGCTGGCCTTCGCCAGCCCGGCCGCCATCCGCGACGCCTTCGGCGCCAACCCCGGCTCGCTGGGCCCGGTGGGCTTCAAGGGGCGCGTCATCGCCGACCGCACCGTGGCCAAGATGGCCGACTTCGCCATCGGCGCCAACGAGGACGACCAGCACTATACCGGCGCCAACTTCGGCCGCGACTGCGCTGAGCCGGAAGTGTGCGACATCCGCAACGTGGTGGAAGGCGACGCGTCGCCGGACGGCCTGGGCGTGCTGGCCATCCAGCGCGGCATCGAAGTGGGCCACGTGTTCTACCTGGGCACCAAGTACTCGGCCGCGATGAACGCCACCTTCCTGGACGAAGACGGCAAGCCGAAACCGTTCGAGATGGGCTGCTACGGCATCGGCGTGACCCGCATCCTGGGCGCCGCCATCGAGCAGAACTACGACGACAAGGGCATGATCTGGCCCGATTCCATCGCCCCGTTCGCGGTGGTGCTGTGCCCGGTGGGCTATGACCGCTCCGAAGCGGTGAAGGAAGCCGCCGACAAGCTGTACGCCGATCTGGCCGCCAAGGGCGTGGATGTGATTCTGGACGACCGCGGCGAGCGCCCGGGCGCGATGTTCGCCGATTGGGAGCTGATCGGCGCGCCGCACCGTGTCACCATCGGCGACCGCGGCCTGAAGGAAGGCAAGGTCGAGTACCAGCACCGCCGCGACAGCGAAGCCACCGCCGTCGCCGCCGATGCTATTCTGGAGCATGTCCTCTCCAAGCTGGCCTGATGAAACCGACCTCTTTCCCTCCAGCCTGTGAATCGCCGCGCCGGATCGCGGCGGTTTGCTCGCCTCTCCCCTGGCGGGAGAGGGGGCGGGGGAGAGGGGGCGTCCTTTTTAGGCAGGCGTTAACGCCGGTCTTGGTCCTGGCCGCCATTTTGCTGTCCGCGCCCGCTTGGGCCGGCGCGCAAAAAGAGGAGGCCTTGTCCGCCAACGTGGCCTCGGCGATGAGCCGCTCCATTTCCGACGTCAACGCGCCCAAGCTGGTGTTCGACGATCCGCGCGAAGGCCAGGCCTGGCTGGCCGAGATGTCATCCCGGCTGCAAAAGAAAATTCCGGACCCCTGGGTGCGCGAGCGCCTGCTCACCGCCATCCAGTACGAAGCCGTTCGCGCCGGGCTCGATCCGCAATTGGTGTTGGGCCTGATTCAAGTGGAGAGCGGCTTCAATAAATACGCCATCTCCGGAGCCGGCGCACGCGGCCTGATGCAGGTGATGCCGTTCTGGACCCGCCATATCGGCACGCCGCAGCATAATCTGTTCGACCTCACCACCAATCTGCGCTATGGCTGCACTATCCTGCGCTACTACCTGGACGTGGAGCGCGGCAATCTGTTCCGCGCGCTGGGCCGCTACAACGGCAGCCTGGGACGGCCGGAATACCCGGACCGGGTGGTGGGCGCCTGGAAGAAGCGCTGGGCCTGGACGCCGCCTGCGGGCTTGCGCCTGGCGGCCGACAAGCGGCCGCGTTGAGGGCGGATGCCCCGCAGGGGGCGATCCGCCGGGAGCCTGTGATGTGGAGAATGGCGGAACGCCCGATAAGACCGGGCTTCCGCCCTACGCGGGTTCAATCAATAAAGGGTCGCTGGCCTTGGCCAGCCGCGCGAGGCGGCTGTCGCCGATTTCCCATTCGCTGTCGGTTGGCAAAGCAATCTGCGCTTGATGGCTGGTGAACAGCACGATGGCGCCGCGCCGTTTCGCCTCCAGCATCTCTGTTTCCAATACCCGCAGCGAAGCCTGATCCAGCGCGTTGAAGGGCTCGTCGAACAGCAAGAGCGCGGTTTGGCTGGCCAAGGCCAGCGCATGCTGGAACTTGTGGCGGCTGCCCAGCGACAAGTGCGACATCGGCTGCTCCGCCATCGCTTCCACCGCGAAATCACGCAATAGTTTGAGCCAGCGAGCCATGTCGAAATCGGGAAACAGCTGCGCGGCCATGTGCTGGAATTGCGCGGGAGTCAACCAGGGCAGCGGCAAATCCTCGCTGCCGGAAAAGCACAGCTGGCGACGGTAGTCGACCGGCTGCGTGCGCTCGGCTATGCCATTGAGCGAAACGTTGCCGACATAGCCGGCCTGCGCGCCGGCCAGTGTCCGCAGCAGGCTGGATTTGCCGCTGCCATTGCGGCCGCGCAATTGATGGATGCCAGGCTCCAGTTGCAAGGACAGGTTTTCCGCGATCACTCGGCCAGGATAGGCGATGCCCACTTGTCGCAAGATTAGGGTATTCATCCGGACAGCTCCGACAGGAATGCCAGCTGCAGACCCCAGCTCAGCAGGTAAAAGGGATAGGACTCGGCCAGCGGTTTGGCGTGGGCTGAACGCAGCAGCAGGCAAAAGCCAAGCATGGAGACGCCCAGCCATAGCAAAGGCGTCAAATGCGCCGCCGGCTGAAAAAGCATGAGCGTGATGAATAAGAGGCTAAGGGTGAAATAGGGCGCGAGGCCCAGTGCGGTGGCGTGCCATCGCAAACGCCTGGGCTGCAAGGGCCAGTGGGCCAACTGAGTCTGGAGCTGTTGGCGGCTGCGCTCCAGGCTGTCATGCCATAACTTGCCAGCCAGTTGTAGCAGCGTGAAAACCAGCATCGCCAGCAGCATCTGGTAATGCCAGCTCAACAGCGTGAGCGCCAGGGCGAGAATTGGAAACGCCGCCAGCAGCAATGCGCGCCATTTGGCGGGCAGGGTAGCCAGCGTGTGGTTGAGAGGCAGCCATAGATACAAAGGCCGGGCGCGCCATGGGGGCTGATATAGCCGATGGCGACGGGACTGCTGCCATTGCAGCCATAGCCAGAGCAGGCCGCTCGCAAGCATCCAGCTGAGCAGGCCAAGCCCGCTTAGCCGCATCAAGCTGGCGGAGGACACCCAGCCGCCGCGCAGCCAGGAGGTTACAGCGCTGAACAGCAGCAAGCCGGGCAGGGCGGAGCAGGCGATGAGCGCCAGTAAAATATCAGCGAGGCGATGCCAAACGGCGGGAATGGGCAAGCTGGCGAGCAGGGACGACAGTTCCGGCGGGCGCAGCCTGTCGACGCTGGACAAGAAAGGCAGCCAGAACAGCAAGGCATAGCTGGCGATCAGCAGGGGGAAAGGCCAGCCGCGCAACGCGGGCAGCCAGAAAATCGCGGCGTCGCCGCCGTGCGCCAACAAATAGAAATAGGCCAGCGCAGGCAAAAACAACCACCAGACCCGGCGGCGCAGCAATTCGGCTAGCGAATGGCGAAAGGCCTGCCAGCGCAGGCCCAGATAGCAGACAAACATGCGGAAAGCGGACGCTAGGGAAAGAGACAGCTTTTCATGCATGTCATGGGCATGTCAATGCGACTTAGTCTTCTTGCGACTGCAGCATCTTCTTCAGCAGGCCGGCCAGCGTTTGGCGCTCTTCCTCGCTGAGCATGTCCAGCAACTCGGCCTCTGCGGCCAAGTGATGGCCGGCGGCGTCTTCTATCACCTGGAAGCCTTTGGGCGTCAAGGTGACGATCACGCCGCGGCGGTCGTCCGGATCGGGCGAGCGGCTCACCAGTGCGGCCTCTTCCAGCCGGTTGATGCGATTGGTCAGCGCGCCGGAGGAAATCAGCACCATGCCTTGCAGCTGGTTGGGCGACAACTGATACGGTTCGCCGCCGCGGCGCAGGGCCGCCAGCACGTCGAATTCGCCTACATTGAGATTATGGCGTGCCAAATCCTGCAAAACCCGGCGGGTGATGAAGTATTCCATCCGCACAATGCGGCCGATCACTTCGGTGGCGGAGGTGTCGAGGTCGGGGCGGACTTCGTTCCACAGGGCGACGATACGGTCAATCTGGTCTGGTGCTTGCTGCATGCTGCGGGTTCCAATCCAAAGAAGGCAAACGCGATCGGGCGCAAGAGTATCACGACTTGAAAATATACTATCTTCATGTAAAGGAAAAGCGGCATCGCCGTGAAACTTGCGTTTGATCAGCTTGACTTGCCCTGCCGCGATGATCGGCGTTATAGTTACATGTGAAGATTCTTTATATGAAGATAGTTGACGAGTAAACCGTCAAACCAAGGCCGCGGACGCGGCGGGAGCAGAGCTTGAAAACAGCGGTACGCGGCGATGTGCTGACCTTCCGGGGCAATCCCTTCCGGCAGGCCGAGCAGGATAGCCTGGTGTTCCAGCGCGACGCGCTGGTGGTGATGGAAAATGGCCGCATCGCGGCATGCGGGCCGGCGGCTGAGCTATTGGCCACGCTGACGCCGGATGTGGCTTTGACGCACTATCCCGACCATCTGATCCTGCCGGGCTTCATCGATTGCCACGTCCATTATCCGCAAACCGAGATGATGGCCGCCTTCGGCGAGCAGCTGCTGGACTGGCTGCATCATTACACCTTCGTCACCGAGCAGGGCTTCGCCGACGAGCTGCATGCGCGCGAAGTGGCCCAGGTCTTCTTGTCCGAGCAGCTGCGCAACGGCGTCACCACCGGCTGCGTGTTTGGCACGGTGCACCCGGCCTCGGTGGAAATGCTGTTCCAGGAAGCGGCGCGCATCAATTTGCGCATTCTGGCCGGCAAGGTGTGCATGGATCGCCATGCGCCGGACGCCTTGCTGGATACGCCGCTGACCGCTTACGAGGATTCGCGCGCGCTGATCGAGCGCTGGCATGGCCAGGGCCGCGCCGAATACGTCATCACCCCGCGCTTCGCTCCCACCTCCAGCCATGGCCAATTGGAAATGCTGGGGGCGCTGGCGGCGGAGTTTCCCGATGTCGCCATCCAGTCGCATATTTCGGAAAACCTAGACGAGATCGCCTGGGTCAAGCAGCTGTTCCCCGGTTGCCGCGACTACGCCAGCGTCTATCAGCGCTACGGGCTGCTGCGGCCGCGCGCCATCTATGGCCATGGCATCCATCTGTCCGGTGAGGAGCTGGATGCCTTCCGCGACAGCGGCGCCTCGCTGGCGCATTGCCCGACTTCCAATTTCTTCCTCGGCTCCGGCAGCCTGAACCTGCGCCCTTGCGTGGAGAGCGCGCGCCCGATTCCGCTCGGCCTCGGCACCGATCTGGGCGCCGGCACCAGCTTCTCCATGCTGCAGACGATGAATGCGGCCTATATGGCGGCGCAGAGCCACGGCAAGCCGCTGTCCGCCGTTCAGGCTTTCTATCTGGCCACCCGCGGCGGGGCCGAAGCGCTGGGCATCGCCGACAAGGTCGGCAGCATCGCGCCGGGCATGGAGGCCGATCTGGCGGTGCTCAATCTGCGCTCCACGCCGCTGCTGGATTTCCGCATGCGCTATGCCCGCGACCTCTCCGAAGCCCTGTTCATCCAGATGATGCTGGGCGACGACCGTGCGGTGGCGGCGACGTATGTCAGTGGATCAAAGGCGTATCAACGACTACTGGTTTGAATGTTTTGAAAATATGGCTGCTTATCCCGTTTTCTGTCGAGGGGGTGGGCTGTTGTCTGATAACAAGGGGATGGCATGGAGCCATCCCTTTTTTGTGGAGAACTTTTGTTTTCAAGGCGGGCTGTGGGTAAGTTTGCTATCCAGTGGTGCTTGGCAGGAATAAGCCACCGCATTGCAGTGGACGGTATTGGGCAATAAGTAATGACAATAAAGTAAAAAATAGTGTGAAAGTTAAGTTGCAATTCTTGATTCAATGTAAATTGAATTGACTTCAATTTAATAAAATGCTTATTTTATCTTAAAAATGCAATTTTTAATCATTATTATAGTTATAAGTGAATTATTTATTTATAAATAATAAAATTTTAGTCATGTTAAACCTATGTGCAATTAAGATGTTGACATAATATTATTCCGAAGATAAATTTTAATGGCATTAAAAGTGCAAATCACTCAAAAAAGGAGAAATAATTATGTTTAACAATAAAATTGAACAGCATTCTGCTGCTGAAGTTGTCGAGCTGTCTTCCCGTGAACTGGATTTGGTTGAGGGTGGCGTCGATGTTTCTGTGAAGGTTACTGCTGGAAGCGGTGAGAAGCCGAAAATTGAAGTAACTGCTACTTGGCACTTCTAAGCAAGATATTTGTGCTGCTCCGTCTTCAGTGGTGGCCGCGTAACGGACTCTAGCGGAAGGTTTGGGCGGCAAGGCCGAAAAAGGCGGCTGGCAATCATTGTCAGCCGCTTTTTGCTTTTGCGGCGAGTGGGCTTACTGCCTCACCGCCACCGCAATGCGGGTGAAGGCGTTCATCAAGGCGATGGCCAGCGTCAGGTCGGAGATTTCCGCGTCGCTGAAGTGCTCGCGCAGGCTTTGATACAGGCTGTCCGGCGCGCGGCTTTCGCCGATGCGGGTCACCGCTTCGGTCCAGGCCAGCGCGGCTCTTTCCCGCGGGGTGAACAGCTTTTCTTCCGCCACATCCCATCCAGCCAGCGCATCCAGTTTTTCCTGGCTTTCGCCCTTGCGGCGCAGCGCATGGCTGTGCAATTTCAGGCAGAACACGCAGCCGTTGAGCTGGGCGATCCTCAAATAAGCCAATTCGATCAAAGGCAGGCCCAGCGGGCTTTCCGCCAGCGCGTTCTTGCAGGCCAGCAGGCCCTGGTAAGCCTTGGGCGACAGTTGGGTGTAATCCACTCTCATGATCTTGCTCCTTTGGTGTTGAGGGCCGGCGTGTCGCCGGCGGATGAGTCGAAGCGCGCCAGCAGCGCCCGCGTCAGTCGCTGCAGCGACGGGGCCAGCAACAATACCGACGCCAGGGCCAGCGGCCAGGCCAGGCCGAAGGCGCGCAGCCACAGCGAGGCGAAGTCGGCATGCAGGCCGTGATTCAGCGCGGTGAACCAGGCCGTCATGATCAAGGACATCGCCGCCGACATCAGCGACGAGAACAGCAGGCGTTGGCGAAGGGCGGGGGACATAGGGCGCGCTCCATTCAGGTTTCGACGAGTGGAGTCTAGTCAAAATCGAATTGCGAAAATAGAATGAAAAAATCAATTTCAAATTTCATTTTTGCAATCATGCTGGATGATCTGGAACTATTTGTGGCGATTGTCGATGCCGGCAGCCTGAATGCCGCGGCCAAGCGGCTGGGCATGCCGGCCCCGACTCTGACCCGCCGGCTGCAGGCCTTGGAGGCCAGACTGGGCTGCAAGCTGCTGAGCCGCAGCGCGCGGCGGATGGCGCCGAGCAATGAGGGCTGGCAATACTACGAGCGCTGCAAGCCTTTGCTGACGGCTTTGCGGCAGGAGACGGCGGCCCTGGATGGCGCGCTGAACCGGGTGGAGGGCGTGGTGAGGCTGTTGGCGCCCTTGAGCATGGCCAATGACATGCTGGTGCCGGTGTGGTCGCGCTTGCTGCGCGATCATCCGCAGCTCAGGCTGGAGTTGAAGCTGAACAACAGCCTGGATGATTTATACAGCGGCATGGCCGATCTGGCCTTGCGGGTGGGCGAGCAGTCGGATGCCTCGCTGCGGCAGCGCAGGCTGGGCGCGGTGCGCACCATCCTGGTGGCGTCGCCCGCTTATGCGGCTGCGCATGCCATGCCGGGAACGCCGCAGGAGCTGGCTGCGCACAAGCTATTGCTGGCCGAGCCGTTCGAGCGCTGGAAGCTTAGGCATAGGGAGAGCGGAGAAGAGGCGGTTTGGCCTGTCGAACCGGCGGTGCGGACCAACGATATGCTGCTGACGCGCCGCCTGGCCGAGGAAGGCGCGGGCATCGCGGTCAGTCCGCTCAGCATTTGCCATCGGCAATTGGCGGATGGCCGCTTGGTCCGGGTGTTGGGCGAATGGGAAATCGCCACCCGGCCGGTTTACGCGGTGTGGCCGGAGCGGCGCGTGTTGCCGGCGAGGGTGAGGATGGTGCTGGATGCGCTGCTGGAGTTTGCGGCCGACCTGCCGCAGTTGCAGGGCTGACGCCTCTGGCTCGCCGGCTTGGCGGCCAAGCGCTTACTTTCCGCCGCGCGCCGGCTTGGGCAGCAGCAGCAGGCGGGTGCCGGCCAGCCTGTCGTGCAGGTGGCGGCGGTCTTTATCGTAGAAGCGGGACAGGAAGGGCACCAGCCACCACAGCAGCGCCAGCCACTTCAGGGCTGGGTGGTCGCCGTAGCTGCGCTGCCAGCCCAGGTAGGAGATCACTGGCAGGCCGACAAACAGCATGGCGGCGATGGCGTAGCGCATCAGCGCCTGCGGCCAGCCCAGCAATTGGCCGTCGGCGCGCACCAGCCGGATATGCCAGGTTTTCATCGCCGCGGTCTGGCCGCTGCGGGTCCAGCAATAGCCGAAATAGGCGAACAGCACGCCGGCGACGGCTAACTGGATCAGGCTGTGCAGCAGCCAGGAGTCCTGGCCCAGCATCAGTTGCAAAGGCGTGAGCACGGCGCTGCTGATCAGCATCATGGCGACGATGAGCAGCGATTCGTAAAACAGGCTGGCCAGGCAGCGCGCCAGGCTGGGCGGGGTATCGGTCATTGGGCGGAAGAGGCGTTTTGTTGGCGCAGGCGTTGGATCACCTGCTGGCGTTGATCCGGCGGCAGCTTTTGCAGCTTGTCCCAGTTGCCGCGGATTTCGTGGCGTTGCTGCGGGGTCAGTTCGGACCAGGCTTTGAGGTTTTGCTGCACGCGCTGTTTTTGCTCGGCCGGCAGCGCGCGGTAACGCGGCACGATGTCCAGCAGGTGTTGTTTTTTCTCGGCGGAATAGCGGTTCCATTCGCCCGCCAACGGCGCCAGCACTTGCTGTTGTTCTACGCCGAGTTGTTCCCAGCGCGGGTCGCTGGGCGGGGATGCCTGGCTGGCGGGAGAGCACAGGCCGGCCAGCAGGGCCGCCGCAGCGAACAAGCGCGGGAAGCTAGTCATGCATCCCCCGGCTGAAATGCGGCTCCAGCAGGGCGTTGAGCGGGATGTCCTGCGACAGCACGGCCGCGTCGACGACATCGGTTTCCAGCAAAAAGCCTTCCAGCAGCAGCATGCCGGCGCCGGTGGCCAGCGCGAAACCCAGCGCGGCGCCGCCGCGGCGCAGCAACAGCGTGTGGCGCTGCACCCATAACGACACTTTTTCCTTCAGGCGCATCGGCTGCTGGACGCGCTCGTCGAAGCGCTCCATCGCGGCCATGCGGGCCTGGCGCAGCTTGGCTTGTTGCGTCGGCGTGGGATCGGTGTTGCGGGTGTCGAGAATGCGGGTGATATGGGACGGCAGATGGTCGCCCTGGCTATCGTGGGGGTGTTTCATAGCAATACTCCCTTCTGCGCGAGAATGGCGGCAAGGGTGTGGTTGGCGCGCGAACAGTGGGTCTTCACGCTGCCTTCCGAGCAGCCCATCACCAGGGCGGTCTCGGCGACATCCAGTCCTTCCCAATAACGCAGCAGAAAAGCCTCGCGTTGACGAGCTGGCAGGAGCTGCAGCGAGGCGTCTATCATCTCGGCCACTTCCTTGCGCTGATACCACTTTTCCGGATTGGTGTGCGCCTCGTCGGCGGCGACGTCCAGCGTCTCCAGCGGGTCGAGGGTGTCGTCTTCGGCGTGAGTGGGGATCAGCGAGGACAGCAGGGTGCTGACAAAGCTGCGCACCTTGCTGCGGCGATAGTGATCGCGGATCGTGTTCTGCAGGATGCGCTGGAAGATCAGCGGCAGCTCTTCCGCCGGCGCGTGAGCGTAGCGGTCGGCCAGTTTCATCATCGAATCCTGCACGATGTCCAGCGCATTGTCTTCCTGACGCACCGCGTATAGCGCCTGTTTGAAGGCGCGCTTCTCCACCGACTCGAGGAAGTCGGCCATTTCTTTGCGGCTTGCCATCTGTGCGTTTCAAGTTGATGCCAACCAATGATGGTAGCAGAGCAGAAATCTCTAGGCTAGTCCGTTTTTTTTGCCTGAAATAACCGTGGTTTAGCGTTATTTTGCACCTGCACAAAATCACTTGACCATGGTTTGAGCCTTAGGCTAAGGTCTTTGAGCAAACGGGATGAAATCAACTAAGAAATAGAGGCGATATGCAGATATCGGGCGCCGAAATACTGGTCCGCTGCCTGCAGGAAGAGGGAGTCGAATTTGTTTTCGGCTACCCGGGCGGCGCGGTATTGGAAATTTACGATGCCATCTTCCGGCAAGACAAGTTCAAGCACGTGCTGGTGCGTCACGAGCAGGCGGCCGTGCACGCCGCCGACGCCTTCTCGCGTTCCAGCGACAAGGTGGGCGTGGCCTTGGTCACCTCGGGACCGGGCGCGACCAACGCCGTCACCGGCATCGCCACGGCTTATCTGGACTCCATCCCGCTGGTGGTGATTTCCGGCCAGGTCGCCACGCCTGCCATCGGCCTGGACGCGTTCCAGGAAGTGGACATGGTGGGCATCACCCGGCCGTGCGTGAAGCACAATTTCCTGGTGAAGGACGTCAACGATCTGGCGGCCACCATCAAGAAGGCTTTCTATATCGCCCAATCAGGCCGTCCCGGCCCGGTGGTGGTGGATATCCCCAAAGACGTGACGCAGCATCGCGCCGAGTTCCATTACCCGGACAGCGTGCACATCCGCTCTTACGTGCCGGCTACCCGCGGGCACAGCGGACAGATCAAGAAAGCGGTGAACCTGCTGCTTGAGGCCAAGCGTCCTTTCATTTATGTCGGCGGCGGCGCGGTGCAGGGCCGGGCCGAGGCTGAAGTGACCGAGCTGGTGCGCATGCTGGGCGTGCCCTGTACTAATACCTTGATGGGCCTGGGCGCTTATCCGGGTTCGGACAGCCAGTTCCTGGGCATGCCGGGCATGCACGGCACTTACGAAGCCAATATGGCGATGCAGCATTGCGATGTGCTGGTGGCGGTGGGCGCGCGCTTCGACGACCGCGTCATCAGCGTGCCATCGCACTTCCTCAGCCGGCCGAAGAAGATCATCCACATCGATGTGGATCCGTCCTCGATCTCCAAGCGAGTGAAGGCGGACATTCCCATCGTCGGCGACGTCAAGCTGGTGCTGCGCGACATGCTGGAGCAGCTCAAGCAGTCCGGCGGCAAGCCGGACGCCGCCGCGCTGGCGCAATGGTGGAAGCAGGTGGAGGCGTGGCGCGGCCACAACTGTCTGCTCTACACCCCGTCCGATGAGCTGATCAAGCCGCAGGCGGTGGTGCAGACGCTGTATGAAGTCACCGGCGGCCAGGCCATCGTCACTTCGGACGTGGGCCAGCACCAGATGTGGGCGGCGCAGTACTACAAGTTCGACCGCCCCAAGCAGTGGCTGAACTCCGGCGGCCTCGGCACCATGGGCTTCGGCTTGCCGGCGGCCATAGGCGCGCAGCTGGCGAACCCTAATGCGCAGGTGGCTTGCATCACCGGCGAGGGCTCGATCCAGATGAACATCCAGGAGCTGTCCACCGCCAAGCAATACCACACCCCGGTGAAGGTGCTGGCGCTGAACAACCGCTATCTGGGCATGGTGCGCCAGTGGCAGGAGTTCTTCTACGGCACCCGCTATTCCGAGTCCTATATGGACGCGCTGCCGGACTTCGTCAAGATCGCCGAGGCCTATGGCCATATCGGCTTCAAGGTGGAGAATCCGTCCGATGTGGAGCCGGTGTTGCGCGAGGCGTTCAGCGACAAGCTGAAAGAGCGGCTGGTGTTTATCGACTTCCGCACCGATCAGTCGGAAAACGTGTTCCCGATGATCCAGAACGGCAAGGGGCTGGATGAGATGGACCTGCCGCCGCATATGCGCGATATCCAGCAGGTGCCCTTCGAGAACAACCGTGACTACGGCAATATGTGCTAAGGCGGCCGGCATGCGACATATTTTATCCATCCTTCTGGAAAACGAAGCGGGCGCCTTGTCCCGCGTGGTGGGGCTGTTTTCGGCCCGCGCCTACAACATCGATTCGCTGACAGTGTCCACCACCGAGGACCCGACGCTGTCGCGGATGACCATCGTCACCCACGGTTCCGACGAAGTCATCGAGCAGATCACCAAGCAGCTCAACAAGCTGATCGAGGTGGTCAAGGTGATAGACCTCAACGAATCCGAGCACATCGAACGCGAGATGATGCTGATCAAGGTCCGCGCCCTGGGCAAGGACCGCGAGGAGATGAAGCGCATGGCCGACATCTTCCGCGGACGCATCATCGACGTGACGGAAAAGACTTACACCATCGAGCTGACTGGTACGAGCGAAAAGCTTGGCGCCTTTATCGAGGCGGTGGACCGCGCAGTGATCCTGGAAACGGTCCGTACCGGCGCATCCGGCATTGGTCGAGGCGAGCGGGTTCTGAAAATCTGAGCAGGGCAGCAAGTCCCTTAGCAAACAAATACCAAGGATAAAGAAATGAAAGTTTATTACGACAAAGACGCCGATCTCTCCATCATCAAGGGCAAGAAAGTGGCCATCATCGGCTACGGCTCGCAGGGCCATGCCCATGCGCAGAACCTGAAGGAGTCGGGCGTCGACGTCATCGTCGGCCTGCGCAAGGACGGCGCGTCGTGGAAGAAGGCTGAAGCGGCCGGCCACAAGGTCAAGGAAGTAGCCGAGGCGGTGAAGAAGGCCGACGTGGTGATGATCCTGCTGCCGGATGAATCGCAGCCGGACGTCTACCACAAGGACATCGCGCCCAACCTGAAGAAGGGCGCGGCGCTGGCCTTCGCCCACGGCTTCAACATTCATTACAACCAGATCGTGCCGCCGGCCGATGTGGACGTGATCATGGTGGCGCCCAAGGGCCCGGGCCACACCGTGCGCTCCGAGTACCTGAAGGGCGGCGGCGTGCCGACCCTGATCGCCGTTTACCAGGACAAGTCCGGCAAGGCGCGCGATGTGGCGCTGTCCTACGCCGCGGCCAACGGCGGCACCAAGGGCGGCGTGATCGAGACCAACTTCCGCGAGGAAACCGAGACCGACTTGTTCGGCGAGCAGGCCGTGCTCTGTGGCGGCGCCGTCGAGCTGGTGAAAGCCGGCTTCGAGACGCTGGTGGAAGCCGGCTACGCGCCGGAAATGGCCTACTTCGAGTGCCTGCACGAGCTGAAGCTGATCGTCGACCTGATGTACGAAGGCGGCATCGCCAATATGAACTACTCGATCTCCAATAACGCGGAGTACGGCGAGTACGTGACCGGCCCGGAAGTGGTGACCTCCGCCACCAAGGAAGCGATGAAGAAGGCGCTGTACCGCATCCAGAGCGGCGAGTACGCCAAGATGTTCATCCTGGAAGGCAAGACCAACTACCCGTCCATGACCGCCCGCCGCCGTCTGACCGCCGCCCATCCGATCGAGAAGGTCGGTGCCGAGCTGCGCGCGATGATGCCGTGGATCGCCAAGAACAAGCTGGTGGACCAGTCCAAGAACTGATCTGACAGTTTAGCTTGATCAGACAAAGCCGGGCATTTGCCCGGCTTTTTTATTGATGGCGATAAAGATTATTTAGCTATGAAATGAAATATATTTTTATTTTAAAGCTAAATAATGAATTATTATTTCATTGTCATTTAATTTTGTGGGATTATTCACCTACCGAGCGAGATCGGTAAAATTTGAAATCCATTTTGAAGAGGGTATGAAATGAAAGAGTTGATACTGTTGGAAATCGAAGCGGTGAATGGTGGAGCGGATGTCAAGCAAGTTGCAATCGGCTTGGGCGTGGCAACGGTCGGCGCGCTCGCGGTGGCCGCCGCTCCCGTCGCTTTGGGCGCGGGCTTGGCTGCGGCCTCTGTGGGCTTGGGTGGGATAGGCGCGGCTTCCACCGCGGTGGGCCTGTGGTGGGCGGATAAGTGTTCCAGCCCGGGACGCGGCCCTTGCTTTGCTAAGGATTAAACGTTGAATTAGGGCGAATAAGGCGCGCAGATGGGCGGCAAGTCGATCTGCGCGCCTTACCGAGAAAATGACGGCGAGGCGCGCATGAATTCAGTTTCTTGGACTTATGGCTATTACTGCATGTTTATGTTGCTGATGATGCCGGTCGCTGCGCTGCTGGCATCGCGTTTCAGTCTGGCAATGGGCATGGGCTGGATAGGACAATTACTGTCGATCGCCGCGGCGAGCGGCGCGATGGGGGTTGTTGCCGTCTTATTGCTGATGAGATGGCAGGATCAAGCGCGACGCCGACTGGGCAGTCATGATCAAGCTTCGGGCAAAACCTGATTTTGGAAAAGCGTCGCGTTTGTCATCCGGGCAGGGGCGGATGACGGGAAAGGCGTGCGGATGGCGAGGCAGGATAAATAAAATCAGGGAGCAAAGCTTGCTCCCTGCTGCGCTCGCCTTCAATGTTTTGTCGGGAGCGCTTGGTTCAGTGAGTGGGAAAGGCCGGCACCGCGCCGGTTTGCCAGACGGCGGTGATCAGGTTTTGCAGATTGAACATGCTGGTGTAGAAGCTGTCAGGCATCTGCTGATTCGGCTGCGCGGCGTTGAAGCCGGTTTGCAGTTCGGACAGGAAGGCGCGGAAGCCTGTTTGAAGCTGGATTTGCGCTTGGGCTTGTTCGGCCAGCTGTTGCTTGTCAGGGTTCGGAATCAGCGGGTAGGTGGCGGGGATCCAGCGCCGGGCGTCCAGAAGCAGGATGTTGAGGATTTCGTTGAATTTCAGAAAATGGCTTTGCGAGGGGTCGAAATCGCTGGGGTCGTAATTGGCGGGGTTTTCCGCCGGCGGCTGGTCGCGGGGCGGGATTTCCTCGGTGGCGCGGTTGCCCTCGCCTTGCTTGACGATGGCCTGCATCGCCGCCAGCGCCTGGTCCAGGCTGTTGATGGTCTGGCTGAAACCGATGCCCTTGCTGTTCTTCTGGGTGTAGTCGGTGAAGTTGGCCTGCTGCTTGGTGTTGGCGGCGGCGCCGACGTATAGGTCCTTCCATTGCAGCGACACGGCGATTTCCAGCGCCTGGTATAGCTCGCCTATCGAGTTGTAGCGAGTTTGCTTGTTCCAATCCGGTTTGCCCGCGGGCTCGGGCAGTTCGATCACACAGAACAGCTTCAGCTGGTTGATGTCCAGCGGCCCTAGCTGAACCTGGTAACCGGCGTACTTGGGTGGCACATCGGGTTTGAGGAAGGGGATGCCTTCCGCCTCTTCATAAGTCGGGAAGGGGTATTGCGGCGCATAGCCCAGCGCATTGCATAGATTGGAGATCAGCTCCAGATGCAGCATTTCCTGGATCACCACGCTTTCAATCAGTTTGGCGGTGGCGGGATAGGCTTGTTGATTATTGGCGTTCAGCCCCTGGATGGAATACAGGGTGGTCAGGTAGAGCGGGATGGTCCACAGCTCCACATCCACCGCGGCCTGTAGATTGTCGTAGAGCTCCTGCTTGCTCCAGGTAGCCGGGTTGTGGATGGTTTTGCGCAAGACATCGGCGATATGCATGACAGCCTCCTCCGAGGGACGGTTGCCCTTCCGGCAAACGATGCCGTAGGTGCCTTGTCATTTTAGATAGGCAATCGATAATTCCCATTTGATAGTTATTTCTACTTATCAACCCTGCTGAGTGAGAAAAGCAAAACGCGGCGCAAGGCCGCGTTTGTCTGCCGAGATGGCAATTGGCTCAGTCGGCCATTTTCTCGCCCATGCGCACCGGGCTGGCGGCCTGCCATTGCGGGTTGAACTTGAGCGGGCCGGCCGGGTACAGCAGCACCACGGTGGAGCCGAGTAGGAAGCGGCCCATCTCTTCGCCCTTGGCCAGGCGGATGTCCTGGCTGCGGTAATCCCATTTTTCCACCGCCGGTCGGCGCGGCGGATTGACCACGCCGTGCCAGACGGTGGCCATGCTGCCGACGATGGTGGCGCCGACCAGCACCATCACGAAGGGCTGGCCTTGCTCATCCTCGAATACGCACACCACCCGCTCGTTGCGGGCGAACAACCGGTCCACGCCGCGCGCGGTGGCGGGATTCACCGAATACAGATCGCCCGGCACATAGGTCATTTCCAGCAGCTTGCCGGCGCAGGGCATGTGGATGCGGTGGTAGTCGCGCGGGCTGAGGTAGATGGTGGCGAAATGGCCGTCGGCGAAGCGCGCCGCCAATTCGGCGTCGCCGGCCAACAGCGCGGTGGCGCTGTAATCGCGGCCCTTGGCCTGGAAGATGCGGCCGCTGTCAATGGCGCCTAGCTGGCTGACCTCGCCGTCCACCGGGCAGACCAGTCGGGCGTCGGCCAAGGGGCGCACGCCCGGTTTCAGCGCGCGGGTGAAGAAGTCGTTGAAGGTGGCGTAGGCCGCCGGGTCGCTATTGGCGGCCTCGTTCATGTCCACCCGGTAGCGGGCGATGAAGCGGCGGATGGCCGCCGTGGTGATGCCGCCGCCTTGCCAAGAGGCGAGGCAACCCGCCAGCCGGGTCAGCGCCAGCTTGGGCATCACATGTTGGGACAGCACGAACAGGCGCTCGGACACGGGCGTTTCCTGGAAAATGAAGTGAACCTCGCATTATATCCCAGCTAGGCGGGGATGGCGCGCGGCGCGCCGCTGTCGTGGCGAAGCTGGATTTGCAGCGTTTGAGAATGGGCCATCGCCAGGAGGGAGGATAAGGGGCGTTTACGGCGCAGCGGGTGGCGAATGGCCGAGATCGGCGCTCGAAGTTTTGCGCCGCGCGGCTATCGGCATCGCGCAGGCGCGAACCGAATAGCCGCCGGCTGAGCGGCTTATGTCGCTTAGGGCGCCAGGATGGCCGAGGCGAACCAGCCGGCCGGAATCGGCGCGACTTGCCGGCCATGGGCGATGGCGGGCGAGGTCGAGGCGAATGTGGCGGCGCGCCAGCCGTCTCGTCCCAGCCAGTCGGCGATGTCATCGCGCGCGGACAGCCAGCGCGCGCCTTGCGACTCGACGCGCGCCCGCGCCTCCCGGCCCTCTTCCTGCAGCATGCGGGTGTCGAGGTGCTCGAGCAGCAGCGAGCTGCCGGCCGCGGACAGCGCGGTGATCCGGTTGATCAAGGCATCGCCGTCTTGTTCGCTTAAATACATGAGGAGCCCTTCGACCAGCCAGATCGTCGGCTGGGCGGGGTCGTAGCCTGCGGCGAGCAGGGTTTGCTCCCAATCGGTCGTCAGATCGGCGGCCAGGGGGCGCCACTCGCACTGCAGCGGCAGGCGGGAGCGGTTAACGAGTTCGCGCTTGAAGGCGATCATCTCGTCGAGATCCAGCTCGAACCAGCGAGTGCCCTCCGGGCAGGCCAGCCGCAGGGCGCGGCCGTCCATGCCGGCAGCCAGGGTGACGATCTGGCGGATGCCGCCTTCCAGCGCCGCCTGGATGGCATCGTCGAAAAAGCGGGTGCGCACCACGAAGTACTGGGGAAACTTGGCCAGGCGCGCCACATTGCTGACGTGGGCGTGGGTTTCGGTGCCCTCCAGCTGGTCTATCAGCGACGCGGCCAGCGGGTCGAGAAACAGCGCGTCCGGGCGCTGGCTTTCCGCATGGCGTTGCCAGGCGATGAACAGGGCGGTTTGGCCGACGCCGGCCGGAATATCGAGAGTCGTCACAAGCTGGCTTCCTTGTCTGAAAGTGGGGTCAGGGTTGCAGGTGGGAGGTTTTCCAGATGGACCCGTCGAGATCGTATTTCAGCCGATGATGCAGCCGATCCGGACTGGGCGACCAGAATTCCATTTCTTGCGGTTCAATGCGGTACGCGACGAAGCGGCTGGGCCTGGGCAAGGCCTTGCCGGTGGCGAACAAGGCGTCGGCCTCGCCGAGCAGGGCGGCGCGGTCGAGCAGTACATCGCTTTGGCTGGACGCGGTCGACATGGCGTGCATGGGCACCGGGCGGGCGAACCAAAGCGTGTCGGCCTCTTGCTCGTCCAGCAGGACGGCCCGGCCGGAGATCATGATTTGCTGGCCGGTCTCGCGCCAATACAGAATGCCGGAGACCCAGCCGGTTTCCGATATCTCCCGTCCCTTGCGGCTGGAGGCGTGGGTGCAGAATACCAGGCCGCGCTCGTCTATCGAGTTGAAGGCGATGATGCGGGTGGATGTCCGCCCGTCTTTGCCGGCGGTGGCCAGCGCCATCGCCTTGGGTTCCCGCACCGGCAGCGTTTGCGCATGGTCCAGCCAGCGGCGCATCAGCGTCATCGGGTTGGGCGGGGGCGCGTCATATTCGGGGAACGGGATATCAACCCGTCCGGTCAGCGTCTCAAATCGGCTGGTCTTCATCAGTGATGCTCCGATGCGCGATGGCTTAGAGGGTCAGCCGGCCATGGGCGGCGACGACGCCATGCCCGCTGACCTCGACCGATTGGATGTCTCGCGCATGGCCCTTCACCAGCGCGAACAGATGCGAAGGCCGCTGGATTTCCACGCCCTGCAGGATGTGCAGCGGCTGCCCCCAGTCGATCAGGCCGTGCTGCGCCAGATGGATGGCGATCGGCCCGGCGGCCGAGCCGGTCGCCGCGTCCTCGGTGACGCCATAGGCGGGGGAGAACATGCGGCAGCGCCAATGATCGCCGGCCGGCGCCAGGCAAATCGCCGACATGTCCTCGAAATCGGCGAGCGCGCGGTGGTCAGGCCGGACATTGGACAGGGCTTCGACATCCTTGCACACCACCAGCACATGGCGCGGGCCGTTGCGGTAGGCGGTGACGGGCAGGACGGAAGAGGCCAGGCCCAACGCCTCCAGCAGGCGATCCGCATGCTGATAGGGCTCCCAGCTTGGAATGGGCTGGCGCATGGTGACGAAGGCGCGGCCGGCCTGCTCGGGCTCGGCATCGAAGCGGAATAGCCCCATGCCGGTTTCGAACACAAACGCGGGTTGATCCCTCAAGTGCCTGAGCGCGACGGCGGTGCCCAGCAGCGGATGGCCGGCGAACGGCAGCTCGTTGACCGGCGTGAAGATGCGGACATGGCAATCCCCGCCTTGTTTGGGCGGCATCACGAAGGTGCATTCGGACAGATTCATTTCGCGGGCGATGCTTTGCATGCGCTCCGCCGGCAGCGGCTGATCCAGCAGGAAGACGGCGACGGGATTGCCTTCCAGCGGGGTGCGGGTAAAGGCATCCACCACGATATAGTCTATGCCCGCGCCGCCATGCGGTTTCAGTCCGGCGAGCCACGGCAGGGCGCGGTCCCGCTCGGCGGTCGCCGCCACGGCGAATCGCGCGCGCAGCGAAGGCGGCTGGCCTATCAGTTGCTGCGCGCGGTTGGGCGGCAGCTGCTCATTGGCCGGGCGCTCGCCATCCCACAGCATGAGCGCGCCCCAGCGCTTGGTTTCTGGATCGAAGATCCAATGCTTGCGCGCCAGGCCGGGCACGCGAGTCCACGCGTCCACGCCTTCTTCGCGCAGTTGGTTTTGCAAGGACGCTAGCGTTTGCGGAGGGGTGTCCAGGTCCCACCACACGATGTCGATGTTCATGCAACCCTTATCCTAATGAGAGGCTATCGCCTGAGGCGGAACGGTCTGGCCGAGGCGGCCTGCGCCGCGCAGGGCGTGAGCCAGCGCTTGGGCGAGAATCCGCGGGCCATCGACGGTCAGCACCGATTCGGCGTGAAACTGCATCGAGCTGAACGACTCGCCGCGCAGCGCATGCACTTCGCCGCTGGCGGGGTCGCGGCAGACGCTGACCGGGCCGACGTCTTCGATAGCCAGCGCGTCGCGGGCGGAATAGGCCGCGAAGGCGTTGTAGAAGCCCACCCGCTCCCGCTGGCCGAAAAGGTCGATCTCGACCTGGATGCCTTGATTGGGCGTGGCGCGCTGGCGCAGGGGAATGTCCAAGGTCGCGCTCAGCACTTGATGGCTGAGACAAACGGCGACGAAGGGTTTCTTGTCCGCCAGCAAGCGGCGTATCCAGGCATGCAGCTGGCCGATGCGCGGCTCGTCGAGGGCGCGGGGATCGCCGGGGCCGGGGCCCATCACCACGACGTCGTAGGCGTCGATATCGGCGGGCTCATGGGCTTGGCGGATGTCCGTTTCCAGGCCCAGGGCGCGCAATTGGTGGGCGATCATCGCGGTAAAGTGGTCTTCGGCGTCGATGATGAGCGTGCGCAGGCCGGCCAGCTCGCGCGACGCGCCGTTGTCGGCATCGGCGGCGCGGAACCAGAAGTCGGCGATATGGGCGTTGCGTTTGGCCAGGTCCTCCCGGACCAGCGGGTGCTCTCCAAACGGTTGCGCGCCGGCGTGCGGATCGAAGGCGTTGGACAAGGTTGCCACTTTCGAATGGGTTTCCATGACTTCCGAACGGGGAACGGAATGGCGGACCAGCGTGGCGCCGACGCCGATGCGGACGCGGCCCTGAGGGGAAACTTCCGCGGTGCGGATCAGAATCGACGAATCCAGCATGCGGCCGCCTTGCTCGTCCTGGCCGATCAAGGCGGCGATGCCGCTGTAGTAGCCGCGGCCGACCGGTTCGTGCCTGGCGATCACTCGCGCGGCGCTCTCGATCGGGCTGCCGGTCACGGTGGGGGCGAACAAGGTTTCCCGCAGCAGATGCCGGACATCGGCATCGGTTTTTCCCGAAATGAAGTATTCGGTATGGGCAAGTCTGGCCATTTCGCGCAAATGCGGTCCGGTGACGCGCACGCCGCTGTGGCAGAGGCGGGTCATCATTTTGAGCTCTTCATCCAGCACCATGTACAGCTCGTCGGACTCCTTGCGGTCTTCGAGAAAGGCCCGGATGCCGGCCAGCGTCGGTCCGCTCTGGGGGTAACGATAGGTGCCGCTGATCGGATTCATCGTCGCCACGCCGTCATGCAAGGTCAAATGGCGCTCCGGCGTCGCGCCGATGAAGGTGCGCTCCGGCGTGTGGGCCAGGAAGATCCAGTGCGCGCCGGATTCCTGGCGCAACAAACGCTTGAATACCGAGAAGGCCTGCTCGAGCGAATAGTGATCGAGCTGCCCTTCCAGCGTGCGCTTGATCACGAAATTGGAGCCCGCACCATGGCCGATTTCTTCCGCCAGGACTTGCTCCACCATGCGAGCGTAAGCCTCGTCGTCGATGTCGAAGCGGCGCTCGCTCAAGCGGGTGGGCGTGTCCGGCAGCCGCGACAGGACTTGCTGGACCGGCAGCTGCTCATGCTGGCGGCAGCGGATGGCGAGCAGCGGCGCGCCATCGTCCCGGCATGCGAATCCGCGTTCCAGAATTTGCCGGTAAGGCAGCAGCAGCAGCCAATCCCATGACTGCCCCCCGTTTCGCGCCGCGTCCCGCAGCGGCAGATCCTGCAATGAGGCGGGATAGCACAGCTCTCCGATGATGACGTCGACGTGCGCCTGGCGCGCGGCGCCCCCCGCCCTGCAGAGCAAGGCGAAGGAGGAGGCCTGACCGCTGAGCGCTTGGTCCAGCAGGTCGACGCTCATGCCAGCGCCTCCTCGGCGACGACGATCTTGCCGCAGCATTGCGCGATGTATTCCAGCATCTGGAGATGCTGGCGTTCGGAGAAGTCCGCCACGCCGTCGGCTACCAGAAACGCTTGAATATCGTTGGAATACGCTTCGACCGCGGTCGCCTGTATGCCGATATGGGCGTATACGCCGCACAGGATCAATTGGTCTTTGCCGGCTGCGCGCATCTTGTTGAGCAATTCGGTGCGATGGAAGGCGCTATAGCGCCATTTGGCGAACAGCCAATCGCCCTCGTCGGGCCGGACGGCATCGGCGATGTCCCGGTCGGCCGGCGTGGTTTCCATGCCGGGGCCCCAGAAGTCGAGCAAGAGGCCGCGCTCCTCCCGGGTCATCCGGCCGGTATGGGCGGTGTAGGCGACGGGAATGCCCGCCGCGCGGCAGCGTCCCAGCAAGCCGGCGACCCTGGCGAGCAGCGTGTCGCGCAGCGCGGCCGGCAAGGGCGACAGGAAATAGTTCTGCATGTCATGAATCAGCAGCAGCGCCCGCGAGGGCTCCAGCCGCCATGACACCAGGTTTTCAGGGAGATCGGATGCCGCGGGCAAAGCGTAGTGTTGGATTTGGGGAATACCGGCCATGGTTCGCCTCCTTGCTGATTCCGAATTAAGCTGGCAGACCCGCGCGACGAATGGCGGGCAGCGGGATGCCGAGCGAGCGGAACTGCTCGCATGGGTTCATGAATTCGCGCTGCTCCTTGATCAGGCCATTCTCAAAGCGGAAGGAGTGGAGGAAGTGGTTGCGATAGATGCCCGGCGGATAGTCGGGGAAGAGGATCGCGCCTTCGCCCCGGCACTCGACCCAGAAGTGATTGGGGTCCTGGGTGTCGAAGATTTCGATGTCGGTCCATTTCCAATCGGGGAAGCATTGCAGCGACCAGACCGCATGTTCGGCCAGACGGTCGCGTCCGCGGATGGCGATAGGCTGGCCGGTATCGGTGGTCCACAGGCCGCCGACGCCGTCTTCGGTGAACAGCAAGTGCCGCTTCAATCGGGCTTCGCCCAGCGTGTGCATGTATTGCTCGACGATTTGCCGGTTGTGCCGGCGGATAGCGTCCTGATCGTTGGCCGCATCCAGGGTGTTTTCATGAACAGACATATGCGCTCCCAGGGTCCATGGCGGACCGGTTCGTGGATTTAGACCAGATAGCTGATTTCTCTCGGATCCAGGCCAACCAAGGAACGGCCGTAGACCAGTTGCGGAATGCCCATGCCGAAGCCGGCGTGGCGGCTGCCGACATGAATGTCGCGCCAGATCCGCTGCAGCGGATTGCTCTCCATGAAGGCCGCGCTGCCGTAAGCGGTGAGGATGCGTTCGATGGCGTCCCGGCAGAGTTTGGTGGCGCGGGTGGATTCCATGCGGAAGCTGGAGCGCGTCAACTCATCCGGCAGCGCGCCGGACAAGGCATGGTGTTCGACGGTGTCGACGATCTGGCGGGCGTGCAGCCGCGCGCCTTGTATCATCATCGCGGCCTCGGCCATATCGGTCTGGAAGGCCGGCGATTGGGCCTGGCTGCGGAAGGTGGAGGAGGTGACGCGGCGGTCGTGCGATTGCTCGCGCACCATATTCAATGCGGTTTCGACCGCGCCCAGCTGCGGCCCTAGCAGCCCGAGAGACAGCAGGCCGGAAAAGCTGACGCTGTAAAGCGGGTGCCGCGCGGCGATGTGGGGATTTTTCCCGGTGACGATGGGGGCGTAAGGCGTGATGCGATGATTGGGGATGAACAATTCCTTGGCGACGACGGTGTTGCTGCCGGTGCCGCGCATGCCGGTGATATGCCAGGTGTCGCGGATTTCCACGTCCTCGGCGCGCATCAGGATCAGGTTGGGCGTTTCATCGTCCGGCGCGATGCCTTTGGGAATGAGCGCGGCGATCCAGCCGGCGTGGAGGCAGCCGGAGGCATAGCCCCATTCGCCGGAAACGATGACGCCGCCTTCGACGCGTTCCACGCTGGCGCGGGATGGCGAAATGATCAGCGCGATGCCGATGTCCGGATCCTCGCCCCAAACCTCGTCCTGCGTGGCTACCGGGTAGTGTCCCACCATGTAATTGCCCATATTGAGCACGCTGACCACCCATGAGGCGGAACAACATCCTCTGCCCAACTCCACGCAGGCATCGAACAACACGCTGGGTTTGGCCTCGAACCCGCCATAACGCTTGGGCGTGAAGAGTCGGAACATGCCGGCCCCCACCACGGCGTCGACCGAGCGTTCGGTCAAGCGGCGCTGCTGATCGGATGTCTGCGCTTCTTCGGACAGCGTGGAGCGGATGGCTGCGGCCTGGGCAATCGCGTAGCTGTGATTGTCCGCATCCGCAGCAGAATGGTCTTCATGCGCCGCCTGCTTTTCCAATGAGGAGGCGTGGCGCTCAGCGGTGTGCCGGGTCGTTTCCGTGGTATTCATGATTTCTCCGATGGTTTACGTTTGTCGTTGAAGCCTGAACGAAGGGTGATTAAGACTTTTCATGCCGGTCGGCTTAATTCATCACGGTCTTAATATGGTTATGCCCACTGATGCCTGCTCTTATAGGGAAATGCATCTAACAGCCTTTATGCGAATGCATCTGCTTTTAGCGGGTTTTGTGAAATATTATTTTAGTTAATGAGGGTTGTATTGAGGTTTTATGGCAATTCCTCGGTTAACGCTTTATTTGATTTTTGGCTCAAGGTTTATTGTTCTTTTGGTGACTGTTTGTCTGCTTTTGTTTTCCCACGCAATAGCTGTGTTTTTCGTTTAGCTAGGATTGGATTGGCATTTTTAACCATGTTTTCTTTGTTTGTTGAAACTTTATTATGCTTATTTTATTTCCATATGATTAATAACCTGAGCACTTATTCAGCCAGGGTTTAGTTTCTCAATTAATGACTTCAACATAAAATTTCCGAGGATGCTATTGATTTTGTTTCATAGCGTCAACATTAAATTGGAGTGAAGAATTTATTTAAATTTGAAATCAGACTATTCATTAAAATCTTTATCTATTTGTGATTATTTCAATTAATAAAATACGTAGTAGTTATTTTTATTTGGAACTCGATTGCGTCGATAGGATAAGGTTTCGGCTTTTTTGAGACAGAAAGCGCAGCGCAAAACTAAAAAGCAGGCTCCGCAGGCGGGAGAAATGTCAAAGTTTTTTTACTGTATTGACATTGGCATTTCATATTGAAAAGAATGGCGGGTCTATAAAAGCTGCGCATGCATCTGTGCTGCGTTTTGATTAAAACAAATCGCCAGTTAGGAACCGATGATGGAATTGCCAACACTGCAGCGTGAAATCCGTTTGATAGAGCGGCTCAAAGGCCTGCCCTCCCCAGAACATTTTGAATTGGCGCAAGCCGCCATGCCGGTTGCGAACCCGGGCGAGGTTCTGGTTCGCAATCATTACTTTTTAGTGTCGGCCTCGCTGCGCGCCATGATCAGCGAAGGCGCCGAGGATGTGCCGGGCGTGCCTTTCCCCGCCTTGAACGCGGGAGACGTGCTGCGGGCGGAAGCCCTGGGCGAAGTGCTGGCGGCGCCGGCGGGATCGAATCTGTCCCCGGGAGACTGGGTGACGCACTTCATGGGATGGCGGGATTACGCCGCCGTTCCCCTGGCGCAATGCGAGCGCGTCGGCGCGCCGATGCCGGAGCCGGTAGGCCGCCTCGGCTATCTGGGACATGGCTGGACCGCTTATGCCGCCCTGACCCGCGGCGTGCAGATCCGTCCTGGCGATACGGTGTTTGTGTCGAGCGCGGCCGGCGCCATCGGTTCGATGGCGGGGCAGATCGCTCGCAAGCTGGGCGCTAAGCGCGTCATCGGCAGCACCAGCACCCAGGAAAAGGGCAGGCGTTTGATCAGCGAGCTCGGTTACGACGCGGCGGTGACGCGCTGCGAGGGAAGCGCTCTGGCCGACCAATTGCTGGATGCTTCGCAGGGCGGCATCGATGTGTTCATCGACATGGTGGGAGGCGAAACCTTGCAGGCGTCGCTGGCGGCCGCGCGGGAGGGCGCGCGCTTCCTGAGCATCGGCACCCTGTCAGGCCAGCTGGCGGCTACCGGAACCGGAAGGGTGGCGCCGGTGGAGCTGGATGGGCTCCAGTTCTTGCTGAAGCGCATCACCATGCGGGGCTATAGCGCCGATGACAATCCGGAAGCGCGCGAAGAATGGCTGCAGCGTCTGCCGGAGTGGTTGAGCGCGGGGGACATCACCTTCCCCTTCACCATGATAGACGGACTGGAACGCGCGACAGAAGCGTTGCGGGATACGGCAAAGGGCCGTTATCTCGGCATGGTTATCGTCAAGTTGTAAGCGGAAAACGATGGCGCGCCCGCCTCGTCAGCCGAGGGGGCGCGCAACCTGAAAGGCAATCATGGAACATACTCTTTCGTCTGCGCGCAATGCTCAGCTGTGGTCTCCGGACTCGTGGAAAAGCAAGCCGGCGTTGCAGCAATCGACCTATCGCGACGCTGCCGAACTGGAGCGGGCCTTGGCCGAGCTGGGCGCCCTGCCGCCGCTGGTCACCTCTTGGGAGGTGCTGGCGCTGAAGCGCAAATTGGCGGACGCGGAGGCGGGGCGCTGCTTTCTGCTGCAAGGGGGGGATTGCGCGGAAAGCTTTTCAGACTGCACGCCTTCCGTGATTTCCAATCGGCTGAAAGTGCTGTTGCAGATGAGCCTGGTGCTGGTGCACGGCTTGAAACTGCCGGTGGTGCGGGTAGGCCGTTTCGCGGGGCAATATGCGAAGCCGCGCTCGGCGGAGATGGAGACGCGGGATGGCGTGACCCTGCCTTGCTATCGAGGCGACATCATCAACGGCAGCGCGTTCACCGCCAGGGAGCGCGAGCCGGATCCGCGCCGGATGATAGACGCGCACTCCAAATCCGCGCTGACGATGAATTTCGTGCGGGCGCTGATCGACGGCGGTTTCGCCGATTTGCATCATCCGGAGTATTGGGATCTGGAGTGGGTGTCGCATGCGCCTTTGCGCGACGAGTACTGGAAAATGGCGCAATCGGTCGGCGAGTCCATCCGTTTCATGGAAGCGCTGGGCGGCCAATCGTTTGGCTGCTACCCGAAAGTGGATTTCTACACCTCGCATGAAATGCTGCTGCTGCCTTACGAGTCCACGATGACTCGCCAAGTGCCGCAGCATGAGGGCTGGTTCAATCTATCGACGCATTTTCCGTGGATAGGCATGCGTACAGCCCAGCTTGACGGCGCGCACGTGGAGTATTGCGCCGGCATCAGCAATCCCATCGGCTTGAAGGTTGGCCCCAGCGTGAAGCCCGAGCAATTGCTGCGCGTCATCGAGGCCTTGGATCGCGAAAACGAGCCGGGACGATTGACCATCATCACGCGCATGGGCGCCGAGCAAGTCGAATCCGCTTTGCCGCCCTTGTTGCGAGCGGTCAAGTCGGAGGGGCGGCGCGTGTTGTGGTGCTGCGACCCCATGCACGGCAACAGCGAAACGACGGCTGGCGGCGTGAAGACGCGCCGCTTCGAAAACATCCGCAGCGAACTGGAAGCGGCATTCACCATCCATGCCGCTTGCGGCACGCGTCTGGGGGGCGTTCACCTGGAGCTGACCGGGGAGAACGTGACCGAATGCCTGGGCGGCGCCCGCAATCTCCGCGAGGCGGATCTAGCCCAGGCCTACAAGTCCACGGTGGATCCCAGATTGAATTACGAGCAATCGCTTGAGATCGCGATGCAGATCGTGCGTCAGCACAGCTCAACCGTGCAACAAAGCAAGCTTGACGCCGCGGAGCCCCGCGCAGCCATGCTGGAGGCTTCCTGATCGGGGCGCAGGCCGCTGGCTTATACACACCTAATGAAAACTTGATCCCACTTAGGCTGGTTCTATGACATTTTATACTTTTACTTCTGAGTCCGTCTCCGAAGGCCATCCGGACAAAGTCGCCGACCAGATTTCCGACGCGATTCTGGACGCTATCCTGCGCGAAGACAAGCACGCTCGCGTGGCTGCTGAAACGCTGGTGAATACCGGTCTGGTCGTGCTGGCGGGCGAGATCACCACCACCGCCAACATCGATTACATCAAGATCGCGCGCGAAACCATCAAGCGCATCGGTTACGACGATTCCGAGCTGGGCTTCGATTACCGCGGCTGCGCGGTGATGGCCTGCTACGACAAGCAATCGCCTGACATCGCTCAGGGCGTGAACGAAGGCGAGGGCTTGGACCTGAACCAGGGCGCCGGCGACCAGGGCCTGATGTTCGGCTACGCCTGCGACGAAACGCCGACGCTGATGCCGTTCCCGATCTACTACGCGCACCGTCTGGTGCAGCGCCAGGCTGAATTGCGCAAGGACGGCCGCCTGCCGTGGCTGCGTCCGGACGCCAAGAGCCAGATCACCTGCGTGTACGACGCCGCCACCGGCCTGCCCAAGCGCATCGACACCGTGGTGCTGTCCACTCAGCACAGCCCGGACATCGACCACAAGACGCTGACCGAGGCGGTGATCGAAGACATCATCAAGCCGGTGCTGCCGCCGGAGATGATCACCGAAGAAACCAAGTTCCTGATCAACCCGACCGGCCGTTTCGTCATCGGCGGCCCGATGGGCGATTGCGGCCTGACCGGCCGCAAGATCATCGTCGACACCTATGGCGGCGCGGCGCCGCACGGCGGCGGCGCTTTCTCGGGCAAGGATCCGTCCAAGGTGGACCGTTCGGCGGCTTACGCCGGCCGCTACGTGGCGAAGAACATCGTCGCCGCCGGCCTGGCGCGCCAGTGCCAGATCCAGGTTTCCTACGCCATCGGCGTGGCCGAGCCGACCTCGATCGCCGTGGATACCTTCGGCACCAACAATATTCCGAACGAAAAGATCGTGGAACTGGTGAAGAAGCACTTCGACCTGCGTCCGAAGGGCATCATCCAGATGCTGGACCTGTTGCGTCCGATCTACGGCAAGACCGCGGCTTACGGCCACTTCGGCCGCGAAGAGCCTGAATTCACTTGGGAACGCACCGACAAGGTGGCCGCATTGCGCGCAGATGCCGGCTTATCCCGAGAAGCCGTGGAACTAGCCGTAGTCTGAACGGCGCAAACAAGGCGGCTGCCCGCGGGCGGCGTGGATAGTTTCTTATCCGCTCCCGCTCCGCGAGGTCCGCCATGTTTTGAGGCGAATGCTGCGCCCCCATTCCGGCCCGGTCATGTCCGGGCCGGCCATTGCGGGCGCGGCTGTTCGGACCCTCATCCGCAGTCGGCAGGGCGCTGGATTCAGAAATGGTAGCCCAGACCCACGGAGACTTCCCGGATGTGCGCGTCGAAATAGGCGAGGTCTGAATTGGAGCGGCCGTAATTGCCGCTGAGAAAGGCGGACCAGGCCTTGGCGCCGAACAGGTTTTTCCGGGTCAAGCCCAGGCTGAGCAAGGCTTCGCGGCTATCGGCCTTCTGTCCGTTGAACAAGGGATTGCCGGCCTGATAACGGGTGCGGGCCGCGACCACGGAGGTGTTGGCATCCCAATCGGCGCCTTTGTAGGCATAGGCCAGCTGTACGCCATAGCGCGTGGTGCTCATGGCCTTGCCGTTCAGATCGCTGCGCGCGTAGATCAGGCCGGGGCTCAGCGTATGCGCGCCTTGTCCATCCAGTTTCCAGGCATAGCCCAGCTGCGCGCCGTAATTGTTGCCGTCGCGTTTCAGCAGGGCTTGATTGGCAAGGGACAAACCTTGTGCCTGGCCGCTTTGTTCATTATCCAGCGTTTGTTTGGCATAGCTGACGCTGCTGCTGAAGGGCGTGTTCATGATATTGGACCAGCCCAGGGTCAGCCCCGCGCTTTTCAGCTTGCCGTCCTGGCGGGCGATGTTAAGCGCATAGGGATCCAGCCAGACCTCGGTTTGTCCATATGTCAGCGCCGCCGACACTGCGCCTGCTTGCGGCAATTGCTGGCGGACGCCCAGTTGCAGGCCGCCGCCGGCGGCGAAGGTGCTGGTATTGGAGGGCGAAAAGAACAGCTGAGTGCCGGTGCCGTGGAAGCCATAGTTCCATTCGCCATCGATCAGGGGGGCTGCGCCGGATTGCGAGGCCGGCGATTGCGCCAGGCTGCCGGCAATGGGGTGGCCATCGTTCGGCGCCTTGAGGAAATTGCTGGCCAGCTGATAGTGGCTGACGCCTAATTGAAAAGCGCCGGAAAAACCATCTTGCTCATTCTCTGCCGCGGCTGCCAGCAAAGGTATGCTCAGTAATATCAATTCGGCATAATGTTTCATCGAAAATTCCTTCGGGTTGAATCAGAAGAGCGGGCTGCTGGGCGGATGCTTCATCCGCTTGGCTTGGGGCGAGTCGGGCCTGAGCTTGTCATGCTGAGGCCTTGCATGCATGGGTGACTCCCCCGTACGCTTGGCGCCAGTATGAGCATGTCAACCTTTTGCTAAGCCAAAGATTGTTGTGGCGAGAACGAAAATGCATTTATTGATCATCGAGGACGACTTGGACTTGGGCCGGGCTTTGCAGGCTGCGTTGAAAGCTGAAGCGGTGACGACCGAATGGGTGCGCAAGCTGGCGGATGCGGACGCCTTGTTCGAGGCGGACCGTTTCGATTGCGTATTGCTGGATCTGAGCCTGCCGGACGGCAGCGGTTTGGCCTTGCTGCGCGCCTGGCGGGCAAGGCAAATCACGGTGCCGGTGATCATGATCACCGCCAGCGCCGATTTGAGCGACAAACTGGCGGGTCTGGATGACGGCGCCGATGATTATCTGTGCAAGCCGTTCGCGGTGTCGGAAATGGTGTCGCGAGTGCGGGCGGTGTGCCGCCGCAGCGCGCGCCAGGCCAGCGAAATATGGAGCCTGGGCGCGCTGAGCCTCAAGCCTAGCGCCCATCTGGCCTGGCTGGACGGCTTGGCGCTGGATCTGTCGCCGCGCGAATTCCGCTTGCTGGTGGAGCTGGCGCGCGATCCCAGCCGCATCGTGTCCAAAACCCTGTTGGGGCAGCGTCTGGAACCGCTGGGCGATATCGTGGACGGCGCGACGATAGAGGTGCACTTGTCCAATCTGCGCCGCAAGATCGGCGCCGAACGCATCCGCACTGTGCGCGGCGTGGGCTATCAATATGTGGTTTAAAAGTTTGGCGCAATGGTTTGCCCCATCGCTGACGCGAAGGGTGCTGCTCGCCTTGTTGCTGGCTTTCGCCCTGATCTGGCTGGTGTTGGTGGTTCGGGATTACCGTGAAGCGATGTCGGTGCAGGCGCGACACAAAACCTTGTTGAGGCAGGCAAATATGTTTGCCGGAGTATTGGACGGGGTGGATGAAGATCAAGCGGTGCAGGCGCTGCGTACCGTGGAAGCGCTGATGAATGCGGCCCGGCGCGACGCGACCAACTCTGTGATCGCTTATCCTGGCGATATACGGATTTTGATGCTCGCCCCGGATGGCGCGCGCATCTATGCCTCCCCAGGCATGGAGAGGGCGGATCTGCTTATACGCAATGTGGATCTGGGCCATGGAGTGATTCGCCTTGAGGGGCGGGAGTACTGGGCTGCGGAGCGCGTTTATCCAAAGTTCCGCTTGGTGGTTTTCGAACCGGTGATTCCGGATGAGGACGCGCTGTCATTTTTGTTCAGACAGTATGTGACGCCATTGGCCATCGCGTTTCCTTTGATTTTATTGCCGTTGTGGCTGGCGGTGTCGCGCGGCTTGCGCCCTCTGAGGACGCTGTCGGCTTATCTGCATAGCCGGGATAAGACTGACTTTTCTCCATTGTCTTTGCCGGCGCCTTATCGGGAATTGAAGCCTGTGGTGCAGGCGCTGGACGAGTTATTGCGGCGCAGCCGCGACAGCATCGCCCGCGAACGCGCCATCGTGCAGGATGCGGCCCATGAAATGCGTACGCCGCTGGCGGTGATTTCCACCCAGGCGCATGCCTTGGCCAGCGAAAACGACGCCGAAGCGAGGCAGCAAAACCTGGCCGCTTTGGAGCAGGCGGTGGCCCGCCATTCCCATTTGGTGCAGCAGCTGTTGCGGCTGGCGGCGCTGGAGGGCGGGGAGGAAGAGCGTCGGCAGCCAGTCGATCTGGTCGAAGTGACGCGCAATGCCTTGATCGGACTGTCGCCGCGGGCGGAAGCGCAAGGCATGGAGCTGGAGCTGGACTCGTCGGATGGCTTGCCGGCCAGCTTGGCCTTGGTTTCCTTCCTCTCCATTGTGGACAATTTACTGTCCAATGCGGTGGCGTATGGCCGCGTCGGCGGCCGCGTCCGGGTGCGCCTTGCCGCCGCCGAGGGGTGGGTCGAGTTGGCGGTGGCGGATGACGGGCCAGGCATCGCCGTGGAGGACAGACCGCATCTGTTCGAGCGCTTTTATCGGGGCAAAACGGCAAGCGCGCCGGGCTCCGGCTTGGGGCTCGCCATTGTTTGGCAGGCGGTGCAGGCGCAGGGCGGCCATATCCGGATAGAAGAAGGTTTGGACGGCCGGGGCGTCGCGTTTCATGTCAGCCTGCCTTTATTGTCGCTATCTGACTAGCGGTGCTTCAGGTTTGTCCAAGCGCGTAATGCGCTTGTTTTTTACGCCAAAATTCTACAATTTGTCTAAATAAAATAGTTGGACATGCAGTGTGACGAATTTGATACAGATTTTTCCTATCAAATTTGACCTTGTGTCTCATGTTTGAGTAGTCTGCTTCAAAACATGCTGCAGGAGCACATTGATGCAAGTGGATATCGAACGACTGGTCGCGGACTTTGGCGGACCGAGCCATCTGGCCGACGAACTGAACCGTTTGTTCCCCGACGAGCCGGTGAGCCGCGCAGCGATATACAAATGGAGGGAACGCGGCAGCCTGCCGCTGGCGCAACTGAGCCGTCTGGCGCAGCTGGCCGCCGGGCAGGGCAGGCGCTTTGATTTCAACGACTATCTGGTCGGCGAGCCGGCACAGACAGCAGGGAGAACTATCGACATGGGCGACCGCCTCTATATCTTCGACACCACCTTGCGCGATGGCGAGCAGTCGCCGGGCGCTTCGATGACCAAGGAAGAAAAAATCCGCATCGCCCGCCAGTTGGAGCGGCTGGGCGTGGACATCATCGAGGCCGGCTTCGCCGCCGCCAGTCCGGGCGATTTCGACGCCATCCATGCCATCGCCGAAACGATCAAGGAATCCACCGTCTGTAGCCTGGCGCGCGCCAACGAACGCGACGTGTGCGCCGCCGGCGAAGCCATCAAACCGGCCGCCCGCGGCCGCATCCATACCTTCATCGCCACCAGCCCCATCCATATGGAGAAGAAGCTGCGCATGAGCCCGGATGAGGTGGTGGAGGCGGCGGTGAACGCGGTGAAGATCGCCCGCGAGTACACCGACGACGTCGAATTCTCCGCCGAAGACGCGTTGCGCTCGGACATCGATTTTCTGGCACGCATTTTCGGCGAGGTGATCAAGGCCGGCGCCACCACGCTGAACGTGCCGGACACGGTTGGCTACGCCGTGCCGCGGCTGACCGAGGCCTTCTTCCGCGAGCTGATCGCCCGCACGCCGGGCGGCGACAAGGTGGTCTGGTCCGCCCACTGCCACAATGATCTGGGCATGGCGGTGGCCAATAGTCTGGCCGCGGTATTGGGCGGCGCGCGCCAGGTGGAGTGCACCATCAACGGCCTGGGAGAGCGCGCCGGCAACGCCAGCCTGGAAGAAATCGTGATGGCGGTGAAGACCCGCCGCGACGTGTTCGGGGTGGATAGCCGCGTCGACGCCACCCAGATCGTGCCGGCCTCCAAGCTGGTGTCCACCGTCACCGGCTACCCGGTGCAGCCGAACAAGGCCATCGTCGGCGCCAACGCCTTCGCCCACGAATCCGGCATTCATCAGGACGGCGTGCTCAAGCATCGCGAAACCTACGAAATCATGTCGGCCGAGTCGGTGGGCTGGAGCGCCAACCGGCTGACGCTGGGCAAGCTGTCCGGCCGCAACGCCTTCAAGACCAAGCTGGCCGAGCTGGGCATCGTGTTGGACAGCGAGGAAGCGCTGAACGCCGCCTTCGCCCGCTTCAAGGAGCTGGCTGACAAGAAACGCGAAATCTTCGACGAAGACCTGCACGCGCTGGTGTCGGACGAGATGGTGGCGATCGAGCAGGAGCATTACAAGTTTGTGTCGCTGCGCATCGCCACCGAAACCGGCGAAGCGCCGCAGGCCAGCATCGTGTTCGTCGAAAACGGCCAGGAGCGCCATGCCGAATCCAGCGGCTCCGGCCCGGTAGATGCCGCTTTCAAGGCGATAGAGAGCGTGTCGGATAGCGGCGCGGAGCTGGAGCTTTACTCGGTCAACGCCATCACCAAGGGCACTGAATCACAAGGCGAAGTCACCGTCCGCCTGGCGCGGGACGGCCGCATCGTCAACGGACAGGGCGCCGACACCGACATCATCGTCGCCAGCGCCAAGGCGTATCTGTCGGCACTGAACAAGCTGGCCAGCGAGGCGAAAGTCCACGCTCAGGCCATTTTATAAAAGCGATTTCGTATCCCGGCGCGGCCAGATGGCGCCAAGGGGAGGCGGCAAGGTTTTCCATCCCGTCCTTGTCGTTGCGCCCCGCGGAGCATCCGGCCAAGCCCAAAGGCTTTCACTCCATCCCCGCGTGAAATCCTGCGCAGGCCTATCCGGCCGAACCCATGCCGCTTCATGCCCATAAGGCTGCAAGCACAACGCCGACCCACAAGGTCGGCGTTGGCGTTTCAGCCGTTTGACTATCGAGCGGCCAAGGCAGGGGCCGATGGGGCCAGCATGCGGCGGTAGCCGGACATTTTGCTCCAATGCACGATCCACAGCACCAGCGCCGGAATGGCGGCCAATAGATTGACGTAGGGAATCAAGCACAGCGCTTGCAGTATCACCAGCGCCACGCTGATGCCGAAACCGCCGTCGCCGGCCAGCTGTCTTTGCGCCAGCTCTTTCTTCAGCGCGCCGGAGAGCAGCAGGATGTAAATCATGTACCAGATCAGACCCAGGCCAGGTATCAAGCCCAGCCAGATCAGCGCGCCGGGAAAAGGGCGGTTGTTCTCGCTGACCGCATTCATTGCTTGATGCAGGGTCAGGAAATAAAAGATGCCGACTGCGAGCAGCAGGGCGGCAATCACCACCAGGGCCATGATGCCCATGCCGGCAAGGGTGGAGAATACGGCGGTTTCATTCATGGGATGTTCCGAAGGCGTGAAGGAAAAATGATTCTGGCATGACTTTTTGGCTTTTATTTGTCATGCTGTTCTTTTTGCCTGTGGGGTTTGGCCATGGTTCAGTCTTTGCGTCGCGGCGATCTGGTCGCCTGTTTCAGTCCTTCTTTTCCGATCGCCGTTCGCCAGCCGGCGCGTTATCAACGCGCGGTCGAGTTTCTAGGCCGCCAAGGTCTGCGTTTTCTGCCCGGGAACTTGACGGATAGCGACGATCATTACCGTTCCGGCAGCGCGCGGGAACGGGCCGAGGAATTAAACGCGCTGCTGCGCAATCCGGAAGTGCGCTGCATCTTGTCCACCATAGGCGGCACCAACAGCAATGCCATGCTGCCCTATCTGGATTATGAGGCGTTCCGGAAAGACCCCAAGATCGTGGTCGGCTATTCCGATACCACCGCGATTCTGCTGGCGCTGTACGCCAAGACCGGCGTGCCGACGTTTTACGGGCCGGCGCTGGTGGCTTCCTTGGGCGAGTTTCCGCCGCTGGCCGATGAGATCTGGCGCTATTTCGCCGCCATCGTCATGGATCCGCCGGCTTATCCGTTGCGCTTGCCGACGCCAACGCACTGGACGGACGAGTTTCTGCCTTGGGAAAAGCAGGATCGCGCCAAAATCATGCAGGCCAACCAATGGCGCTGTTTGCAGCCGGGGAGGGCCGAGGGGCGCTTGATCGGCGGCAACCTCAATACTTTGTACGGATTCCTGGCCAGCCCCTATTTCCCGGCCTTGCGGCAGGGCGATATCTTGCTGTTGGAGGATGGTTTGAAGGACGCGGCCACGGTGGAAAAGAACTTCGCCATGCTGAAACTGGCCGGCGTGTTCGACAAGGTGGGCGCGGTGCTGTTGGGCAAGCACGAGCTCTTCAATGACTGCGGCACCGGCCGCTTGCCGTCGGACATTCTGTTGGAAATTTTGGATGGCCAATCGTTGCCGATCCTGGCCGATTTCGATTGCGGCCATACCCTGCCGCAATTGACCCTGCCGATAGGCGCGCGGATACGGGTGGATGCGGCGGCGCGATCTGTGGAAGTGCTGGAAGATTGGCGCGAGCTGGTGTAGAACGTGGCTCCAGTCCGCTGTAGGCGGGTAAAGCACCATTGCTAAGGAGCGCGCATGAGTCAGGGATTTTTCATTACCGGCACCGATACCGAAATCGGCAAGACCCATTCCGCGGTCGCCTTGATCCGCCATTATCAGGCGCAGGGCCAGTCTGTATTGGCGATGAAGCCGGTGGCTTCCGGCTGCGAGATCCTGCCTGATGGGCGCTGGCATAACGATGATGTGGCGCGTCTGACTGCCGCCAGCGGTCAGACGGATATCGATTTGATGAATCCTTACCGCTTCTTGCCGCCGGTGTCGCCGCACATCGCCGCGCGGGAGGCGGGAGTGGAAATCGAGCTGCCGCGCATCGCCGAGCATTACCGCCGCCTGGCCGCCCAAGCCGACATCGTGCTGGTGGAAGGGGCCGGCGGCTGGCTGGCGCCCTTGAGCGACAAGCTGTTCATGGAAGATCTGGCGCGCGATCTGGCCCTGCCGGTGATTCTGGTGGTGGGCATGCGGCTGGGCTGCATCAACCACGCGCTGTTGACGGCGCGCGCCATTCAGAGCTGCGGCCTGCAACTGGCCGGCTGGATCGCCAATTGCCCGCAGCCGCGACAGACGGCTTATGAGGCGAATCTGGACACGCTGCGGCGCCATATCCCGGCGCCTTTGCTGCTGGAAATACCCTTTCAGTCTTGACGCCTGGGGAACATTCGCGCAATGGATTTGCCTGAAGGCGGGAGGTTTTAAAATTTTCGTCCCTTTGCAGGTAAATCGCATGAAACTCTTTTTCCTCTCGGCCGGCGCCATGCTGGCCGTTCTTGCCGCGCCTTCCCAGGCGAGGGTGGTATGCACAGCCATCTCCGACGGCGAGAGCGGCCGCGTGCTTTCGCAGCAGGGCGACTGCGCCACTCGCGTCACGCCGGCCTCCACCTTCAAAATCGCCCTGGCGGCGATGGGCTATGACGCGGGCGTGCTGAAAAGCGAGCACGAGCCGAGCTGGCCGTATCGCCCAGGCTATGTCGATTGGGGCGGCGACAACTGGAAGCAGAACACCGATCCCACCCGTTGGCTGAAATATTCGGTGGTGTGGTATTCGCAGCAGATCGCCCAACGCTTGGGCGAGCAAAAGCTGAGCGACTATGCGCGTTCTTTTGGCTACGGCAATGCCGACTTTTCCGGCGATCCCGGCAAGCGCAACGGTTTGGAGCGCGCCTGGATAGGTTCGTCGCTGAAGGTGTCGCCGCTGGAGCAAGTGGCTTTTCTGAACAAACTGCTGAATGATAAGTTGCCGGTTTCCAAGGAGGCGCAAAGGCTGACGCGCGCCATCGTCGAAACCTCGGCCTTGCCTGGCGGCGGAAGCGCGCATGGCAAAACCGGCATGGCCTATCCGAGGCTGGACAACGGCGAGCAGGATCTGACCCATCCTTACGGCTGGTTTGTCGGCTGGACGGAGCAAGACGGGCGCAAGCTGGTGTTCGCGCGCTTGATTCAGGATGACCGCAAGGAAAGCGGCACTGCCGGCGTGCGCGCCCGCGAAGCCTTCTTGCGCGAATTGCCGGGCATCGCGGCGTCCTTGCCGCGTTGAGGCCTTAATTTTCCATTAAGGCCTTGGCCAGCGACTGAAAAGGCGTCTGCTCCCTGGGCGTCAATTTTTCGATGTGCAGCGCCACCTGACGGGCGAGATTGCGCAGCCGCCAGCGGGTTTCGCCTATGACGCACCATAATTCGCGGGAGAGCTCTTCGTCCTTGTGGTCTTGCGGCAACTCGCTGGCCCCGGTGCTGGTGATGGCCCTCTGTATGGTGTTGAATCGCGCCATGCTGTCATCCAGCAAACGCATGGCTGGGGGCGACATGCCGGCATCCAGCTCTTTCATCGCCCAGAAGCGCTGGGTGAGCCGGCCTATCGTCTGCAGCAATTGCTGCAGTTGTTTGCTCAAGTCCGGCACGCTCATGGTTGGCGGCGGCAGGCTTTTGCTGCTGAGCCGGTTGACCTTGCATAACATCGAGACCAGGTTGTAATCGAATTCGCCGGGCAGGATTTTCAAGGCGGTGTCGATGCGTTGCGGGAAGAACGGTTCTCTTCCCAGCAATTGGCAGATGGTGTCCGCCAGCATCAGGATTTGCCCGCCCGTGTTCAATTTGTCGCCTTGTGTGCCTAAAGGGTAGCCGCTGCCGTCCAGCCGCTCATGATGCTGCAGAATGGCCAGCGCCACCGGCCGCGGCTGCTCCAGGCCGCCGAGCGCCAGCAGCAGCTGGCAACCCAGCACGGGATGGTTGACGATGTGGCGCCATTCTTCCGGCTGCAGCGTATGGGGCGCCGCAAGGAAGGCGGGATCGATATACAGCTCGCCGATATCATGCAGCAAGGCCGCCAGGGCGATCTGCTGCTGTTCCTGGCTGGATAGATTGAGCTGGCGCGCGATGCCGATGGACAGCAGGCACACGCGCAAGGCATGGTCCAACTCGCCTTGGTGGCGCATGGCCGCCAGCCATAGCGCCAACGGGCCTTTCAAGGGCAAGAGTTTGAGAATGGCTATGCTGTTGTTGCACTCGTCCACCTGTCCCAATAGCGCTTGCAGGAAGCGCGAGTCCTGCAGTACGTGGCGGCTGCGCTGCGGCAGCACCAGCCTGGGCTCGAAAGCCGGGGCCTGCAATAACTTCTCCAAGGGCTGCCTCAGGCGGTTTTGGCCCAGTTTTTCCGGCCAGTTGCCATCCGGCGAATCCCCCGCGCTCAGCAACACCCGTCCCTCCTGATCTAGCACATCCTCAGCCAGCCTGGCCCGGCAGTCGCCCTGCAGACCAATCAAGCGGTTGAGCCAGAAGGGATTGACGAGTGTGAAGTCGTTGTCGCGCATGATGAGGCTGAGGAGTGAGTGCGGCCGTTCTTCAGTTAAGGCGATTTATCGACGGTTGCAAGCGTGGGCTGCGTAGTTATCCGGATGTCCCGTTCTGATGCGTTGCATCATGACGTCTTCTTGTTTTTCCAGGCTTAGTTTCTACGATGAAAGCATGCCGGCGGAAAGCCGGTCGCTGTGCATGCATCGCATTGTTCGGTCGCTTGACCTAGGGGGAAACATGTTTTGTTTGCGCATTTTTTTGTGCTGTCTGCTGCTCACTCAAAGCGTGGCGGCCGCGCAGTTCAATCTTCAAACGCCAGTCACCCCATTGGCTCGCGTCGAATACCATCTGCACACCATTCTGCTGGTCATTACCGGCGTCATCTTTCTCGCCGTCTTTCTGGTGATGCTGTATTCCATCCTTCGCCACCGCAAGTCGGCCGGACACGAGGCCAAGCAGTTTCACGAAAACATCACGGTGGAAATCATCTGGACGGTGGTGCCGCTGTTGATCCTGGTGCTGATGGCGCTGCCTGCCACGCGCGCGGTGCTGGCGCAGAAAAGCACCCGCAGCGAGGACATGACCATCAAGGTGACCGGCTATCAGTGGAAATGGCGTTACGACTACCTGGACGACAATTTCGGCTTCGTCAGTCATTTGTCCACGCCGCGCGACCAGATCGAAGGCCGCGCGCCGCCAAGCGGAAATTATCTTTTGGAAGTGGACGAGCCGCTGGTGGTGCCGACCAATCGCAAGATCCGCTTGCTGCTCACCGCCAATGACGTGATCCACTCCTGGTGGGTGCCGCAACTGGGGGTGAAGCAGGACGCCATTCCCGGCTTCCTGCGCGACAGCTGGATGCTGATCGAAAAGCCGGGTACTTATCGCGGCCAATGCTCGGAGCTGTGCGGCAAGGATCACGGCTTCATGCCCATCGTGGTGGAGGCCAAGTCGCCGGAGGACTACGCCAAGTGGCGAGAGGCCAAGATGAAGCAATTGGCGGCCGGCGCCGATGACCCCAACAAGGTGTGGCAATTGGCGGATTTGAAGGCGCGGGGCGAGAAGGTCTACACCCAGAATTGCATTCCCTGCCATCAGGCCAACGGCAAGGGCATACCCGGCACTTTCCCGGCGCTGGACGGCTCGCCCATCGCCACCGGCGACAAGGCCGCGCATATCGAGATCGTGCTGTTCGGCGGCAAAAAGAATCCGGCGATGGCGGCCTGGGGCAAGCAATTGTCCGATACCGACATCGCGGCGGTGATCACCTACGAACGCAATAGCTGGGGCAACCATACCGGCCAGGTCGTGCAGCCCAAGGAAGTCAAGGCTGCTCGCGGCAAGACGGCATAAGGAGTCGAGCATGGCAATCGCGGAAACCACTCACGCCGGCGGCCTCCCTCACGGCAAGCCGCATGGCATCATGCGCTGGCTGATGGCCACCAACCACAAGGACATCGGCACGATGTATCTGTGGTTCTCTTTCACCATGTTTCTGTCGGGCGGGGTCCTGGCGCTTTGCATTCGCGCCGAGCTGTTCAGTCCCGGCCTGCGGCTGTTCCAGCCCGAGCTGTTCAATCAGCTGACTACGCTGCATGGCCTGATCATGGTGTTCGGCGCCATCATGCCGGCTTTCACCGGCATGGCCAACTGGATGTTGCCGCTGATGATAGGCGCGCCGGACATGGCATTCGCGCGGATGAACAACTGGAGCTTCTGGCTGTTGCCGCCGGCCGCGCTGTTGCTGCTGATGTCGTTCGCGGTGCCCGGCGGCGCGGCCGCGGCGGGGTGGACGCTGTATGCGCCCTTGTCCACTCAGATGGGCATGGGCATGGACATGACCATCTTCGCCATCCACATTCTGGGCATCAGCTCCATCATGGGTTCGATCAACATCATCGTCACCATCCTAAACTTGCGCGCGCCGGGGATGACGCTGATGAGAATGCCGATGTTCGCCTGGGCGAGCCTGATCACAGCCTATCTGATCATCGCGGTGATGCCGGTGCTGGCCGGCGTGGTCACCATGGTGCTGACCGACCGCCATTTCGGCACTCACTTCTTCAATGCCGCCGGCGGCGGCGACCCCATCCTGTACCAGCACGTGTTCTGGTTCTTCGGTCACCCCGAGGTCTACATCATGGCGCTGCCGGCCTTCGGCATCGTCAGCCAGGTGATCCCCACTTTCGCCCGCAAGCCTTTGTTCGGCTACACCTCCATGGTGTACGCCACCAGCTCCATCGGCGTGCTGTCCTTCATGGTGTGGGCGCACCATATGTTCGTCACCGGCATGCCGGCAACGGCCCAGCTGTTCTTCATGTACGCCACCATGCTGATCGCGGTGCCGACCGGGGTCAAAGTGTTCAACTGGATCGCCACCATGTGGCAGGGCGCCATGAGTTTCGAGACGCCGATGCTGTTTTCCATCGGCTTCATTCTGCTGTTCACCATAGGCGGCTTGTCCGGCATCACGCTGAGCGTGGCGGCGGTGGATGTGCAGTTGCATGCCAGTTATTACGTCGTGGCCCACTTCCATTACGTGCTGGTGGCCGGCGCGCTGTTCAGCCTGTTTTCGGCCATCTATTACTGGTTTCCCAAGATGAGCGGCCGGATGTATCACGAGGGGCTGGGCAAGCTGCATTTCTGGTGGTCGATGATCTGGTTCAACGTCACCTTCTTCCCGATGCACTTCCTGGGTTTGGCCGGCATGCCGCGGCGGATTCCCGACTACGCGCTGCAATTCACCGACTTCAATCGCATCGCCAGCGTCGGCGCCTTCATGTTCGGGCTGGGGCAGCTGATTTTCCTCTACAACATCCTGCATTCGCTGCGCCATGGCGCCAAGGCGCCGCACAAGCCATGGGAGGGCGCCAATACGCTGGAATGGGAGCTACCGACGCCGGCGCCGTATCACAGTTTTGAACAGCCTCCCAAGGTGGAGGTGGCGGAGAACGGGGTGATCCTGTCCTGCCAGGATCATGGCTCCGCCCACCACGACCACCACTGAGCGCGCGGCGATGGAAAGTGTCCGCCCGCCGATGCGCCGCAATCAACGCCTGCTGCGCAAGCTGTTGGTCATCGCCGCGCTGATGTTCGGTTTTGCCTGGGCGATGATTCCGATGTACCGCATCATCTGCGAGCAGACCGGGCTCAACGATGTGGTGAAGGCGGACGAGCTGGACAAAAACGATCTGCAGGCCGCGGCTGGCGAGGTGAGCATGACTTTCGACTCGACGGTGCAGGCGGGCTTGCCCTGGGAGGTGAGGCCGCTGACTACGCATCTCAAGGTCAAGCCAGGCACCTTCGTCCAAGTGCAGTATCAAATCACCAATGCCAGCTCGCGCACGGTGGTGGGCCAGGCCCTGCCGCGCTACCTGCCGGGCGAGGCGGCGCGGTACGTGAAAAAGCTGGAGTGTTTCTGCTTTACGCAGCAGCGGTTCCGGCCGGGCGAGATGCGCACCTTCCCGGTGGTGTTCGTGGTGGACCGCAATCTGCCGTCCTCCATCGGCAGCATCACGCTGGCTTACACGGTATTCGACGTGCCGGGGCAGGGAGGGGCGGGATGAACTGGGTTCAGGGTGTTCGAGCCGTCTTGGGAGCCTTCATCGGCGTGCGCCGGGGCGAGTCCTCGCAAGCGGATCAAAAGATCAAGCCATGGCAGCTGGTGGCCACCGCCTTCGCGCTGGCTGGCTGCCTGATCGCGGCATTGCTGTTGTTGGTGTCCTGGGTGACAAGTTAAAAAGGCCTGCGGGGAGAACGATATGGCAACAATGGAAGAGCAGAATCGTTATTTCGTGCCGGCGCCGTCGCGCTGGCCCATGGTGGGCGCGCTGGCCTTGTTTTGCATCGGACTGGGCGCGGCCTTGGCTGTCAACGGCATGCTGTTCGGCAAGCTGTCGCTGGCGCTGGGCGCGGCTATCTTGGTGTATATGCTGATCGGCTGGTTCGGCGATGTGGTGCGGGAAAGCCGGGGCGGGTCCTATCTGGGATGGGAGGACATGTCTTTCCGCTGGGGGATGGGTTGGTTCATCTTTTCCGAAGTGATGTTCTTCGGCGCGTTCTTCGGCGCCTTGTTCTGGGTGCGGACCGTGTCGGTTCCTGAGCTGGGATCGATGGACTACAAGATGCTGTACCCGGATTTCGAAGCCTCATGGCCGCTCGCCACCGGTCCCGGCATCACCGAGGCGTATCGCGCGATGGAGGCCTGGGGGCTGCCGGCGATCAATACCATGATCCTGCTGACATCCGGCGCTACGGTCACCTGGGCGCATTGGGGGCTGCTGGCGGATAAGCGGGATCAGTTCAAGCTGGGTCTGCTGGTCACGGTCTTGCTTGGCTGCACGTTTTTATCATTGCAGGCGTATGAATACGGGCATGCATTCAGCCATTTGCATCTGACCTTGGCTTCAGGCGCTTATGGCATGACTTTCTTCATGCTGACCGGGTTTCACGGCCTGCATGTGTTATTGGGGTCCATCATTCTGTTTGTGGTATGGCTGCGCAGCCTGAGCGGGCATTTCGATGTGAAGCACCACTTCGCCTTCGAAGCCGCCAGCTGGTACTGGCACTTCGTCGACGTGGTGTGGCTGTTGCTGTTCGTTTTCGTGTACTGGCTATGAGGCGGCTCAGGCCTGATGCGGCCGCCACCAGCCAAACAAGGCGCCGAGCAGCAGCAGCAGAAACAGGCCGATCGACAGGCCGACGCGCAGCGTCAAGGAGCGCACCAGCCGTTGCGAGCCGTGCTCGGCTTTCATCAGGCCGGTCAGCCCCCAGAACAGGGCGAGGACGATACAGACAAGCGACAACAGGATGACGAGTTTCATGACCGTATCCTCCGATCAGGACCGCAAGGGCGGCCGCAGGTGGCAGTCGTTGTTATGGGGGCTGCTGCTGGCGATCAGCGTCATACCCTATCTATTGGCAGTATGGCAGTGGCAGCGGGGGCAAGACAAGGAGGCCTTGCTGCGCTCTTTGGCCAGTGCGATGAGCATCGCGCCTGTGCCGCTGGTATATCGAGAGGTCGAGCCGCCGCCGGAATTCACGCGGGTGCGCTTGACCCAGGCGGCACCCGCGGGACGCATCATTGAGTTGCGCAATAGCTTTCTGGCCGGCCAGAGCGGTCGGCGCATCCTGCAACCCTGGCGGCAGGGCGCCGATCAATCGCTGGTATTGGTCGACCTGGGATGGCTGGTGGACGGTGTGCCGGCGCCCGCATTTAGACCGGATCAACTTCAGCTGCAAGGCTACAGGATGCCGATGCCGCATCACTTTCTGTTGTCCGGCGCGACGAAAGGCTTTGAAGGACCGGTGGATGACGTGGACGAGGCCGCGCTGAAACGACGTTATCCGGGACATTGGTTCCAGGGGCTGGTGGTGTTGGAGACATCGCACGATCCGCTGGTCCATTGGCCGGTGGTGCCGGAGTTCATGCCGGATCGCCATTACGCTTACGCTATCCAGTGGCTGTTGCTGGGCGTGTGCCTGAGCGGCTTGAGCTGGCTGTTGTGGAGGAGGCGGCATGAAATCCATTAATCGCGGCAGAGCGGTGTTGCTAGCCATGGCGCTGTTGTGCCTGGTGCCGGTATTGGCCGCTTGGCTGGCCTATGCTTTGCTGCCTCCGGCCGGTGGGGGCAGCTTTGGACAATTGCTGCCGACCAAACCGTTCGCCGCCGCCAATCGGCCGGAATGGCCGCGCGGGAAATGGGTGTTGGCGTCTACGCTGGGGGCGGATTGCCAGGCGCGTTGCCAGCAACGCTGGTACGCCATGAGCCAGATAGAGAAAGCCCAGGGCGAGGCGGCGGAGAAACTGACCCGCGTGGCGCTGCTGGTGTCGGCCAGGCCCGTGTCGCTCGACGTGCCGCATCGTTTGGCGCATGCGCCGGAGCATGCGTTGCCGGCGGGCAATCAAGGATTCTATCTGGTGGACCCGCTGGGCAATCAAGTGATGTTCTATCAGGATGGCGCGGATCCGCGCCGCATCATCGATGAAGTCGGGAAGGTGCTGAAGGTAAACAACGGGTTGGGCTGAGCCGGCGGCGTGCCGGCGAGTGTGCGGAGCGATTCAGGGGCGCTTGCCATGCGAAAACTGGTTTGGCTGGCCTTGCTGCTGGCCATGATCGTGGTGCCGTTCGGCGCTTATGTGCGCCTGTCCAATGCAGGCCTGGGCTGTCCGGATTGGCCGGGCTGTTATGGCCGGCTGTCTCCCGCCCATGCGGTCGACAGCATTCAGGCGGCTCAGTTAGCCTCGCCGGAGGGACCGGTCAGCTTGGGAAAAGCCTGGAAGGAGATGTCGCACCGCTACCTTGCCGGCAGCTTGGGCTTGCTGATCCTGTTGATCGCCTGGCGGGCTTGGCGCGAGCGGCTGCAACGCCTGCCTGCCAGCTTGCTGATCGCGGTCGTGGCGTTGCAGGGCGCGCTGGGCATGTGGACCGTTACCTTGCTGCTCAAACCCGCCATCGTCACCTCCCATCTGCTGGGCGGCATGGCGGTGTTGCAGATTCTGGCCTGGATGATGTTCGCTCCGCGATTGGCGCCTGTGGCCGGTCCGCCTGTCTTGCGCATGCTGTCCGCGTGGCTCATTTCCGCGCTCATCCTTCAATTGCTGCTGGGCGGCTGGGTGTCGAGCAACTATGCCGCGCTCGCCTGCCAGGGCTTTCCCGCCTGCAATGGCCAGTCTTGGCCGTCTTTGAGATTCGATCAGGCCTTTCATGTGGTCAGAGAGTTGGGCCAGGCTGCGGATGGCAGCCTGCTGGGTTTCGACAGCCTGGTGACGATTCACTGGCTGCACCGGCTGGGCGCTTTGCTGGTATCGCTGTTGGTCATGGCCGTGATGCTGAAAGGCTGGCCGGAGGCCGGGCTGCGTCCGCACTTGGCGTGCCTGGGCTCGGCTTGGCTGGCCCAGATTGGCCTGGGCATCGCCAATGTGTTGCTGCAATTGCCGTTGCCGCTAGCGGTGGCGCATAACGCAGGGGCGGCCTTTCTGCTGGCGACGGCGTTGCTTTTGCGTTCGAGGCTTCGCGCGAAGGAGCGGGAGGCTCAAGCGGGCCAGCGGGTCTGGAGACGAATGATGCGGCCTCCTGCTGAACGATTGGGTTGGCCGGGAGAAGGGCGATGAGCGCGATAGCCTTGACGTTGTGGCGGCGCCAGGCTTTGGCGATGTGGCCGCTGGCCAAGCCAAAAGTGGTGGCCTTGATCGTGTTCTGCGCCTGGATAGGCATGTGCCTGGCCAGCTCCGGCGCGCCGGACTGGGCCCGCGTCCTGCCGGCGACGCTGGGCATCGCCTTGGTGGCTGGCGCGGCGGCGATGGTCAACTGTTTGGTCGAGCGCGGCGTTGATGCCAGGATGAGGCGCACGGCGTGGCGGCCGTCGGCTACCGGAGAGGTCGGGGCCGGATCGACGCTGGCGGTGGCCTTGGCCGCGGGCGCGACGGGCATGGCCTTATTGGCAGCGTGCTGCAATGCGCTGACCGCCTGGCTGACGCTGGGCACCTTCGTCGGCTATGCGGTGGTGTATACCCTGCTGCTAAAACCGAACACGCCGCAAAATATCGTGATAGGCGGCGCCAGCGGCGCGATGCCGCCAGTGTTGGGATGGGCGGCGGTCAACGATGAGATCAGCGCGCTGGCGCTGGTGTTGTTCCTGATCATTTACGCGTGGACGCCGCCGCATTTCTGGGCCCTGGCCTTGTATCGGCGCGAAGACTACGCGCAGGCGGGATTGCCGATGTTGCCGGTGACCCATGGCCAGCGTTTCACCACCTTGTCCATCGTGTTGTACAGCGTGTTGCTGGCGGCGATCACCTTATTGCCTATTGCCTTGAATGCCGCGGGCTGGCTTTATCTTGCCGCCTTGCTGCCTTTGAACGGCAGATTGCTGTTTCTTGCTGTCAGCCTGCATCGCCAGTATTCTGACTCCCTGGCGCGTCGCTGCTTTGTCTGGTCGATCTGGTATCTGACTTGGCTGTTCGCGGCGTTATTGTTTGACCATTACTGGCGGATACCTCTTTACTGATGTCGAAGATATTGCAATTCCTGGCTGCGCTGCTGTGCGCGGCGATGCTGTCCTCCTGCGCGCAGAAGATCGATTTCAAAGGCACGGCGATAGACGATGACTCCATGGGCGGGAATTTCTCGCTGACCGATCATCAAGGCAAGCCGCGCAAACTGGACGAATTCCAAGGCAAGGTGGTGGCCCTGTTCTTTGGCTATACCCACTGTCCGGACGTGTGCCCGACTACCATGCTGGAATATTCATCGGTGATGAAGCAACTGGGCGCGGATGGCGACAAGGTGCAGGTGTTGTTCGTCAGCGTGGACCCGGAGCGCGATACGCCGCAAATCCTGGCGGGCTATGTTCCGCATTTCGACAAGCGATTCATCGGCCTGACCGGCAAGCCGGAACAGATCGAACAGGTCAAAAAACAATATAAAGTGGTTGCGCAGAAGGTGCCGACGCCCGGCGGCGGTTATAGCGTGGACCATAGCGCCGGCTCGTATTTGCTGGATCAGAAAGGCAAGTTGAGGGTGTTCGAGGCCTATGGCACGCCGGCCGCCAACCTTGCTTATGATATTAGGCAGCTGTTGCGCTAAACTGGGCATATCCACACCCACCGGATACAAGAAAGCCGCATTATCGTGAGCAACGACAGCACAATGGGCAGCGCGGCGGGGGCTCCGCCGTCGCTTGACCTCGCCAAGTTCACTTTGACCTCGGTCGCCGAGATCGCCCAGCATTTGGCCGCCATCGCCAAGAACGGCCATATGGTGACGGTTTTCGCCAACAAGGGTAAGAATTTCATTCTGACCCGGCTGCTGGATGTCGATTATCAGACCGGTTTGTTCACGTTTGACTGGGGCGCGGACGAAGAAACCAACAGCCAGGTGCTGCAGAGTGAGCGCAATGTCTTCGTCTGCTCGCCGGAAGGGGTGAAAACCCAATTCGTCACCGGCCAGGTCAGCCGCGTCATGAAGGACGGCAGGCCCGCTTTTCTCGGCAAGCTGCCCGAGCAGGTGATCAAGTTGCAGCGGCGCGAGTTTTTCCGCATCCAGACCCCGTTGGGCGCGCCGATTTTCTGCCATATCGCCGATTACGGCCAGCGAGCGATCGATCTGGCGCTGTTCGACATCAGCCTGGGCGGCATGAGCTTGTGGCTGCCGGGCGTGGCGACGCAGGGCTTCGATATCGGCCAGCAGTATTTGAAATGCACGCTGGAGCTCAAGCCTTTCGGCGTGCTCAATCTGGGCTTGGAGGTGCGGCATAGGCTGACCGCGCGCATGCGCAACGGCAATGAGGCGATGCGCATCGGTTGCTCCTACCTCCACCTGAGTCCGCAGATGGAAACGCTGATCCAGCGCTACGTCGGCTACCTCGAGCGCGAACGTCGCGCCTTGCTGGGCTAATATCCCGGTTTTTATAGATTTCACCTTTTAGCAGTAGAACGACATGAAGCTGACTATCGCCCTGTCCAAGGGCCGCATTTTTGAAGAAACCATGCCGCTGCTGGCTGCCGCCGGCATCATCCCCGCGGAAAAACCGGAATCGTCGCGCAAGCTGATCATCGGCACCAACCATCCCGATGTGCAGCTGGTGATCGTGCGCGCCTCCGACGTGCCCACCTATGTGCAATACGGCGCGGCCGATCTGGGCATCGCCGGGCGCGATGTGCTGATCGAGCATGGCGGCGCGGGACTGTACCAGCCGCTGGACCTGAACATCGCCAAGTGCAATATGATGGTGGCGGTGCAGGAAGGCTACGATTACGACGCCGCGGTGCGCCAGGGTGCGCGTCTGAAAATCGCCACCAAATACCCGCAGATCGCCCGCGAGCACTTCGCCAAGAAGGGCGTGCACGTCGACATCATCAAGCTGTACGGCTCAATGGAACTGGCGCCGCTGGTTGGCCTGGCCGACGCCATCGTCGACCTGGTGTCCACCGGCGGCACCTTGCGGGCCAACAAGCTGGTGGCGGTGGAGCACATCATCGACATCAGCTCGCGCCTGGTGGTCAATCAGGCCGCGCTGAAGCTGAAATACGACGCGATCCAGCCGGTGCTGGACGCTTTCTCGGGCGCCGTGCCGGCCTGATCCCGCCTCGCCGGTCAACCAAAGCGGCTGGCCGGCGTTGCCCATAGTTCTAGTATCAGAGAATCATTATGTTGAAACTGTCCTCCTCCCAGCCCGACTTCGCCGCGCGCCTGAAAGCGCTGCTGGCTTTTGAAACCGCGCAGGACCCCGCAGTCGACGCCGCCGTGGCGGCCATCTGCGCCGATGTCCATCATCGCGGCGACGCGGCGCTGGTGGAGTACACCAACCGTTTCGACCGCATGCAGGCGGCCTCCATGGCCGACCTGACGCTGTCGCGCGAGCAGCTGGAAGCGGCCTGGCAGCGCCTGCCGGGCGATGTGCGCGACGCGTTGTCCGCCGCCGCCGAGCGCGTGCGCCGCTACCATGAAAAGCAGCTGGCGCACAGCTGGAGCTATGAAGACGAAGACGGCACCCTGCTGGGCCAGCAAGTGACGCCGCTGGATCGCGTCGGCATCTACGTGCCGGGCGGCAAGGCGGCCTATCCGAGCTCGGTGCTGATGAACGCGCTGCCGGCCAAGGTGGCAGGCGTCGGCGAAATCATCATGGTGGTGCCGACGCCGGGCGGCGAACGCAATGATCTGGTATTGGCCGCGGCTTATATCGCCGGCGTCGACAAGGTGTTCACCGTCGGCGGCGCCCAGGCGGTGGCCGCGCTGGCCTACGGCACCGCAACCGTGCCGCAGGTGGACAAGATCACCGGTCCGGGCAATGCCTACGTCGCCGCCGCCAAGCGCCGCGTGTTCGGCGTGGTGGGCATAGACATGGTGGCCGGTCCGTCCGAGATCCTAGTGATCTGCGACGGCGCAACCGATCCAGACTGGGTGGCGATGGACTTGTTCAGCCAGGCCGAGCACGACGAGATCGCCCAGGCCATCCTGCTGTGCCCGTCGGCGGACTACATCGCGCAAGTGGAAGCCAGCATCGCCAAACTGATGCCGGCCATGCCGCGCCGCGCCATCATCGAGCAGAGCCTCGCCAATCGCGGCGCGCTGATCCAGGTGGCCGATCTGGCCGAGGCCTGTGAGATCAGCAACTACATCGCGCCCGAGCACTTGGAGCTGTCGGTGGCGGATCCGGACGCGCTGCTGCCGCAGCTGCGCCACGCCGGCGCCATCTTCATGGGCCGCTTCACTTCGGAAAGCCTGGGCGACTACTGCGCCGGCCCTAATCACGTGCTGCCCACCAGCCGCACCGCCCGTTTCGCCAGTCCGCTGGGCGTGTATGACTTCCAGAAGCGCAGCAGCCTGATCCGCGTATCGCATGCCGGCGCGCAGAAGCTGGGCCGCATCGCCAGCCTGCTGGCGCATGGCGAGGGCCTGACCGCCCACGCCCGCGCCGCCGAACTGCGGCTGGATGACTGAAATCCGCCGCGCCATCGCCTAGGCTGGAAGCATTGACCGCACTCCTGAAGTGGACGCTGATATGGCATTCTGGCGAAGCGCGATGGCGGTATTTCTTGCCTTGTTATTATGGTCTGGCGGGGTGATGGCAGAGGCGAAGCGAGTCTTTGTCGTCAGCAGTTATCATCCGGAATACCAATGGGAGCGGGATTACTTGCGGGCCTTGTCCGCGCGGCTGTCTTCCCGCTGTCAGTTGGCTTTTTACAATCTGGACAGCAAACGGTTGCCGGCCGATCAAGTCGAGAAACGGGCGCAAACCGCTTTAGAGCGAGTGCGCGCTTTTCATCCTGACCTTGTCATCGTCGGCGACGATGCCGCGTTGAAAATGGTGGGGACGGCGCTGGCGCCCTCCGGCCTGCCGGTGATTTTTCTCGGCATCAACAATAATCCGCGCAATTATTTTCCCGGCGGCATGCCGGGCAATGTCAGCGGCGTATTGGAGCGGCCCTTGCTGCTGCGCAATCTGTTTGAACTGGGGCATGCCGTGCCCGGCACGCGCCGGGCCTTGGCTTTGTTCGATACCGATTTAACTTCGGCGGTGATCCGCGACGAAACCTTTCTTGGCCATGACAGCATCCGGGTAGGCGATATCGACGTGGATATGGCGATGCTGGGCAGTTTCGCCGATTGGAAAAAACAGGTGCTGGCTGCGCCTGGCCATTATCAGGTGATCTGGGTCGGTTTGTATTTTACCCTGCGAGACGATAAGGGAAGGGTGGTCGATGGCGAAGATGTGGTGCGCTGGACTGCGCAAAACGCCAAGCTGCCCTTATTCGCCTTTTGGGACTTCGCCGTCGGGCGGGATAAAGCCGCAGGCGGGCTGGTGCTGACCGGCCGCGAGCAGGGCGAGGAAGCAGCCAAGATGGCCGAAGCGGTGCTGTTCAAAGGCCAGGCATTGGCCGGCATATTTCCGCTGGTGCCTTCGCAAGGCCAGTTTTTGTTCAGCCGAAGCGCCTTGCAACGCTATCGCGTGCGGCTGCCCGCCCGGATAGAAAACAAGGCCAGTTGGCTTGAGTAGCCCCTTATCGGGGAACGATGTAGGATGAGCATGTCCCGTCCGTAGATCTTGGAGCGCGCGAGCCGCGCTCCGCTAGCCGCCGCAAGGCACAGTAAATCGCGATGAAACTGACGACAGAACAATTGATCCGCCCCGAAGTCGCCGCCATCGGCGCTTATCACGTCGCCGATGCCCAGGGCTTCATCAAGCTGGACGCGATGGAAAACCCGTGGCCGCTGCCTATCGATCTGCAGCATGAGCTGGCGGGAGAGCTGGCCCAGGTGGCCCTGAACCGTTATCCGGACGCCAACGGCGGCGGTTTGAAGGATGATTTGCGCGCCGCTTTCGCCATTCCGGCCGCGGCGGACATCGTGCTCGGCAATGGCTCGGACGAGCTGATCACCCTGGTCACCCAGGCGCTGGCGCGCCCCGGCGCCAAGCTGCTGGCGTTGGAGCCGTCCTTCGTGATGTACAAGATGAACGCGCTGTTCTCCGGCCTGCAGTATGTAGCCGTGCCGCTGCGCGAGGACTTCACGCTGGATCTGTCGGCTACGCTCGCCGCCATCGAGCGCGAACAGCCGGCGGTGGTGTTCGTGTCCTACCCCAATAATCCTACCGGTCCGCGCTACGCCCGCGACGAGGTGATGGCCATCTGCCGCGCCGCGCCGGGGTTGGTAGTGGTGGACGAGGCCTACCAGAGCTTCGCCTCCGACAGCTTCATGGATCTGTCCGGCGAGTTGGACAATCTGTTGGTGATGCGCACGCTGTCCAAGCTGGGCCTGGCCGGCATCCGCCTCGGTTACGCCGCGGCCAGTCCGGCCTGGATAGAGCAGTTGAACAAGGTGCGGCCGCCGTACAACGTCAATGTGCTGACCCTCGCCGCCGCGAAGTTCGCGCTGAAGCATCTGGAGGTGTTCAATCGCCAGGCAGCCGAGTTGCGCGCCGAACGCGGCCGCTTGTTCGATGCCTTGGCGGCGGTGCCGGCCTTGACGGTGTTTCCGTCCGAAGCCAATTTTCTCACCGTCCGCGCGCCGGACGCGCCGGCGTTGTATCAGCACCTGAAGGCGTCCGGCATCCTGATCAAGCAGCTGCACGGCAGCCATCCGCTGCTGGCAAACTGCCTGCGCCTGACCGTGGGCAGCCCGGACGAAAACGCCGCGCTGCTGTCCGCCATCCAACGTTTTTTCGCTTGAAGCCGCAATGAGAACCGCAACTGTCACCCGCAACACGCTGGAAACCCAGATCACCGTCAGCCTGAACCTGGACGGCGCCGGCGTCGGCCGCTTTGAAACCGGCGTGCCCTTCCTCGACCACATGATGGACCAGATCGCGCGCCACGGCTTGATCGACCTGGACGTCAAGGCGGTGGGCGACCTGCACATCGACGCCCACCACACGGTGGAAGACATCGGCATCACGCTGGGCCAGGCCTTCGCCAAGGCCATAGGCGACAAGAAGGGCATCCGCCGCTATGGCCACGCCTATGTGCCGCTGGATGAGGCCTTGAGCCGGGTGGTGATCGATCTGTCCGGCCGCCCCGGCCTGGTTTACAACGTTGATTACACCCGCGCCAGCATCGGCCAGTTCGACGTGGATTTGTTCTCCGAATTTTTCCACGGCTTCGTCAACCACAGCATGACGACGCTGCATATCGACAATCTGCGCGGCCATAACAGCCATCACCAGGCCGAAACCATCTTCAAGGCTTTCGGCCGCGCGCTGCGCATGGCCTGTGAGCACGACGAGCGGATGGCCGGCATCATGCCGTCCACCAAAGGGACGCTGAGCGCATGAGCCGGGTCGATCCCGGCATCGCCGGACTCAACCACCTGTGCCTGTCGGTGCCGGATCTGGCGGCGGCGAAGGCCTTCTACGATGCCGCGATGCCGGCGATGGGCTGGCGCGCGGCAGGGCCGACCGCCTTTGCCGCCGGCAACTATGAAATCTATCTGCAGCAGAGCCAGGTGGACGGCGCGGGCTTCATCCGCCATGGCGTCGGCCTGCAGCACCTGGCTTTCAACGCGCCCAGCCGGCAGGCGGTCGACGCGCTGCATGCGCTGCTGCTGGAGATCGGCGCGCGCGTCACCGACGCGCCGGCCGAGTATCCGCATTACAGCGACGGCTACTACGCCGTCTTTTTCCAGGATTCCGGCGGCATCGCGCTGGAGTTCTGCCACACCCCGAACATGAGCTTGTAGCAAGATGAAAGTCGCAGTCATCGACTACGGCATGGGCAATCTGCACTCGGTGCTGAAGTCCCTGCAGGCCGTCAACGAAAACGGCGCCGATATTTTCCTCACCCGCGATCCGGAAGCGGTGGTGAAGGCCGACAAGGTGGTCTTCCCCGGCCAGGGCGCGATGCCGGATTGCATGCGCGAGCTGAACCGCCACGGCCTGGCCGACGCGGTCCGTGAAACTACGCAGAGCAAACCGTTTTTTGGAATCTGCGTCGGCGCGCAACTATTGTTCCAACATAGCGAGGAGGGCGATACCGCCGGCCTGGGCCTGTTTCCGGGCAAGGTCGTGCGCTTCGCCGACAACCTCGTCGCCGCAGAGGAACGCCTCAAGGTGCCGCATATGGGCTGGAACCAGGTCTACCAGGCCAAATCCCATCCCCTGTTCGCCGGCATCGCCGACGGCGAGCGTTTCTATTTCGTGCACAGCTACCATTTCGCGCCGTCCGACGCGGCGCTGACGCTTGCGGAAAGCGACTATCCAGAGCGTTTTGCCTGTATCGTCGGGCGTGGCAATATATTCGCCACGCAGTTTCACACTGAAAAGAGCCACCACGCCGGACTTCAGATGATGAAGAACTTCCTGGCCTGGGACGGCAATGTTTAACTCACCACTTTACCAAGCACCATGCTGCTGATACCCGCGATAGACCTGAAAGACGGTCAATGCGTACGCCTGAGACAGGGCGCGATGGACGACGCCACCATCTTCTCCGACGACCCGGTCAAAGTTGCCGCCCATTGGCGCGACCAAGGCGCGAGACGCCTGCATCTGGTTGACCTGAACGGCGCTTTCGCCGGCAAACCCAAGAACCTGTCGGTGATCCGCGACATTCTCGGCGAAGTCGGGAAAGACATGCCGGTGCAACTGGGCGGCGGCATCCGCGACCTGGACACCATCGAGGCCTACCTCGACATGGGCTTGTCCTACGTCATCATCGGCACCGCCGCCGTCAAGACGCCGGGCTTTTTGCACGACGCCTGCGACGCCTTCCCCGGCCAGGTCATCGTCGGCCTGGACGCCAAGGACGGCATGGTGGCGATCGACGGCTGGGCCAAGATCACCAACCATAATGTGATCGATCTGGCCAAGCGCTTCGAGGACTACGGCGTCAACTCGGTGATCTACACCGACATCGGCCGCGACGGCATGATGACCGGCGTCAACATCGAAGCCACCGTCAAGCTGGCCCAGGCGTTGACCATTCCGGTGATCGCCTCCGGCGGCCTGACCAACCTCGACGACATCCGCGCCTTGTGCGCGGTGGAGAGCGAGGGCGTGGAGGGCGCCGTCACCGGCCGCGCCATCTACGAAGGCAGCATCGATTTCGCCGCCGCGCAAACGCTGGCGGACGAACTGGCTGGTTAACCCAGCTGACGGCGCCAAGCGGCGGACGGGTTCCGCCGCTTGGCGCATTCGAGTTTTTTGGAAACACACATGCTTGCCAAACGCATCATTCCCTGTCTGGACGTGACCGCCGGCCGCGTGGTCAAGGGCGTCAACTTCCTGGGCCTGCGCGATGCGGGCGACCCGGTGGAAATCGCCCGCCGCTACAACGAGCAGGGCGCAGACGAACTGACCTTCCTGGACATCACCGCAAGCGTTGACCAGCGCGACATCATCCTGCACGTGATCGAGGCGGTGGCGGACCAAGTCTTCATCCCGCTGACGGTGGGCGGCGGCGTGCGCAGCATCGCCGACATCCGCCGCTTGCTCAACGCCGGCGCGGACAAGGTCAGCATCAATACCGCCGCGGTGACCCATCCTGAATTCGTGCGCGAGGCGTCCGAGCATTTCGGCAACCAGTGCATCGTCGTGGCGCTGGACGCCAAGGCGGTGACGCCGGAAAACGACCGCTGGGAAATCTTCACCCACGGCGGCCGCAACCGCACCGGCCTGGATGCCGTCGAGTGGGCGCGAAAGATGCAGCAGCTGGGCGCCGGCGAGATCCTGCTCACCAGCATGGACCGCGACGGCACCAAGGCCGGCTTCAACCTGCCGCTGACACGCGCCGTGTCTGACGCGGTCAATATCCCGGTGATCGCCTCCGGCGGCGTCGGCAATCTGCAGCATCTGGTGGACGGCGTCAAAGAGGGCCACGCCGACGCGGTGCTGGCCGCCAGCATCTTCCACTTCGGCGAATACACGGTGGATCAGGCCAAGCAGGCGATGCGCGCCGCCGGCATCGAGGTGAGGCTGTGAGAGCCGCCTCCGCCCTGTGCTGCGCCTTGAGCGCCCAGCTGGCCATCGCCGCCAGTCCGCTCAAGCTGGAGCCGGGTTTGTGGCGTCTGGATGTGACCGGCGGCGACATGCAGTCGGCCGGTTCGATGTTTTGCGAGAAAGATCCGCTGCCAGTCACCGAGATGGCGGCGAAAGTGATAGGCCTGCCGCTGAAGCAAGCCGGCACGGAATGCGCCATGGCGGGCGCGGTGGAGGCGCCTGGCATCACCCGCATCAGCTGCCGCATCGGCGACGGCGCCAAGATGGACGCGGTGTTTTTCTGGCAGCAGCTGCAGCCGCGCGAATGGTCCGCGGGCAGCGTGGTCCGCTTGCGGCCGGCCAATCAAGAAGTCGGCGTGCAGCAATTGCGGCTGCGGCGCCTGGGAGAATGCAAGTGAGCAGTGCGAGCGCGTCCTGGCTGGACGAAGTGAAATGGGACGACAAGGGCCTGGTGACCGCCATCGCCCAGGATGCCGCCAGCGGGCGGGTGCTGATGGTGGCCTGGATGAACCGCGAAAGCCTGGGCCTGACCGCCGAGACCGGCGTCGCCCACTATTTCAGCCGCTCGCGGCAGAAACTGTGGAAGAAGGGCGAAGAGTCCGGCCATCTGCAAACGGTGAAGGAGTTGCGCCTTGACTGCGACGGCGACGTCATCGTGATGCAGATCGAACAAAATGGCGGCATTGCCTGTCATACCGGACGGGAGAGCTGTTTCTACCGCCGTTTCGAACAGGGCGGCTGGGTCACGGTGGACCCGGTGCTGAAAGACCCGAACCAGATCTACCCGGCCTGAGTTGCCGCCGGTCAACGCCAAGGCGGCCGGACAGGGTACAATGGCGGGCGGTTGCGCGTGGCCTTGTTATCGTATTGCCATGCGCGGGCCGTATATTCGCCTGCTGGACAGGCGTTAAAGGAAAATGATGATGACCCCGGATGTGTTGAAAAGCATCGCCGATACGCTGGAAGCCCGGCGCGAGGCCGCGCCGCAATCGTCCTATGTCGCCTCGCTGTTCCACAAGGGCGAGGACGCCATCCTGAAAAAGGTGGCGGAAGAGGCGGCCGAGACGCTGATGGCGTCCAAGGACAAGGACAAGCTGCACCTGGTGCGCGAAGTGGCCGACCTGTGGTTCCATTCCATGGTGCTGTTGGCATATCATGGCCTGCGTCCGGAAGACGTGGTGATGGAGCTGCATCGCCGCGAAGGCATTTCCGGGCTGGACGAGAAAGCCTCGCGCAAAACCTCTTGATTTAGAGACTCACAACCATGAGCGATTGCCTGTTCTGCAAGATCGTGGCGGGCCAGATTCCCGCCAACAAGGTTTACGAAGACGACGATGTGCTGGCCTTCCACGACATCCGTCCGATCGCGCCGGTGCATTTCATGATCATTCCCAAGCAGCACGTGGACTCGCTGGCCCATTGCGGCCCGGAGCACGAAGCGGTGCTGGGCAAGATCCTGACTCTGGCGCCCAAGCTCGCCAAGGAGCAAGGCCTGGAAGCCGGTTTCAAGACCGGCATCAACACCGGCCGCGGCGGCGGCCAGGAAGTGTTCCACCTGCATGTGCACGTGTTCGGCCACAAGGGCTGAGCGCGCCTGGGCGGCGCGCGGCGCCGCCCGTTTCTGAAATAAAAGGAAAGTGAAATGGGTTCTTTCAGCATCTGGCACTGGCTGATCGTATTGCTGATCGTGGTTCTGGTATTCGGCACCAAGAAGCTGCCCAATATAGGCAAAGACTTGGGCAATGCGGTCAAGGGCTTCAAGGAAGGCATGAACGAAGGCGCCAAGGACGGCCAGCCGCCGGCTAAGGAAGCCGGCCGCGTCATCGACGGCGAAGCCGACAAGAAGTAAGGACGGGTGACGCGTCGTGCTTGACATCAGTTTCGGCGAGTTCGTCCTGATCGGCGTGGTGGCCCTGGTGGTGCTGGGGCCGGAGCGCCTGCCCGCCGTGGCCCGCACCGTCGGCGCGCTGGTGGCGCGCGCGCAGCGTTTCGTTTCCACCGTCAAGGCCGATATCCAGCAGCAGGCCAATCTGCAGGGCCTGGAATCCATCCGCCAGGATTTGCACGAAGCGGCGCAAGGCTTCCGCAACCAGCTGGAATCGGAAGTGCAGCAGGTCAAGCAAAGCTTCGACCAGCACGCCGAAGAGGCCCGCGCGCTGGCCGGACAGGCCGCCGAGCCTTTCCACGAAGCCGAGCGCACCATCCATGGCGGCGATGCCGCGCCGGCTCCGGAGCCGGCGCCGGCGCAGGAAGTCGAAGCGCATCTGTCGATTTTCCCGCCCGTGCAGGCGGAGCAGGCCGCGCCGGTCCGCGATGAAAACCAGCTGGATCTGTTCGACGAACTGCCGCCGCATCCGCCCGCCGCTCCTCAACCTACCGCCTCTCAAGCCCGCGAATGAACGAACAACCGCTGCTCGCGCACCTGATCGAGCTGCGCACCCGGCTGGTGCGCGCCCTCCTGGGCATCGCCGTGGTTTTCCTCGGCCTGTTTCATTGGTCGTCCGACATCTACCATCTGCTGGCCAAGCCGCTGCTGGACGCCTTGCCGCACGGCGGCAGCATGATCGCCACCGAGGTGACTTCCACCTTCTTCGTGCCGATGAAGCTCACCATGCTGGCGGCCTTCCTGATCGCGCTGCCCAATACGCTGTACCAGATCTGGGCTTTCGTCGCGCCGGGCCTGTACAGCCATGAAAAGAAACTGGTGCTGCCGCTGGTGCTGGCCAGCCTAGTGCTGTTTATCACCGGCATGGCCTTCGCCTATTTCCTGGTGTTTCCGGTGGTGTTCCATTTCATGTCGGCGGTGACGCCTTCCGGCGTCAGCATGATGACGGACATCGATAAATACCTGTCCTTCGTGTTGGGCATGTTCATGGCCTTCGGCACCACCTTTGAAGTGCCGGTGATCGTGGTGGTGCTGACGCGGATGGGCGTGGTGACGGTGGCCAAGCTGCGCGAAGCGCGGCCCTATGTGATTGTCGGCGCCTTCATTGTCGCCGCCATCGTCACGCCGCCTGACGTGCTGTCGCAAACCATGCTGGCCGTGCCCTTGTGGCTGTTGTACGAGGTGGGCGTGCTGGTGGCGGCGGCCATGGAGCGTAAGGCGCGCCGCCAGGAAGCCGAGTCCGCGCCATGAACCGCGACGCATTCCGCCACGGCGCGTCCGCCGCGCTGATTGCCCTGATCGCCCTGACGCTGGCCTGGGAGCTGTGGCTGGCGCCGCTGCGCGCCGGCGGGTCTTTCCTGGCCTTCAAGGCCTTGCTGCTATTGCTGCCCTTGCGCGGCATTCTGGCCGGCCGCTTGTATACCTATCAATGGTCCAGCATGTTCATCCTGGGCTTCTTCACCGAGGGCGTGATGCGCGGCTGGGCCGATAGCGGACTATCGCAGCGCATTGCATGGTGTGAAGTTCTGATTAGTACACTATTCTTCATCTGCGTATTGGGATTTGCCAGGAGCTTCAAGCAACGCGCTTGAAGTGCATCAGATCAAGAAAAATATCCGGCGGCTCATGCTGCCGGATTTTTTTTGGTCTTTTGGATACTACCCAGTCGTTAATTTAGCGCTTGAGCATGCCGAGTCTGGCCGCATGTCATTTCGCTGCTTTAGAATCGGCGCTCTAAAAAATGGACCGGAAACAGTTCGGCCAGGTTCATCTCTATCGGGTGTGGGGAAGCACAATGCGTAATTTGTCTATCGCGGCCAGGATCACTCTTGGCTTCGCGCTGCTATTGGCGGCGCTGATCATGACTGGCCTGTTGACTCAGCTGGGCCTGGGCAAAATCTCGAAGCGGGTGGAGGACGTCAGCTCGCATGATCTGGCGTTTTATACCGACATCGTCGAATTGCAGCGCGACATGGGCAATCTGCGGCGTTTCGAGAAGGATTACTTCATCAATATCGCCAATGACGCCAAACGCGGCGAATACATAGGCAAGTGGAAAACCGCCCAGGCCAGCGCGCAGAAGGCGATCCAGCAGGCCGGCAGCCATCCGCTTAACGATGAGTCGACGCAGCGGCTGAATCAGCTCGCTACCTTGCTGGGCGGCTACGCCGATGGCGTAGGCAAAGTGTCGGCCATGATAGAAAGCAAGCAGATCACCGCCACCGCCGACGCCAACAAGGAACTGGAGAAGTACAAGGATAATATCCACCAGATGGAAGGCGTGACGGAGCAATTGGGCAAAAGCGCGGCAGATGCGGTGGGCCAGCTGGATGATCAGATCGACGCCACCGCCTCCAGCGTGCGCTCGCAGCTGATGGTGGAAATCGCCATCGCGCTGGCGGCCGGGGTGGCCATCGCCTGGTTCATCATCGCCTCCATCCGCCAGCCTTTGCTGCAGATGCGGGATGCCAGCCAGGAGCTGGCTGAGCAGCGCAATCTGCGGCTGCAGCTGCCGGACTTCGGCCAGAATGAACTGGGCAATGTGGCCGGCTCGCTGGCCAAACTGGTGGACAGCGTGCGCACCGTCGTCGTCGAGTCGCAAAGCCATTCCGCCAGCCTGGCGCAGGCGGCCCGGCAGCTCAGCTCGGTCAGCGAGCACGTCTCATCGGCATCGGCGCATCAGTCGGAAGCCGCCTCCAGCGGCGCGGCGGCGATCGAGCAGATGTCGGTCAGCATCAATCTGGTGGCGGACAGCACCCTGGATGTGGAGCGGCAAGCGCGCTTGACCATGGAGCAGGCGACGGCGGGCAGCGATCTGGCGCAGCGCGCAGCCGGCGAAATCCGCCAAGTGGCCAACAGCATCACCGAAACCGCGACGGTGATGGATGGCCTGAATCAGCGCTCCGCCGACATCGGCGACATCGTGCGGGTGATTCACGACATCGCCGACCAGACCAATCTATTGGCGCTGAATGCGGCGATTGAAGCGGCGCGGGCCGGCGAAATGGGCCGCGGCTTCGCGGTGGTGGCCGACGAGGTGCGCAAGCTGGCCGAACGGACCAGCCAGGCGACCACGGAAATCACGGGCCACATCGATGGCGTGCAGGCGGATACCCAGCGTGCCTTCCAGAGCATGCAGCAGGCCAATAGCCGCATCGAAACCGGCGTGGTCAGCGCGTCCAGCGTGGCCGAGGCTTTGCAGCAGATCCGCGAGCTGGCGGAAAAGTCGGTGGACCGCATCGCCGATATTTCCAACGCCATCAAGGAGCAAAGCCACGCCAGCCAGGAAGTGGCGCGCAATGTCGAGCAGATCGCCCAGATGAACAGCCAGACGACCGAGGCGGCCGGCGAGGCCAGCGGGCTGGCGGCGGAGCTGAATGGCTTGTCCAATCAGCTGGATGGCTGTCTGCAGCGTTTCCGCACCTGATCCTGTTGTTGGCCCCAGCGCCCGCGCCGCGGCGGGGGGCTTGACGCGCGCGGTTCAGGCCAAAGCCAGCGCGGCGAGGGTGTTGCGATGCAGGGCGCGCCGCAAGGAGGCTGCGTCTGCGCCGCGCAGTTCGGCCAATGTGTCAATGAAGCGGGCCAGCTGGCTGGGTTCATTGGGCCGGTCTTGCGCGTATTCGGGGCGGATGTCCGGCGCGTCGGTTTCCAATGCCAGGCTGTCCAGCGGCAGCGTGGCGGCCAAGGCGCGGATGCGGCGCGAGCCGCTATAGGTCATGGCGCCGCCGAATCCCAGCTTGAAGCCCTGGCGGATGAAGGCCTGGGCCTGCTGTTCGCTGCCGTTGAAGGCATGGGCGATGCCGCATTCCACTTTTTGCTCGCGCAGATGCTTGAGCACCCGGTCCACCGAGCGGCGCACATGCAGCACCACCGGCAGGCTGTGCTTGCGCGCCAGCTTCAGTTGTTCGACCAGCAGTTTTTCCTGCCGCGCCGGGTCCAGTTCCGGCAGATAGAAATCCAGGCCGATTTCGCCGACGGCGACCGGCGCGTGCGCCGCCAGCGCGGCGTCGAGCAGGGCCAGATGCTCGTCCAGATGCCTATCCAGATAAATGGGATGCAGGCCGAGGGCGATCCAGCAGCCGTAGCGCTCGCGCATGGCCAGAACGGCGTCGAAGTTGTCCGCCATCACGGCCGGCACCAGCAGCTGGCCGACTCCGGCCGCCTGCGCTCTCGCGACTACGCCGTCCACATCGGCCGCCAGCTCCGGCGCGTCCAGATGGCAGTGGCTGTCTATCAGGCAGTCTTCGGCGGGCAAGGAATCGAAGCGCATCACAGCTTCCAGGTGAAGCCCAGCAGCGTTTGCCAGCCGGCGCTATGGCTGCCGGTGTTTTCCGCCGCCCAACGGCTGCCGGCGCCCACATCCAGCGTCCAGTGCTGGGCCAGGGGGTGGGACATCACCAGCATCAGATTGCTTTGCTCCAACTGCCAGCCGGGGCCGTCGTCGCTATGGCTCAGGCCCAGGCGCCGTTTCTGGTTGGCCAGGCTGCCCCAGCCCAGCACCGAGAATTTCTGCCCCTTCCAGTCGCCCAGCGGCGCTTCCAGGCTGGCCACCAGCAATTGGCCGGGATGGCTGTCGCCGATGCGGCTGGCGTAGCCGAAGGACAGGCTGCCGTCGCGCGGCAGGTCAAAGCCGTAGCGGGCGATGCCCAGGCTTTGCGATACGCCGCCGCCCAGGCTCCAAGCCGGTTCCGAGGCCACGCCCAGCGATACCCAGCCGCCGGGGGCGGGCAGCGCCCAGCCGCCTTCGCCGTCCTGGATGTACAAGGCGCCGAAGCGGGTGCGGTACTGCATGTCCACGCTGGGCTGCAGCCGCGATGAATTGCCATAGGCAGTTTGCCGCGTCATCAGCTCGGTGCTGATGGACAGATCCAGGTCTTTGCCGTCGTCGGCCAGGCTGGGAAGCGACGTCAGCAGCAGGCTGCAGAAGCTGGCGAGGAAAATCAGGCGGGGCATGCTGACTCCCGGAGGGTGGTTAAAAGGGCGGATGGCCCTGTTTGCGTTTGAGCGGACCCGCGGCCCGGTTCAAGCCCTTATTTTATCCAACTTGGCGGCAAAGCGCCCCAGATGCGGGTCGCTGTCGGCAAAAGGCAGTTGGTCGAAGTCGAACCAGCGGGCTTCATGGAATTCTGCCTGGTCATAGTGCAAGGGCAAGCTCCGCGCAACCGGCAGCGCATACCACAGCGTCACATCCAGATGGCTGGCGGCATGGGCATCGACCTGCGTGCGGGTGAGCAGGGTGGGCGCGGGCAGATGGCGGACGCCCAGCTCTTCGAACAGTTCGCGCGCCACCGCCTCGCGCGGGTGTTCGCCGGGATCGACATGGCCGCCGGTGGGCAGCCATAAGCCGGCGTTTTTATGGTCCACCAGCAATATACCTTCCGCATCGATGAGCGCGAAGTAGGTCGCCAGGTGGACGGCGGGCGTGGCCGGCTTGATTCTGCGCCATAGCTCGGCGCCGCTGTCTATCCACGCCAGCGTGGCTTGCTGATGCTCTTCTTCCAGCGCATCCAGAGGGGCGAGGGCGGCCACCTCGGCGCGGATGGCGGCGCGCAGCTCGCTCATGCTCACGCCTCTTCCTCCTCCTCGGTCTGCAATTGCTGCAGCAGATAGAGCTTGTGGTAGATGCCGCCATGGCGCATCAGCTCGTCGTGGTTGCCGGACTCGGCCAGCTTGCCGTGGCTGAGCACGATGATGCGGTCGGCGTCGCGGATGGTGGACAGGCGATGGGCGATGGAGATCAAGGTGATCTTGCCCGCCAGCTTGGCCAGCGCCTGCTGCACCAGCTGCTCGGTTTCGCTGTCGATGTGCGAGGTGGCTTCGTCCAGCAGCAGGATGCGCGGCTGGCCGGCCAGCGCGCGGGCGATGGCGATCAACTGCTTCTGGCCGCTGGACAAGCGCGCGCCGCTTTCGCCCATATCGCTGTCGTAGCCGTTTTCCAGCGACAGAATCAGCTCGTGCACGCCGGCGGCGCGGGCGGCTTCTTCAATCCTCTCCTGCGGCAGGCCGCGGCCCATGTCGATGTTTTCGCGGGCGCTGGCGGCCAGCAGGAAGGGGTCTTGCGGCACCAGGCCCACGCCGGAGCGGAAGGCGTCATCGCCTATCGATTCCAGCGGCTGGCCATCGATCAGAATCTCGCCCTGCTGGGCGCGGTAAAAGCGCAGCAGCAGAGACAGCAGCGTGGACTTGCCGCTGCCGGTGTGGCCGACGATGCCGATGAAGCCGCCGGCCGGCACCTCCAGCGAAAAATCATGCAGCACAGGGTGCTCCGGCTGATAGCCGAAATTCAGCTGGTGGAAACTGACCGCGCCGGCATGGATGCGGCCGGCGTCGGCCGCGCGCGGCGCGGCGGTTTCGGACAATAGATGGCTGACGCGGCCGGCGGCCACCACCGCCTGCTGCAGCTGGCCGAATTGCAGCGTGATCTGGATCAGCGGCTCCACCACCCGGCCGATATAGCCGACAAAGGCGTACAGCACGCCGATCTCCACGCCGCCCAGCTCGCGCGCGCCATAGCTGTAGACCACCGCGATCAGCAGCAGCACATTCAGCAGGTCCAGCGCCGGGCGCAGCAGCCAGGCGTTGGCGCGCAATTCGCCCAGCCGCGCCTGGTAGTAGCGCTGGTTGACGCCGTCGAAGCGCTCGATGAAGCGCGGCTCGGCATTGCTGGCCTGCAGCACGGTGATGCCCGCTATCGATTCCGCCATTTGCGCGTTGATGTCGCTGCGCAGCGCGCGGGCGCGCGCCACCGACGGCGCGCTCAGCCGCTGATAGAGCCAGATGATGGCGAAGGTGGCTGGAAACAGCAGCAGCGCCACCAGCATCAGCCGCCAGTCCAGCCAGGCCATGGCCGCCAGCGCGCCCAGCACGATGATGCTGTTGTTGAGGATCACAAACAGCGCCTGCACATACAGCGCTTTGACCGATTCGGTGTCGTTGGTGACGCGGCTGACCAGTTGGCCGGTGATGGCCTGGTCGAAAAAGGCCATCGGCAGCCGGATCACATGGCCGTAGACCTTTTCCCGCAAGCGGCGCACCGCCCGCATCGCCACGCCGGCCATGCGGATCAGCTGCAGATAGCGCAGCGCCGCGGCGGAGAAGCCCAGCAGCAGCGTGGCGGCCAGCAGGCCGACGATGGCCGGCCAGTCCAGCCGGTGCGGCAGCAGATAGCTGTCGATAAACACCTTGCCCAGCAGCGGCGCGGCCGCTTCCAGCAAGGCGGCCAGCAGCAGCCAGACGCCGCCGCGCCACAGGTGGCGGCGGTCGGGCCGGGCGGCGTCGATCAGAAGCTGTATCGCCTGGCGGCGCGGGAGACGGCTGGCGTCAGATTTCATCGAGGCTGGCCTCCAGTTGTTGATAGCGCCATTGGCTGGCATACCAGCCATTGCGTTGCAGCAGTTGCTCGTGCGCGCCTTGCTCGGCGATATGGCCGTGATGCAGCGCGATGATGTGGTCGGCGTCGGCCACGGCGGACAGGCGGTGGCTGACGATGATCACGCTGCGGCCGCGCCGGGCTTCGCGCAGATGCCGCAGAATCTGGGTTTCGGTAAGGGTGTCCACCGCCGACAGCGCATCGTCCAGCAGCAGCAGCGGCGCGTCGGCCAGCAGCGCGCGGGCGATGGCCAGGCGCTGGCGCTGGCCGCCGGACAGGGCCACGCCTTTTTCGCCCACCGGGGTGTCGTAGCCTTGCGGCAGCCGCAGGATATCGTCGTGCACCGCCGCCAGCCGCGCCACGCGCTCGATGTCGGCCTGGCTGGCCTCCGGTTTGGCTAGGGCGATGTTTTCCGCCACGCTGGCGGAAAACAGGAAGGGCTCCTGCGGCACCCAGCTGATGGCCCCGCGCAGCGCTGCCAGGGTGTAATGGTCTATGGGTTGGCCATCCCAGCGGATGTCGCCCTGTTGCAGGGGGTGGTGGCGCATCAGCAGCTTGAGCAGCGTGGACTTGCCGCTGCCGGTGGGCCCGACCACGCCCAGCGTGTGGCCGGCAGGCAGCGACACTGACAACTGCTGCAGCGCGGGAGACGCTTCCGGCGCGTAGCGATGGCTGACGCCATCGATTTGCAACAGATTGGGCCGCAGCTGGGCGATGCGGCCTTGGTCGGCCACGTCCGGCTCGGCGTCCAGCACCGGTTGCAGCCGCAACCAGGCGGCGGAGCCGCGCTGCAATAGCGACAGCACCCAGCCGGCGGCGAACATCGGCCAGATCAGCTGCACCAGATACATGCTGAAGCTGGTGAGAGCGCCTATGGTCAGCTGGCCGTGCCAGACCAGATAGCCGCCCAGCGCCAGCGTGATGGTGGTGGCCAGCACCAGGGTAAAGCCCACCACCGGTTCGAACGCCGCCTCGCCGCGTTGGGCTTCGAAGCTGCTGTGGGCGGCCGCCTCGGCCAGCCGCGCCAGTTCGGCGGTATTGCGCGCCTCTAGACCCAGCGCGCGCAGCGTGCGCACGCCGCTGAGCGTTTCCTGCACATGGTTGTTGAGCTGGCCGAAGCGCTTCAGCGCCTCGTCCCATTGCTGGTGGATGTATTTGGCGATGCGGGAGAAGCCCAGGGCCATCAAGGGGAAGGGCAGCAGCGCCGCCAGTGCCAGACGCCAGTCCACCCCCAGCGTCATCATGGCCAGCACCAGCACTAGGGTCAGCGCGCCGTCGAAGCCGGCCAGCATCGCCTCGCCGGCCGCCATTTCCACCGAGTCGATGTCATTGGTGGCCAGCGCCATCAAGTCGCCGGTGCGCTGGCGTTGGAAGAAGTCCGGCCCCTGGCGCGTCAATTGGCGGTAGAGCCGCGAGCGCAGCTCGGTGCCAAGATAGTAGGACACCGCGAACAGCTGCAGCCGCCAGCCCACGCGCAGAAAATAAATGGCAAGGCCCATGGCGGCCAGTTTGGTGAGTTCGGTCAGCAAGGTGTCCAGCGGCAGCCGATGCGCCACCAGATCATCGACGATATGTCCCACCTGGCGGGGAATGGAGACGGTCAGCACCGCCACCGAGGCCAGCATCAGCGCGGACAGCAGATAGGCGCGCCAGTTGCGGCGGATGAACTGCAGCAGAAAACGGGACAGCGGCATGGGCGGCTCGGGCAGTGGGTGGAGCCTTATTCTATGGAAAAGCCATTGTCATTGCCAGAACGAACTGGCGCAGCCCGCCTGCCCTCAGTAGAGGTAGATGCCCTGCTTGGGCGGCGCGGGAATATCCAGCGGCAGCCCCTGCATTTCGCGCAGCGAGCTTTCTATGGTGTGGCACAAGGTGGCCAGCGGCAGATCGTTGCCTTCGGTGCCGAACGGCTCCTCCAGCTCCTCGGCCACTTCTTCCAGCGCGAAATAGGTGTAGGCGATGAACACCGCGATCGGCGGCGTCAGCCAGCCTATGCTGCTGACCAGCCCGGCGGGCAGCAGCAGGCAATAGATGCTGACGGTGCGGTTGAGCAGCACCCGATAGGTGAAGGGGATGGGCGTGGTGGCGATGCGTTCGCAGCCGCCCAATATTTCCGACAGGGTGTTGAGGTTGCGGTCCAGCGCGTGCCATTGCAGCTCGCTGATCCGGCCTTCGCGCTGCCAGCGCTGGATTTCCGCGCCCAGCCAGGCCAGGATCAGCGCCGGGCGGAAACGGCCGGCCAGGATTTTGTCCAGCGCATCCGGCGGCAGCAGGCGGCGCAGATGCTCCTCGGCGTCCAGCCCGCGCAGCTGCGCTTTGAGCGCATAGGCGAAAGCGCAAAGGGCGGCGATGAAGCGGCGGCCGTCTGCGTCGTCGCCGCGCGCGGCCAGGGTTTGCCGCGTCAGCGAGCGGCTGGTGATCAGCAGATTGCCCCACAGCTTGCGCGCTTCCCAGAAGCGGTCATAGCTCACCGAGTTGCGGAAACCCAGAAAGATGGCCAAGGACACGCCCAGCAGCGTGAAGGTGGGGATGCTCAGCGCCGAATCATGCAGGCTTTGCAGCCACCAGTGGCGGATGGAGGCCGCCAGCAGCGCCACGGCGGCCACGATGGCGAGCTTGGGCCAGATGCGCGGCAATACCGAGCCATGCCAGACAAACAGCAGGCGGAACCAGGAGGGCGTGTGGCGGACGATCATGCGCGAAGAGGCGGATGCAAAAACTGAATGTTACACAATTATCCGCAGCATGACCTTGTCAATTCAGCCTTTCCCATCCAATTTGGGCAGCGGCATCAGCCCGGTGTTCTCCTCGCGGCTTTCATCCTGCAGCCGCCACTGTTGGGCGTTGCCGCGAGCGTCGAACAATACCACCAGCTCTTTGCTTTGATGGCTTTGCGCGCGGAACAGCAGCGAAACATTAGTGAAGTTCTGCCATTTGGGCTGATATTTATCGCTGCGATACACCCAGAGCTGGCGGCCGTCGCCGAAGCGGATCTTGTCGTCCGGCCGTCCCAGCCGCGCCTGCAGCCTGGCCTGGGCGGCTTGCGATTGCCGCAGCAACTGGCGGACCTCCTGGCTATCCGCCTCCTGCAAAGCGTTGTTGCCGATCACGGCGCAGCCGGACAGCGCGGCGGATGCGCAGGCCAGGGCGAGGAGGAGGCGATTCATGGCTTCTCCAGCGGTTCGAACAGCACCAGGGTATCGTCAGGCCAATCGGCCGACTCCAGCGGCAGCGAATACAGATACTCGCGCGGGTACGGCCAGCTGGCGAAAGGGCTGGTGGTGATGGCGCTGCCGTATTGCCACACCGCCGGCAGCAGCAAGTGCTTGTCGCCATGGCGCAAGGTGATGGAAAACAGCGGCTGATCGGCCACGAACAGATAGTGCGGCGGCCGGTTTTGATAGGGGCTGGGCTCGATCTCCAGCTGGCCCAGTTGTTCCACCTGCTTTTTCAGCCGCAGCGAGGCTTCGCGCAGGCAGCTTTCCATTTCGTTCAGACAGTCTGGTTTGCGCGCGCCGGGCTGGCAGTGGCTGTTCTCGCTGGCGGGATTGAGTCCGCTTTGCGCATCCACCACGCATTCCAGCCGCAAATCGCCCAGCCTGCGCGCGCCGTCGGGAAGATCGGGGCTGCGGATGTCCGGGCGCCACAAGGCCGCTTGCCCCGATTTCGTCGCGGCTTGCAGCGATTGGCCGGCGACCGGCGCCGGCCAGGAGAAGCTGGAGCGCTCATCCAATGGCACGCGGTTTTTGGCGCCGCCGATGGTTTGCGTCAGCGTGAGCTGCCCTTGGGCCAACACCCGGTAGCGCAGTTGCGCGCGCGGCGCCAGCGCATGCTGCTGCGCAAACGCCGATTGGGCCTTGATGAAAACATCGGCGGAGCGGAGGTTGTTATCGGGAACGTTGGCATGGCTCAGGGCCGAAAGCAGGCAGCAGAGGGAGCATGCACAAAGACAGCGAAACGGAATGGGGCGCAGGGCGGCTCTCACGAATTCTCCTATTCCTGATGGCCATGCATTCGCAGGCGATTGGGATTGGGGGTTATGATAATCCTTATGACATTTAATATGTGATTTTGTTATGCATAATATCTTCCCAGCGGCTGTCGGCTCCAGGAGGGGCAGGTTGCCCGTGCTTGCGCGCGGGCTTTATCCAGGGCTGAGCGGCAAGCGCGGGAAAGCCTCAGGAATGAAAATATTAATTCCAAATGGCTAAATTTAAAAAATTCCGCGCTTTTATGGGTTTTATAGAGGGTGTCGGCGGAAAAATGTAAAACCTCCGTCACAAAGTTTGCTTTGAAATGGCTGGGCGGATATAGTCCTCAGCGTTATCAATCATGCAAAGGTTCAACGTGAACAACGACGGATGTAGTCGATCCTATATCGACGCGTCGCTTTGCAGGATTCGCGCAGTCTGATTCTTCCGCTGCCGCATCCTGCCAAGCCAGGGTGTGGCGCATCGGCCTGACGGCCAACGCTCTCCTCCCATCCGCCTTTCGAGGCATTGTCGGCCGGCCCTGGGCCCGCCGCATCGCATCCGCCTGTTCCAATCGAACCGAAGCCCCGGCGCGCGGCCATTGCGTCTGCCTGCCCGGTGATTCCCTTTATCCGCCACACGGAGATTTCGATGTCTGAAGAACCAGAACCTCGACCGTGCCGGCCGGTATTCTCGTCCCGCTGACCTTGGTCGCTGCGGGGCGCGGTCCCGTCGGCATGACTCGGAAAACGGGCGCGGCCTAGTCTCGTCTGTCTATCCCTATTTTGGATTTGTCCGTCGCAGCGCGGAGGAACCCTTGCGTCTATCGCAGCTGGACAGTGGTTCTTTCTAGCGGCAGGAGCGCGTGCGCCTGCTATCGCGCGACGGCGCCAATGGGGCGGTCAGTTTCAAGATTTCCATCAAGTCCAATAATCCGGGTGTCTGCTTTTCAGCAGCGTTTCGTTTGTATCGCATTCCATATCGCTTTGATTTTAAAGACTGGAATGGCGATTGGCCGAGTGTTGCCTGCGAAACGCCAAAATTATCTATTAGGCATTAAAAATTTAATTTCAAGATTGGATGCTCGCGCAAATTTCCGGGCATCCACTGCTAATTAGCAAAGGAATGCAAGATGACTCAAGCAACCAAGATTTTCATGACCGACGCCCAAGGCATGCGCTGGGTGAATGCCGACTACGTGAAGGAAGTGGCTGACGATATCGCCGATTTCGGCGGCAACCACGCTATCGACGGCAACGATCTGGACATAAAGCGCGACAGCATTTGGCGCATCTTCCGGGTGCGCGCCATGTGGCTGCTCATCCTGACCGCCTTCGGCATACTGACCAGCAGCATCATCGCTGGCCAAGCGGAACTGTTGGACAAAGCCATCATTTTGGCAGCCTTCCTGCCGGCCATCGTCGACATGGGCGGCAACTCCGCCAGCCAGGTGGCCACGCTGGTGATCCGCTCCATCGCGCTGCAAGACCTTAAGGTCCGCATCAAAGATGTGTTCCTGGTGCTGAAAAAGGAAATCGTGATCGCCTGCATGCTGGCCGTCGTAGTGGCGGTAGCCGAGGTGGTGATGGCTCACTTCACCAAGTCCCCGGGCGGCGACATCCTGCTGGTGGTGGGCGTGTCCATGTTCGCCTGCACGCTGACCGGCTCTGTCATCGGCGCCATCCTGCCCTTCGTGGCCAAGAAGTTCGGCGCCGATCCGGCCACCCTGTCCTCGCCGATGCTGACCAGCATTTGCGACTTCGTCGGCGTGCTGATCTATCTGGGCTTCGCCATGGTGATCCTGGGCGGCAATCTGATGTAACGCATTGCCGTGAAAAAAGCCTCTGGTCGAGAGACCGGAGGCTTTTGCTATTCGACGCGGGCGGGGTTTATTCCCACTTCAGCGCGCCCTTTTTCCACTCGTAGATGAAGCCTATGGTCAGAAAGCCCAGGAACACCGCCATCGCGCCCAGGCCGAACAGACCTAGCTCGTCTTTCAGCGTGACCGCCCACGGGATCATGAAGGCCACTTCCAGATCGAACAGGATGAACAGGATGGCCACCAGGTAATAACGCACGTCAAAGCGCATCCGCGCGTCTTCAAATGCTTCGAAGCCGCATTCGTAGGGAGACAGCTTTGCCGGGTCCGGCCGGTCGGGGCCTAGGAAGCGGCCGGCCAGCATGGGCAGCACGCCTACCAAGAGGCCAACGACGATGAACAGCAGGATGGGGAAGTAGTTTTCCAGCATGGTTCTATTCCTGATGGCGAAACAGAAATAGACCGCTCTGCGGCGGCAAGTGCCGGCAAAAACGGTAAACCACGGGTAAAACCACGCTGGCATGCAGAAATAACAAGGGCCATCTCTTGGTGGATGGCCCGCTGTTGCGAGGCCGGCTTGGCGCCGGCTGGCCGTCGCCGTCCGGGCGTCCGCTCAGTTTGACCGGCGACAGGGTTCCTGGCCTGTGGACGCGGTCGGGTGGGGCTGAGCGGGGGCGGATGGCGGCGGCTGACAAGCATTCTGTGTGCGATGCGCGTTCAGGTTTGCCGCTATGTTGATCTCCGTGGCAAGACTATCGGAACTTCCTGTCCTTAATATCGGCAGCGCGCGGAGAAATTAAATCCCTGTTTTGGTTACGTTTTGTCTCGGTTTGTACGGCGTGCGCGCACTCTCCGATGAAGTGCCAGCGCAGATACGCAGCCTCGCCGGCGATATTGGACATCCGCCATGGCCGATAGCGTTTCAGACAGATGCCCACGGTGGCGTTGCCCAGTTTCGCGGGCGCGAGGCCTACCAGCATGGCGGCCCGTTGCCGCGCGTCCGGCAGCGTGGCTTCTCCGCGCCAATGGCGGCAGCTGGCGCAGTCGTTATGTTTAGCCGCTAGCCGCTCGGCCTGGGCGCGCGGCAGGCCGGCGTCGTATTCCAAAATCGCCGCCCGCTCTTCAAACGCCTCCACATCGTCGGCGTGGGCATGTTCCGGATGATGGGTATAAAGATGGGCGTCCAGCGCCGCGATCAAGTCCGCTGTGGCCACGCCGTCATCGTTCAATTGCCGGCCTAGCATCGCCAGCCAGCTGTCGCGGTCTGCATCGCGCCAGTTTTCCAGGCGGCAGATCGTGCGGACGCGGTCTCGCAGCGCAGCGGGCAGCGTGGAGCGCAACGGCGCGCAGCGCAGAGGCGCCGGCGCATGGCGGGCCGTGGCGATGTGCAGCGGAGTATCAGCGGCTCTGATGAATGCGTTCATGCCCTGCCTTTCTGTCGGCGTGGTATCGGGAAAACTAGGCGATAGGGTGGGGCTGCGAGCGGGGCGGAGCGAGCCGACAGGGTTCAGCGCTGACATGCGGAAACGGCAAAGCATTTGCCACGCGTTGCAATTACAATGGCATGTTTGGCGCTGCACCCTTTGCTGCCAGCGCCGTCGTTTAAGAAAGCCCACCGCTATGGAACACGCCGCCGCTACACGCGATATTGCTCAACCTTGTCTCACCGCATCCTATGGACCGGATGCAGCGCAGGCGGGCGATCTTTACCTTCCCGCCCAGCCGCATCCCGCCGTGGTTTGCTTGCTGCATGGCGGTTTTTGGCGCATGCCTTATGGCCGCGAGCAGATGCATGCCGTCGCGCAGGACTTGGTCGCCCGCGGTTTCGCGGTATGGAATCTGGGCTATCGCCGCATCGGCGCGCCGACCGGCGGCTGGCCGAATACCGGCGACGATGTGCTGCGCGGCATCGAATACCTGTCTAGCCTGGCTGGCAAGGGCATCGCGCTGGACCTGGACCGTATCGCGCTGGTGGGGCATTCGGCCGGCGGGCAGCTGGCTCTGTGGGCTGCCGCGCAGGAGCTGAACGGCATCCGTGTCCGGGCGGTGGCGGGAGAGGCGCCGGTCAGCGATCTGCACGCCGCTTACCAGTTGGGCCTGGGCCGGTGCTCGGCGCAGGAACTGCTGGGCGCTACGCCGGATGCGCAGCCGAAACGTTACGCCGCCGCCTCGCCTCTGCACTGTTTACCTCTGCGCATTCCGCAGCTTGTGGTCCACGCCATCGACGACCAGGCTGTGCCCATCGATATGTCGCGCGCTTACGCGGCTGCCGCCCGCGCCGCGGGCGATGCCATCACGCTGCGGGAGCTGTCGGATTCCGACCATATGGCCTTTATCGACCCGGCCAGCAGCGCCCATGCCGTTGTGCGCGAGTGGTTATCCACCGCCTTGGGTGTGAGTGAGCCGTGATGTGGATAAAAAAGCGCTGCGGCGAAAGCTGTGGATAAATTGTCCAGACGCGGAGATCAGGCCGAGGAGGCTCGCAAGCCGCTGCTCCCTCATTGGGTCTTCACGGGGTATGTCTTGTTTGCGTTTGAGCTCAGGGAGGGCTTTGTTGCACAAATCACCCTCCCAGCAGGCGGGGTAGAATGACGGCATGAGCAAGCCCGCCCCGCCCAAGTACAAGACCACCAACTGGAAGACCTACAATGCTGCGCTCAAGGCGCGTGGGTCGCTGATGATCTGGTTGGACCGTGACATGCGCTGGCATGGCTCTGCAGTCGGCAAACGTGGACGGACACCGACTTTCAGCGATGCCGCCATTCAGTTCTGCCTGACGATCAAATGCCTGTTCAATCTTGCGCTCCGACAGGCCGTGGGTATGGTGCAAAGCCTGCTCAAACTGGCGGGGCTGGACTGGCTGACGCCGGACTACAGCACCGTGTGCCGGCGGCAAAAGCATTTGCAGGTGGCCATTCCTTGCCGTCCAACCACGACCGGGCTGCACCTGTTGATCGACAGCACCGGCATCAAGATGCTGGGTGAAGGCGAATGGAAAACGAAGAAACACGGCGCGGAGTACCGCCGTCAGTGGCGCAAGGTGCATTTGGGCATTGATGCGCAGACGCTGGAAATCCGGGCGATTGAAGTGACCGACAACGCGGTGGGCGATGCGCCAATGTTGCCGGAGTTGCTGGACCAGATTTCCGCGGGGGAAAGGATTGCTGCAGTAAGTGGCGATGGTGCCTACGACACCAAAGGCTGCCATGAAGCGATTGCCAAGCGAAAAGCCGAGGCGGTGATTCCTACCCGAAAGAATGCCAAGCCGTGGAAGGAAAATCGGTTGGGCGCCCATGTCCGAAACGAGATACTGCGTGCTACCCGGCTCCTGGGTCGAGCGATCTGGAGGAAATGGAGCGGTTACCATCGCCGCAGCCTGGTGGAAACCAAGATGCGCTGTTTCAAGCTGCTGGGCGAGCGGGTAATGGCAAGGGACTTCGACCGTCAAGTCGCAGAGCTCCAAGTGCGAGCGGCGATCTTGAACCGCTTCACGCGGCTCGGGACGCCGATGACGGTGCGCATGCCATAAATCCGTCCGGGGAAAGGGGCTTTGCATGCCGAAGCCTATTTATGCAACAAAGCCCTGCAGTTGTAGTAAATCTCCTTGGCGGTGGCGGACAGCATGCGGCTGGTGCGCACCCGCGACATCGCGCCGCATAGCGGGCAGGGAAAGGCCATCTCTGTCTCCTCAGTCCACGATTTCCACGTCTTCAATCAGCGCGCAGGCGGCCAGGTTCTCGATCACATAGGCGTCGGCGCTGGAGTGGTAGAACAGCACGCTGTTGATGGACGGTTCTTCCTGATAGCGGTAGCGCACAGCGTTTTGGTTGAAGTACAGCGACAGGTTGTCGAGTCGGGTAATCAGGATGCTGTCGCCGGGGAAGAAGGCGGCCGTCGCCGCTTGCAGGCCGCCCAGCCGCTGCTTGTGGAACACCAGATCGTCCCACGGCTCGGCCTGGCCGCTCGGCTCGCATACTGCGTCTGGCAGCAGGTCTGCGCCGACCAGCGCCACCAGCAGCGGATCATCGCGCCAGGCCGGCGCCAGCAAGTTGTTGACGGCATGGCGCACCAGGCGGTGCAGGCTGCGGAAGCGCTGGCCTTCGCCGACCCGCACGCGCTCCAGGCACGCTTTCGGCGCTTGCTCGCGGATCTGCTGCAGCCAGCCGATATTGACGTCCTGTAGCTGCGGATGCTGCTCCCGGTCAGAGTCTTTGGCGCGCATCAGGCCACGGAAGCCGATCATCACTCGGTCCAGCAGAATCCGCCGGTCCAGCGTCTGCCGCGCGCGGGCCTCGAACAAGGCTTGGTCTTGCGCCTCGTTCATCCAGGCGTCCAGCGTGGCGTAATCAAAGGCGGCATCAAAGTTGGTCTGCTGGCAGAAGTATTGCGCCGGCTGCCAGGTCTGTTGCGCCGGCTGGCGCGCATGGCGGTTGGTGTCCACCGTGGCGGCCAAGGTGCCGGCAAGGTCGAAGTTTTGCGAGCGGCCTTTGATCTCGGCCACGCCCAGCACATTGATGGCGGACAGCAGCCGGCTCTTGGCTTTCAGCGCCTGAATGCGGGCCTGCGCGGCTTGCGGCTCCGGGGCGGCATGGCAAATCCCTGGGGATTGGTGGGCGTCCATATGGCTGAAGTAACGGCCGATGAAGTGGTCCAGGGCTTGGCGGGTCGTGTTTTGCATGGCGGCGGTCTCGCTTAACGGTTGATCAGGGCTTGGTATTGCGCGTCGCGCTCGGCTTGATAGCGCCGACGGGCCAGCGGGTTGTGCGCCATCGAGGCCGGGGCGGCCAGCGCCGGCAGCGGCCGATTGAGCAGGGCCAGCAAGTCATCCGGTTCCGCCTGCGCGGCGGATTGCAGCGCCTGTTGCAGCTCGCCCGGCTGCTGCGCGGCAAAGAATTCTTCGTGATTTCTGCGCAGCTCGGCGCGGCCGAACAGCCGTTCAATGCACGCCTTCGGCGCTTCAGCCAGCAGCAGCGCCAGCACCGGCAGCTGTTGCCCCCATTGCGCGATTTGATCGTCCAGCACCGCGTCCCAATACTGGCGGCGCAGCGCGTGGCGTGCCTCGACCAGCGCTTCGCGCTGCTCGAACAACGTCTCCTGCTGCATTTCGGCTTGGATCTTTTCTTCCTCGGCGATCTTCAGCGTTTCTTCGGCCAATTCCAGATTGGCCATTTCCTTGCTCTTCAGCTCGCGCACCGCCTTGGTGGGAATGCCCAAGGACGTGCGCATCGCCTGGCGGCAATCCTTGCGCGCCTGCTCGGCTTCGTTGCGCAGCGCTTCAGCGGTTTGGACGCGGCGGGCAGCGTTGTCAGCCAGCATCTGCCAGGCGGAGAGGTCTTGCTCGAAGGCGGCCAGGCGTTCGGTCAGGCCGGCGACGGCGAAAGCGACGGTTTCTTGGGTGTTGGGGTTCTGGATATGCATGTTCTGAGTCCGGGTGCGTTTATTGAGGTTTTAGGTGTGGCGGGCGGCGATGCGATCCACCATCCAGGCGTCGATTTCAGACGACAGCCAGGCCACGCTTTTACCGCCCAGCGGCACCGGGGCCGGAAAGCTGCCGCGCTTGATGGCGTCGTATACCGACGAGCGGGACAAGCCGCAGGTGGAAATGACTTCCGGCAAGCGCAGAAAGCGCAGCGGCTGGGCGGTGAGCGAAGGGGCAATGGCGGTCATTGGATTTGTCCTTATCGTTTTGACTGAATATCTGTGGATGCAATCGGATGCGCCGATCAGCGAATGCAGTATTTCAGAAATTTCAAATCGAGTTTGGCGGGCTTGTTGTGTGGCATCGCCACACAACAACGAAACTTGAAAAGCCGGAAAAACTCAGTTTTGGCTATTGACGAGAGGAGGGGAAAGCCAAATAGACAGCGGAAAATGTGAATCACTGGACCGTATCGGACTGATATGGACGCCATCGGACATACTCGGCGGCAGATTTAAGCGGGAAGATATGGAGAAGGGCGGAAACGTCAGTCAGCGAAAAGCGCGGCTGCATGCATAGAGTGCATGAAAACGCATGAATTTTGGCAGGGAGAAAACAGCGCGCCAGGCCATACGGTGCGGGCCTGGCGCGGGCTCATGCAGGTGCATGATTAGCGGCACATGAAGCGCGGGGGTGAGGCGGGGCTTCGATAGCGCGCGCTGGGGGTAAAAGACTTATTTGACCTTTTCAGTGCCTGAATCGTTATTATCGATGATTTCCTTTTCTTCAAGGTCCTCATTGATTTTGAGTCCTTCCTCTACTTTTTTTGTCTGGTTGCTTAGGAGTTCTTCTCCTTTTTCACTTATTTTCTTTGCAAGTGCATTAAAGCCAGGGATCTTGCCAAGTGCATCAACTGCGTCGGAAAGTTTTGCACTTTTCTCAAGAGCCTCCATGAGCGGGTGGTCTGATTTTTGATAGTCAGTTATTAGTTTGCCTGGGTTTTCTGCACTGACCTGAAGAACGCTAAATAATAGCTTTGTTCTGAGATCTTCTTTTATTTTTCCTTCGTGAGGCAAACTTTCGATTTGATTTGATAGGCCAGAGAACGTTTTCCCGAGAACAGATTTATGTGTGTATTCTTCGATTAATCGCTTTGATAGGTTGATTTTCTTGTTGGATGAGTATGCTAACCATAGAACTGGAAAGTAAATTGGTAGTATAGAGATAATTAGGCTTGGGGTGTCTTTGATAACATTAATCAATTCATGGCCCTTCCAGCCTAGTAAATATATGTCTACGGCGAATGGAATAGTCGATATGGCTACTAGTCCCATTATCGATTTCTTAAAACTTTCTTCGAATCTATTTAATGTTTTTGTTTCTTCTTCTTTTTTGCTTTCATATGCTGCACTTAATCCAGCTGCCATTGCTCCAGGCATAAGTGCTTTGAGTTGCTCTTGTGTTGATTTTATTGTGTCGTTTGATGTTTTTATGAGATTTTCGAATTCAATCTTTTGGTTTGATTGTTGTTCCTCATATTTGGCCAGTTGTTGAGCTGTTGCACTGGCAAGGGATTCGTCAAGATTCTTGATGCCCTCAGATACTCTTTTATAACTAATTTCTAATTGGTCTTTTAGTCCATCAGTATGTTCGGAACTTCCATCTTCTTTGGTGATGTCTGTGCCATATATCTTTCGGTGGAGGTCATCTATTTCAGATTTTTTCTTGATTGCATGATTCAAAAGTTCATTTATATTTTCTAAATATTTTTGGCTCTGTTCTACTAGTGATTTGGTTTTATCGACCTGTTCTGGTAGTTCTTGACTTTCCTCAAGATATTGATTTATATCTTTTGTGGGCTTTGTTGCACAAATCACCCTCCCAGCAGGCGGGGTAGAATGACGGCATGAGCAAGCCCGCCCCGCCCAAGTACAAGACCACCAACTGGAAGACCTACAATGCTGCGCTCAAGGCGCGTGGGTCGCTGATGATCTGGTTGGACCGTGACATGCGCTGGCATGGCTCTGCAGTCGGCAAACGTGGACGGACACCGACTTTCAGCGATGCCGCCATTCAGTTCTGCCTGACGATCAAATGCCTGTTCAATCTTGCGCTCCGACAGGCCGTGGGTATGGTGCAAAGCCTGCTCAAACTGGCGGGGCTGGACTGGCTGACGCCGGACTACAGCACCGTGTGCCGGCGGCAAAAGCATTTGCAGGTGGCCATTCCTTGCCGTCCAACCACGACCGGGCTGCACCTGTTGATCGACAGCACCGGCATCAAGATGCTGGGTGAAGGCGAATGGAAAACGAAGAAACACGGCGCGGAGTACCGCCGTCAGTGGCGCAAGGTGCATTTGGGCATTGATGCGCAGACGCTGGAAATCCGGGCGATTGAAGTGACCGACAACGCGGTGGGCGATGCGCCAATGTTGCCGGAGTTGCTGGACCAGATTTCCGCGGGGGAAAGGATTGCTGCAGTAAGTGGCGATGGTGCCTACGACACCAAAGGCTGCCATGAAGCGATTGCCAAGCGAAAAGCCGAGGCGGTGATTCCTACCCGAAAGAATGCCAAGCCGTGGAAGGAAAATCGGTTGGGCGCCCATGTCCGAAACGAGATACTGCGTGCTACCCGGCTCCTGGGTCGAGCGATCTGGAGGAAATGGAGCGGTTACCATCGCCGCAGCCTGGTGGAAACCAAGATGCGCTGTTTCAAGCTGCTGGGCGAGCGGGTAATGGCAAGGGACTTCGACCGTCAAGTCGCAGAGCTCCAAGTGCGAGCGGCGATCTTGAACCGCTTCACGCGGCTCGGGACGCCGATGACGGTGCGCATGCCATAAATCCGTCCGGGGAAAGGGGCTTTGCATGCCGAAGCCTATTTATGCAACAAAGCCTCTTTTGTGTCGGATTGTATTTTATCGAGTGATTCCGTAATAAAGTTCCGCGAGTTGATAAGCTCGCTATATAGCTCATTTGTGCTATCAATTTTCTTTTTTAATTCATCGATACTATCAGTTACATAGTTCTGTTCTTCAAGTAACTTGTTCTTTATTTCCTCGGATGAATTCCGTATTTCTTCAATCTTGTTTGTGTGCTCCTCAATTTTTGAGGTTAGAGAGGCAGCATTGTTTTCGTGTGATTTTGCAGATTCAGCATATTTTCTTGCTTCTTCCTCAGAGTCAGTAATTTTCCTATTTATCTCTTCTTGTAAGTGGGTCGTTTTTTTTTCTATTATTTCTTTGATTTGATTTATTTCTGACTTTGTGCTTTGTTCAAGTTTTTCCAGGTCTTCTTTATACGCAAAACTAAACATATTATTTCCTTTGAATAGATGGTCTATCAGCAGCTGTGTTTGGTTAGAAAATCAGCCCACCATTGCATAATTTTCCTGCGATCTTCCAAGTATTCAGCGCGATGGTAAGCGGCACGTACTTTGTTGCGCTCTGCGTGTGCGAGCTGCTTCTCTATGATATCTGGATCGAAGCCTTCTTCGTTAAGAACAGTCGAAGCCAAAGCGCGGAAGCCGTGCGGTGTCGCAGTGCCTTTGTAGCCCATGCGGCCCATGGCATAGCCCAGCGTGTTCTCGGACATTGGCTTCTTGAGGTCTGTCACGGCTGGGAAGAGCAGGGCGCTTTTGCCGGTCAGCGGTCGCAGTTCTTTCAGCAGCTCCAGCGCTTGGCGCGATAGCGGTACAAGGTGAGGCTCGCGCATCTTCATGCGCTCGGCCGGGATGCGCCATTCGGCGCGCTCTTCATCAAACTCTTCCCAGCGCGCGGCGCGTAGTTCGCCAGGGCGAACGAAGGTCAGCATCAGTAGATGCATGGCAATGCGTGTCGGGATGTAGAGAGGTTCGGCTGCCAGGCGGCGGTAGAACTCGCGCAGCTCGCCGCGTGGCAGCGCCGGGCGATGCTCCACCTTCTTGGCGCGTATCGCCCCTACAAGGTTGACTGCTGGGTTGTCCGTGGCCCTGCCGGTTTGGATGGCAAAGCGGATGATGGCACTGATGCGCTGCAAAACCCGTTGCGCAGTTTCGACTGCGCCGCGTTTTTCGATTTTTAAGATGGTGTTCAGGATGAGCGGGGCGGTCAGATCGGGTACGGGTAGCTTGCCCAGGTCGGGGAAGGCGTCTATCTCCAGCGAGTCCATCACTCGCCGCGCATGATCAGGCGTCCAGCGGTCGAGCTGCTTCTCATGCCATTCTCGGGCCACCAGTTCGAAAGCGTTAGTTGCCGCGATCTGGGCGACAACCTTGGCTTCTTTCTTGGCCTGGCTGGGATTGATGCCTTGGGCGAGCTGTACTCGCGCCTCGTGGGCTTTCTGGCGTGCATCGCTCAAGCCGACAGCAGGGTACTTGCCCAGGGCCAGGATGCCGGCCTTGCCTTGAAAGCGGAAACGGAAGCGCCAGAGCTTGCCCCCGGATGGCGACACTTCGAGATAGAGGCTTTCGCCGTCGGCGAGTTGGTAGGGCTTGTCTTGGGGCTTGGCTTGCCGGATGGCAAGGTCGGTCAGGGCCATGTGCATAGATTCCTGTGTATAGATTCGCTCTTGGTGGCGATGGGCGCGCAGCCTTGAGCTGCGGGCCTCTGAGGAGGGTGTGTATAGATTTTAGCCCTGCGTTGGCATCTATACACGGATCTATACACAAAAATGCTGGATCTGGCTGGACGAGTCCGGATCAAAATGGACAACAAAAAACCCGCAAAGCCTTGTGCTGTGCGGGTTTCCTGGTACTTCTCGGACTCTCTCGGAGAGGTCGCTGGTGCCCAGAGTCGGACTCGAACCGACACACCTTGCGGCGGGGGATTTTGAATCCCCTGCGTCTACCAATTTCGCCATCCGGGCTTCACATTGCTGTGAGAGAGAGCATCATAGCGCCGCGCGCGGCGCTTGTAAATGGGTGGGCCTCACTCTTTTTTCATTTTTATTGCATGGTCATACAGCTGCTTGCGATTGGCGCCGCTGATCTGGGCCGCCAGCGTGGCTGCCTGCTTGGTGGGCAGTTCGGCGGCCAGGATTTGCAGCACGCGCAACGCTTCGGCCGGCGGGGCGTCGTCGTCGGCCTCCACTGCGGGGGCCGCGTCCAGGATCAGCGCGATTTCGCCGCGCTGCTGGTTGGAATCGGCCTTCACCCACTCCAGCAGCTCCGCCGCCGGCAGGGTGTGGAAGGTTTCAAAGGTTTTGGTCAGCTCGCGGGCTATCATCACCCGGCGTTCGCCGCCCAGCTCGGCCACGATGTCTTCCAGCGCGTCCACGATGCGGTGCGGCGCCTCGTAGCAGATGGTGAGGTGCGGCGCCGACAGCCATTGCTGCAGCGTTTTGCGGCGCTCGCCGCTCTTGGGCGGCAAGAATCCGTGAAACAAAAAGGTGGGCGCGGTAAAGCCGCTGGCGGACAGCGCGGCGATGACGGCGCTGGCGCCGGGCAAGGGGCGCACCGGGTGGCCGGCGGCGCGCACGGCTTCCACCAGGCGCGCGCCGGGGTCGGACACTGCCGGGGTGCCGGCATCGGACACTTGGGCCACGATCTGGCCTTCGGCCAGCCAGCGCACCACCTGTTCGGACATGGCGCGTTCGTTGTGCTCGCGCAGGCTTACCAGGCGTTTGGCGCGGATGCCGTATGCGGATAGCAACTGGCCGGTGACGCGTGTATCCTCGGCGCAAACGACATCGGCGGCCTCGAAAACGGCCAGGGCGCGGGCGCTGATGTCGGACAAATTTCCAATGGGCGTGGCCACCACATATAATGTGCCGCTACAGAAACTATCCCTGGCGGCATCAAGCAGATGGGCGAACGAAGTATGCAAAGACTGACTCCGCTGTTGTTGATCGGCGCGGCGCTGGCGTGGCTGACGCCGGCACAGGCGCAAACCCCAGACTATATCATCCAGAGCAACAGCGCGCCGGTTCGATCGCTGACCCAGCCCGCGCAGGCTCCCCGCGCGGCCCCGGCTTCCGCGCCCCGTTCCGCGCCGATGAGCGCCGCGCCGCAGGCCAGCGCGCCAGTTGCCAAACCCGCTCCCGCGCGCGGCAAAGTGCGCATCGGCGTGATTTTGCCGGCCGAATCCTCGGCGCTGGGCGAGGCGGCGGCGGTGGTGCGCAATGGCATCGAGGCGGCGGCGCAGGTGGATCAGAATGCCGAGCTCGTCAATGTGGACGCCACCAGCGACAACGTGGTGGACCGTTACCGCGAGGCGGTGGCGGAGGGCGTCAATGTGGTGATCGGCCCGTTGTCGCGCGGCTCCATCGCCCAGCTGGCGCCGTCGGTGACGGTGCCCACGCTGGCGCTGAATTCGATTGGCCGCGAAGTGGCGCCCAATCCCAAACTCTATTCGCTGTCCTTGATCGTCGAGGGCGAGGCGCGCCAGCTGGCGCAACTGATGCGCGACGACGGCCGGACCAATCCCTTGCTGATCGTGGGCGGCGACGCCTTGTCGCAACGGCTGGCGGCGGCGTATTCCGCGCAATGGAAGGCGCTGACCGGCAAGCCGGTCAATACGCTGGCCCTGGATCCGGCCAATTTGCTGGCGGCGCTGCAAGCCAGCGGCCAGGCGGATTCGCTGGCCTTGGCGCTGGATGCCGCGCAGGCGGCCAAGCTGAAGGCGGCGCTGACGCCGGATATGGCGGTATACGGCACCTCGCAGCTGAATGCGGGCGGCAATCAGCCTGAACTCGCCGGCATCCGCTTTGTCGATATGCCTTGGTTCCTGATGCCGGACCACCCGGCGGTGAGACGCTATCCCAGACCGGCGGCGGCGCTGACGACGCAAACCGAGCGGCTGTACGCGCTGGGCATCGACGCCTACCGGCTGGCGGTGCAGCTGGCCGGCGCGCGCGCCAATGCCGGCTTGAGGCTGGACGGCGTGACCGGCGATTTGCGGCTGGGCCGCGACCGCGTGTTCGACCGCCAGTTGCCGGCCGGCGTGATGGGCGGCAACGCGCTGCAATGAATCAGGCCGGCCGCGACGCCGAGGACCGGGCGCTGGCGCTGCTGGAGGCCGCCGGCCTCAAACTGGTGGCGCGCAACTGGCATTGCCGCGGCGGCGAGATCGATCTGATCATGCGCGACGGGGCTTATTGGGTGTTCATCGAGGTGCGCCATCGCGGCGGCAGCCGCTTTGGCAGCGCCGCCGACAGCATCACAGCATCCAAACAAAGGAAACTGCTGCTGGCGGCCGAGGTCTATCTAGCTGGCAAGGGCATAGACGCGCCTTGCCGCTTCGACGCGGTGGTGAGCGTCGGCGATGCCCGGCCGCAGTGGTTGAAGAATGTTTTTACGCAGTAATTGTGAGTAGAGGGGATTCCCCAATGGATTTGATTGACCGCGTCAACGGCCATTTTCTGGAAAGCATCGCCGTCAAGCAGGAGGCGATGGAGCTGTTGTCGCCCGGCGTGGCGGTGGCTGCGGAACGCATGGTGGCCTGCCTGATGAATGAAGGCAAAATTCTCGCTTGCGGCAATGGCGGTTCGGCCGCCGATGCCCAGCACTTCGCCGCGGAGATGCTGGGGCGCTTCGAGAAAGAGCGTCCGGGCCTGGCGGCGATGTCGCTGGCGACCGATGGCTCGTCGCTGACCGCCATCGGCAACGATTACGATTTCGACATGGTGTTCTCCAAGCAAGTGCGGGCGCTGGGCCATACCAACGACCTGTTGCTGGCGATCTCCACTTCCGGCAATTCCGCCAATGTGATCGAGGCCATCTACGCCGCGCATGAGCGCGGCATGGGCGTGATCGCGCTCACCGGCAACGACGGCGGCAAAATCACAGAAATTTTGTCGCCGGAAGATATCCACTTGAACGTGCCGTCGCTGCGCACCTGCCGGATTCAGGAAACCCATATCCTGCTGATCCACGCGCTGTGCGACGCCATTGATTGCATGCTCCTCGGAGGGGAATGATGAAGAGATTGATGACTGCGGCGCTGTTGGCCGCGGGTTTGGCCAGCAGCCTGAGCGGCTGCGTGGGCCTGGTGGCAGCCGGCGCGGCCGGCGGCGCGCTGGTGGCGTCGGATCGCCGCACCAGCGGCGCTTATGTGGATGACCAGGGCATTGAGTTGAAATCGGGCGAGCAGATCGCCAGCCAGTTGCCTTCGTCCCATGTCAACCGCACCAGCTTCAACCGCGCGGTGCTGTTGACCGGCCAGGTGCCGAGCGAAGAGGCCAAGCAGAAGGCCGAGCTGATTGTGCGCGGCATTCCCAATGTGCGCCGCGTGTTCAATTATCTGACAGTGGCGCCGGCTTCCGGCTTCTCCGATCGCAGCAACGACACCTGGATCACCAGCAAGACGCGCGCGCGCCTGTTGCAAGGCAAGGGCTTCAACCCGAACGACGTGAAGGTGGTGACCGAGGGCGGCGTGGCCTACATGCTGGGCCTGGTGACGCAGGCGGAAGGCGATGCGGCTACACGCATCGTCAGCGAAACCGCCGGCGTGCAAAAAGTGGTGACCTTGTACGAGTTCATCTCGGAAGTCGCGCCGGCCAAATAAGGCGGGCGGGCGAGAGAAGGGCGGCCCAGGCCGCCCTTTTTCATTGCAACTGAGCCAGCGCCAGGGCGCTCAGATACAAACCCACTCCGAAAGAGGCATGCGCCGACAGGCTGCGCAATCGCGCCCGGACCGGCTGCGGGGTTTTGCGGGCGGCGACGCCGGCGCCGAAGGCTGGTTGCAGCAACAGGAAGGGCGCGGCCACGCTGGCCAGGCCTAGCAGCAGCGCAGGCGGCAGCGTAGGCGCGCGCAGCCATTCCGGCCCGGCCAGGGCCAGCAGCAGGGCGGCAAACAGCGCGCCGATGGCGTAGTGGGCGGTCCAGCCCAGGGCTTGCTCGCCGGGCATGGGGGCGGCCTTGCCTATGGCCGGATGGCGGAAGCGGCCATGGCGGAAATGGCCTAGCCAGCGGCCTACCAGGGCGTAATCCAGCGAGGGAACGCCGAAGCGCCGCAACAGCCAGGCCCAGGCATCCATCACCAGCGTGGCGCCGATGCCGATAAAGAGAGATTGCAGCAAAAACAGAGTGCTTGTTTGATCCATGGTTTCTCCAATACTCAATCATTCAACGAATTGATTGAATGATTGAGTATTGCTAGCATAATGTCAATGGAACCTATGCCGATTGAGAACCTGGCCGCAATGGCCGAACTGGCCCGCGCCTTGGGCAATACCCACCGTTTGCTGCTGCTGCAGGCCTTGGCGGAGGGGGAGAGGGCGGTCGAGCCGCTGGCGGTTCGCTGCGGTTTGTCTGTGGCGAATGCGTCTCAGCATTTGCAGCAGCTCAAGCGCGGCGGACTGGCGGCCTCGCGGCGCGAGGGCAAGCAGATGCTGTACCGGCTGGACGCGCCGCAGGTGGCGGACATGTTGGCGGCGCTGGAGTGCTGCGCCGCGCACCAGCGATCGCGGCTGGGGGCCTTGCTGAAAGGCGAGGCGGCGCCGGGGCTGGAGTCCTTGTCCGCCGCAGAGCTGCTGCAGCGCTTAGCGCAAGGCGAGGCCGCCTTGCTGGATGTGCGGCCGGAGGAAGAATATGCCGAGGGGCATCTGCCGGGCGCGCGCAACATCCCGCTGGACGAGCTGGAGCGCCGTCTGGCCGAGCTGCCGGCCGGCACGGAGGTGATCGCCTACTGCCGCGGGCCGTATTGCGTGCTGTCGGTCAATGCCGTGGCCTTGCTGCGCGCGCGCGGCATGCGCGCCCGGCGCTTGTCCGGCGGCTTCGAGGGCTGGCGCGATGCCGGCGGGGCGCTGGAGTAGCGCTCAGGACGCGTCGGTTTTCGGCACCAGCAAGTCGGCGCACAGCACGTGCATGCATTCATCTATCTCTATCGCCATCGACATCGTCACGCAGGAGCGCGGGTCGGTCATCGATAGATAAGGCTCGCTCATGTACAGCACGCCGGGTTGGTCTACCGCGTGCTGGAAATAGCTGCGGCGCGACCACACCGCGCCGGTGGTGTCGGCCAGCGGCGCGTAGCGCGGGTCCAGCGCGCTGGGCGACTGGCGGCTGTTGAGATTGCGGCCGATCTGCCGGCCTTCGCTGTCCAGCAGAAAGCAGCGGATCACATCCGGCAGCGACAGCATGGGGCGCGCGGCCAAGTCGAAAGGCGTGCCCTGCATCAGCGAAATGGCGCTTTGCACAAAGCATTGCCGCGCCAGTTCGATCTGGCGGCGGGTCAGCTTGCGCTTGAGCAGCGCATGCGCCATCAATTCGTCCCAGCGCTCGTCCAGTTTCGGGGTAATCAACTCGTCGCCGTCCGGGTGCGGATGGGGATGGGCGATGAAAAAGCCCTGGATCAAATCGCAGCCGGAGTCCATGGCGATCAGCACGTCGCGCTCGGTTTCCGTGCCTTCCACCACCACCAATGCACCAATCTCGTGCATCAGCCTGACCAGGCGCGACAGCAGATTGCGGCTGCGCGGCTGGGTGATGGCGTTGCGCAGCAGCTGGCGGTCGAATTTCACCAGGCTGGGCTCCAGCTGGCAGACGCGCTCCAGGTTGGAATGGCCGACGCCGAAATCGTCGATGGCGATCATGAAGCCGTTGTTCTTCAGCACATTGACGCCTTCGATCAGCGCCTCGTCCACCTCCAGCACATGCTCAAGCACCTCCAGCACCACCTTGTGCGGCTCCAGGCCGGCCTGGCGTATGGTGTTGATCAGCGCCATCACCCGTTCCGGGCGCGACAGCGAAGCGGCGTCGATATTGAGGAACAGCCAGCGCGGCTTGTCCGATTGCAATTGCAGGAAGCGGTGGATGTGGGCCTGGCTGACGGCCAGATCCAGCTGATGGCGCTGCTCGGGCGACACCACGGTGTAAAAGGCTTCGGATGGGCTGAGCGCGACATCGCCCTGCTCGGCCCGCAGCAATGCCTCCACGCCTATGGTGCGTCGGTGCGCCAGGCTATAGATGGGCTGAAAGTGGCTGCCGATTTTCAGGCCGGCGTGCTCGAAAGCGGTCATGGGCTTGCCTCCAGTGTCCAGAATCGGGCTCTTGAGGCCCTTGTCCGCTGCCAAAGCAATCGGCATTCCAGTTTAGTGCAAGCGGGGCGGAAAATGAAAAACGGGCCCGTAGGCCCGTTGTCAACGTCTGTTAACGCTGTGTCATTCGCGTCCGGCGCATCAGTCCTGCTGGATGCCCGCCACCAGCCACTTGCCGCCGGTGGTGCCGTCTTTCACGTAGTGCCAGGTTTCGCGGAACGGCACGGCCGGCGCGTTGACTTCTTCGCTGACATTGCCGCTGAACACCACGCTGGCGATGTAGGCGCCGTTTTCAATGGTGGCGTCGGACAGCTGGCAATCCAGTTGCGAGAAGTCGGCCACGCCGGTGTTGGAGGCGATGTCTTCGCGCAGCGCTTCGAACAGATCCGGCGTCATGTACTTGCGCACTTCTTCCAGGCTGTCCGGCGAGTTCAGGCTTTGCAGGTGCAGGAAGGTGGCTTTGGCTTGACGCAGGAAGTTCGGCGTTTCGGTGCCGTCCGGCAGACGGGCCGCCGCCGGCTGGGCGGGCGCGCCGAAGCCGCCGGCCGCGCCGCCGTTGTTCAGGCCGGAGCCGATCTTGGGGATGGCGTCGAAGTTGGCGTTGTTATTGCCCATCGCCGGCATGCTGGCGGCGCGAGGCGCTGCCATGCCCGGCGTGCCTGCCTTGCGGCGGAAGAAGTACAGGCCGGCGGCCAGGGCCAGACCCAGCATCAGCAGCGTGCCCCAGGGCATGCCGCCTTTTTCATGCTGCGCAGGCGCGTTTTGCTGAACCTGAGCCTGTTGGGCGGGTTCTTGCTGCGCGGCCTGGGCGGGTTGCTGCTGGCCTTGAGCCGGTTGCTGCGCCTTTTCGCTGTTGGAGGAGCCGGCCATATAGCCGATGGCGGCGCCGGCTACCGCGCCGGCCGCGCCGGCGGCCAGGGCCTTGCCCATGCCGCTGCCTTGCTGGGCCGGGGCTTGCGCCGGAGGCACCGCCGCGCCGCTGCGCGGCTGCGGAGCCGCCATCGGTTGCGCCGGCGTGCTCGGCTGGTAAGTACGGGTGGGAGCGGAGCGCTGCATGCCAGCGCTCTTGCTCTTGCCGAGGCGCGCGGCCTCGGCGAACGGGGTAGCCAACACGGAAACCATGGTGAAGGCGAGAATCGTCGTCTTCGCGCGAGTGGTCATGACTATTTTTTCCTGAGTGGTTTGAGTTGCCCGGATAGGACCGGGTAGACGCAATTAAGTTTTGGTTTTATTGCAAAATTTCAAGAACGGTGGCGCAATCGCCGCCGATTTTGAATTTGACATTGTAGCAATGCAGCGACACGCCATAGACGCGCTCGGGGTCGTCCTGGTAAGCGGGACGCGGATCTTGCGCCAGCACTTGCTCCACCAGCAGCGCGAAGCCGGGCGGAAGATCGGGCTGCCGCAATTGCGCGAGGGCGGCATCGCTCCATTCTACCCGCAGTTGAGGCGGCGGGCCGTCCACAAAACCGCCCACCGCTTCGGGGCGGGATTCGACAAAGGGGATATAGGGCTTGATGTCGACCACCGGGGTGCCGTCCAGCAAGTCCGCGCCGGCCAGTTCCAGCGTCACGCCGTTGACGGTGTTCACGCCCTTGAGCTCCACCAGCGACAGGCCCAGCGGATTGGGGCGGTGGGTGGAGCGGCTGGCGAACACGCCCACCTTGGCGTTGCCGCCCAGGCGGGGAGGGCGCACCAGCGGCTGCCAGCCGCGGTCCATGGTCTGATGGAAGACGAAGCTGATCCAGACGTGCGAAAACTCGGACAGGCCGCGCACCGCGTCAGGCTGGTTGTAGGGCGGCAGCAATTCCAGCGTCACCCGCGCGGCGTTGACCAGCGAGGGCTGGCGCGGGATGCCGAATTTTTCCCGATACGGCGAGCGGATCACGCCTATCGGCTCGAAAAGATAAGTCATGGCTGGATTGTAGCATTGCCGGTGCCGCGGCGATCTTGGCTGGCGCGGCTAAGCGTAAGGGTGCGTCTGCTTGTGGCACTGTTATGTGTTTGGCATTATTGTTTGGTGATTTACGCGCGAGAGGCAAGGCTAAGGTGCTGGTGAGACATGGCATTTTGATACGCAGTCAAATGACGAAAATGGGCTGGATATTCCTGTTTGGAGGAGGCTGGCTGGCGCTGGCCATGGATACCTGGGCGCAAATCCTGGGCGGGTGCGGGCTGGCATTGGGATTGCTCGGCATTTGGGAGGCGGTGCGGGCCAAGCATGAGTCGCGCTTGGCGATCTGGAGCGACGGCGAGCGGATTTACTGGCGGAAGCGGCTTTCGGTGCAGGCGGTGAGCCTGAGCGAAGTGGCGGGCGGCCAGTTTTTCTATCGCGGCGACACCCCGACCGGTTTGCGGCTGAGGCTGGCGGATGGCTCGACGCGCGACTGCGAGTGCATGAGCCTGGCCAAGAATTACCAGGAACGCGAGATTTTCGCGAAGGATGCGCGGCAATTTTGCCAGGGGCTGGGCCTGCCATTCGATGCCGGCACGGGCAACTGGGCGGCGGATTGAACGGCGCGAGGCTGGGAGCCCGCAAGCCGCACCCCTGGGGCGCGGCTTGGCGGGGGAGGGGAAGGCTCAGCCGACGAAGTGCTTGTTGTAGCGGGCGTTCAGCCGGCTCATCGGCAGCAGCATGAAGAAGTCGGCGCAGTTGAAGTCCGGATCCCAGGCCGGCTCGCCGCAGACGTGGGCGCCGGCGCGCAGATAGCCCTTGATCAGCGGCGGCAGCGGCACCGCGGCGGTGTCGTCTATCACCCGGTCCAGCGGCAGCGGCAGGTGCGGAAACACGCGCCATTCCGGCGGCGACAGGTATTGGCCTTCCAGCTGGCGGTACAGGCTCACGGCCTGGTGGCCGCCGTCGGTCAGCGACACGCTGGCGCAGCCGGCCAGATAGGCGCCGCCCTGTTGTTGCACATAGTCGGCCAGGCCGGACCACAGCAGCGCGATGACGGCGCCGGAGCGGAAATCGCGATGCACGCAGGAGCGGCCCACTTCGATCAGCCCGTCGCGCAGATGGGACAGGCGGGATAGATCGAATTCATGTTCGGAATACAAGCTGGGCGCGCGCCGCGCGTTGGCGGGCGACAGCATGCGGTAGGTGCCCACCACCAGGCCGCTGTTGTGGTCTTCCACAATCAGGTGGTCGCACAATTCATCGTATTCATCGCAATCGATGCCCAGATCCTGCGATGCCAGTTCCGCGCCCATTTCGCCGGCGAAAATATCGTAGCGCAGCTTCTGGGCGCGGCGGATGTCTTCGGCGGACTTGGCCAGGCGCACGGCGAGGCGTGGCTTGACCCGTTCCGCAAGCTGTTCATTTAGCAGCATGTTTTGCCCCTTGTTGTGATGGCTTTCATGCTAGGCGGACAGTTTGACGGCGCGATGTCGTTGGAATGACCGTCGAGTGACAATGTATTGAAGAGAGGATGACAAGCGGCGGCGTATTGAAATCAAGGACTTATCAGCCAAACCGTTTTGGCGTAGAATGGGCCGTTTTTACTCAGCTCTTTGCTTTTGCCATGATTTATCCGACTAGCTTCGACGTGATAGTGGTGGGCGGCGGCCATGCCGGCACCGAGGCCGCGCTGGCCGCGGCGCGCATGGGATGCGCCACGCTTCTTCTGACCCACAACATCGAGACCCTGGGCCAGATGTCGTGCAATCCGTCGATAGGCGGCATTGGCAAGGGCCATCTGGTTAAGGAAGTGGACGCGCTGGGCGGCGCGATGGCGCTGGCCACCGATATCGGCGGCATCCAGTTCCGCACGCTCAATGCCTCCAAGGGCCCGGCGGTGCGCGCCACCCGCGCCCAGGCCGACCGCATCCTGTACAAGGCGGCCATCCGCGAGATGCTGGAGAACCAGCCCAATCTGACGCTGTTCCAGCAGCCGGTGGATGATCTGCTGATCGAAGGCGACCGCGTCGTCGGCGCCATCACCGCCATCGGCATCACCTTCCGCGCCAAGACCGTGGTGCTGACCGCCGGCACCTTCCTGTCCGGCAAAATTCACGTCGGCATGGAAAACTACACCGGCGGCCGCGCCGGCGACCAGGCCGCGTCCACGCTGGGCGAACGCCTGCGCGAGCTGAGCCTGCCGGTGGGCCGGCTGAAAACCGGCACGCCGCCGCGCATCGACGGCCGCAGCGTCGATTTCAGCGTGATGGAAGAGCAGCCGGGCGACACGCCTGAGCCGGTGTTCTCCTATCGCGGCAAGCGCGACATGCACCCCAAGCAGCTGCCGTGCTGGATCACCCACACCAACGAGCGCACCCACGAGATCATCCGCAGCGGCTTCGACCGCAGCCCGATGTTCACCGGCGTGATCGAAGGCGTGGGCCCGCGTTACTGCCCGTCGATCGAAGACAAGATCAACCGCTTCGCCGACAAGGACAGCCATCAGGTGTTCATGGAGCCGGAAGGCCTGACCACCCACGAATTCTATCCGAACGGGATTTCCACCAGCCTGCCGTTCGACATCCAGCTGGCGGCGGTGCGCTCCATCCGCGGCCTGGAAAACGCGCACATCCTGCGCCCCGGCTATGCCATTGAATATGATTATTTCGACCCGCGCGGCCTGAAGGCCTCGCTGGAAACCAAGGCCATCCAGGGCCTGTTCTTCGCCGGCCAGATCAACGGCACCACCGGTTACGAAGAGGCGGCCGCGCAAGGCTTGCTGGCCGGCCTGAACGCCGGCTTGCATGCCCGCGAGCTGGATGCCTGGTGTCCGCGCCGCGACGAGGCTTATCTGGGCGTGCTGGTGGACGATCTGATCACCAAGGGCGTGTCCGAGCCTTACCGCATGTTCACCAGCCGCGCCGAATTCCGTTTGCAGTTGCGCGAGGACAACGCCGATCTGCGCCTGACCGAGATGGGCCGCAAGCTGGGCCTGGTCGGCGACGAGCAATGGGACGCCTTCTGCCGCAAGCGCGATGCCGTGGAGGCCGAGAAGGCCCGTCTGCAAGCCACCTGGGTGCATCCGTCCAAGCTGCAAGACCCGGAGGCGCTGGCGCGCGTGCTGGGCAAGCCTATCGAGCGCGAATACACGCTGATGGACCTGCTCAAGCGCCCGAATGTGCCGTACAGCGAGCTGATGACGGTGCCGGAAGCGGCCGAAGGCGCGCCGGGACTTGACGACGTGGTTGCCGAGCAGGTGGAAATTCAGGTCAAATACCAGGGATACATCAATCGCCAGAACGAAGAGCTGGCGCGCCGCGACAATCTGGAAGACATCCGTCTGCCGGGCGACATCGATTACAGTCTGGTCAAGGGTCTGTCCAAGGAAGTGCAACAGAAGCTGAACCAGCAGCGTCCCGAGACGCTGGGCCAGGCTTCGCGCATCCAGGGCATCACCCCGGCCGCCGTCGCCCTGTTGATGGTGCACCTGAAACGCGGCTTCACCGACGCTAAGACCGCATGACACAACATATCGCTGAATTGAAACAGGGGCTGGCGCAACTGGCGCTGGATTTGACCGAGCCGCAAGTGGAGCTGCTGCAGCGCTATCTGGCGCTGCTGGTCAAATGGAATCAGACCTACAACCTCACCGCCATCCGCCAGGAAGAGCGCATGGTCAGCTATCATCTGCTGGATAGCCTGAGCCTGGTGCCGCACCTGGCCGGCGGCACGCGCATGCTGGACGTGGGCTCCGGCGGCGGCATGCCGGGCATCCCCACCGCCATCGCGCGGCCGGATCTGCAGGTGGTGCTCTTGGATTCCAATCACAAGAAAACCACCTTCCTGCGCCAGGTGGTGATGGAGCTGGGCCTGCCCAATGTGCAGGTGATCACCGACCGGGTGGAGGCCTATCAGCCGGAACAGAAGTTCGATCGCATCACCAGCCGCGCGTTTTCGGAGCTGTCCGAATTCGTCAAGCTGACTCTCCACTTGATGGCTGAGGACGGCCAGTACGTGGCGATGAAGGGCGTGTATCCGTATGAGGAAATCGCCTTGCTGCCGCAAGGCGTGGCGGTTTCGGAGGTGCTGCCGGTAACGGTGCCGGGGCTGGACGCCGAACGCCATCTGGTGAGGATGGTGCTGCAATGAATCCACGCGTGATCGCGGTGGCCAACCAGAAGGGCGGGGTGGGCAAGACCACCACCGTCGTCAATCTGGCGGCCGGTTTGGCCGAGCTGGGCAAGCGGGTGCTGATCGTCGATCTGGACCCGCAGGGCAACGCCACCATGGGCAGCGGCATCCCCAAGCAGCCGCTGGAGAAGTCCGGCTATGAAGTGCTGCTGGGCGAGGCCACCATCGAGGAGGCCCGCCAGGACGCCAAGGCCGGCGGCTACCATGTGCTGCCCGCCAACCGCAATCTGGGCGGCGCCGAGCTGGAGCTGGTCAACGAGCTGGCGCGCGAGGCGCGCTTGAAGAGCGCCCTGGCTGAAGTGGCCGACCAGTACGACTACGTGCTGATCGATTGCCCGCCGTCGCTGAACCTTTTGACGCTGAACGGCCTGGTGGCGGCCGAGAGCGTGCTGATCCCGATGGTGTGCGAATACTACGCGTTGGAAGGCCTGTCCGATCTGGTGACTACGCTGCGCAAGGTGCGCGTCGCCGTCAATCCCAAGATCGAGATCATGGGTTTGCTGCGCACCATGTTCGATGCCCGCAACAACCTGTCTCAACAGGTTTCGGCGCAATTGGCCCGCCATTTCGGCGACAAGGTGTTCCAAACCGTCATCCCGCGCAATGTGCGCCTGGCCGAGGCGCCTAGCCACGGCCTGCCGGGCTTGGTCTACGACCGCAACTCGCGCGGCGCGCAAGCGTACATCACGCTGTCGCAAGAGCTGGTCGAACGACTCGAACCCGCAACCGCAACTCCCACCGTCTGACAATATGGCCAAATTAAAAGGATTGGGGCGCGGTCTGGACGCGCTCCTGTCCACCGTTGACGCGGTGGACGACAGACTTTCCACCCTTCCCATCGACAGCATCCGTCCCGGCAAATATCAGCCCCGCAGCTTCATGGATGAAACCGCGCTCGACGAACTGGCCGCTTCCATCCGCGCGCAGGGCATCATCCAGCCCTTGATCGTGCGTGAATTGGGCCTGGGCGATTACGAGCTGATCGCCGGCGAACGCCGTTGGCGCGCTTCGCGCAAGGCGGGCCTGGCCGAAGTGCCGGTGGTGATCAAGAGCGTGCCGGACGAGGCCGCGCTGGCGATGGCGCTGATCGAGAACATCCAGCGCCAGGAGCTGGACCCGATCGAAGAGGCGCAGGGCATCAAGCGCCTGATCGACGAGTTCGGCCTGACCCACGAAGCCGCCGCCGACGCGGTGGGCCGCTCGCGCAGCGCGGTGTCCAATCTATTGCGTCTCTTGGTGTTGCCGGAGCCGCTGCAGCAGATGATGCACGAGGGCAAGCTGGAAATGGGCCATGCCCGCGCTTTGCTGTCCTTGCCGACCGTCGCCCAGCTGGAGCTGGCGAACGAGGTGGCGCGCAAGGGGCTGTCGGTGCGCGAAGTGGAAAGAAAAGTCCAACAGCATGCTGTGCAAAAAGAGACAGTTTCTTCGCCGCAAAAGCGAGTTGATCCGGATGTTTCCAGGCTGGAAGAGCAAGTCTCCGAGGCCATCGGCGCACGGGTCAGCATTCGCCACGGCAACAGCGGCAACGGCAAGCTGGTCATAGAATACGCCAGCTTGGACGAGCTGGATTTTTTGCTGGAGAGGCTGCAAAAAAATCCCCAAAAATGAGTCTGTTGCGCTGCAAAAACCGTGATTTGGCGAAGTTGACGCAAAGGATGCTCAAAGCCTATAATCCAGCGGTTTTTTTGCACTGACGACCATGGTGAATCCGGAAGTGAGGCGCGTGCTGCGTCTGCAGGCCAGTTTGACTGGCTTGGCTGTAGTGATCGCGCTACTCGTCAGTGGCGGCAGCCCGGCGACGGCGGTGTCCGCGCTGCTGGGCGGTTTGGTGGTGTTGGTGCCGGCCCTGGTGTATGCCAGGATCGCTTACGCCAAGCGCCATGTGCCGCCCGCAGAGCTGATCAAGGCGCATTTTCTGGCCGAAGCGGTAAAGTTTTGCCTGACCGTACTGTTAAGTGGGGCGGTCTTGGCGAGTTTCAAGGATTTGTCCGTAGCCGGCTTTCTCGGTGGGTTCTTTGCCGCCATCTCCGGTTACGGCTTCGGGCTTCTAATCAAAAATTGAGAAAAGAGCGATGGCAAGCAACGCAACAGACTATATCAAGCACCACCTTACCTTCTGGAATTCGGACCCGTCGGCCGGCTTCTGGAGCCTGCACGTTGATACTTTCTCCATCTCGCTGATCCTCGGCTTCATCTTCGCCGGCGTGTTCGCCATGGTGGCGCGCAATGCCAAGCTGGAGAATCCGGGCCGCTTGCAGCTGTTCATCGAAAGCATTCTGGAAATGGTGCAGACCCAGGTCCGCGACATTTTCCACGGCCAGAGCAAGATGATCGCCCCGCTGGCGCTGACCATCTTCTGCTGGGTGTTCCTGATGAACTTCATGGACTTGTTCCCGGTTGACCTGTTCCCGATGATCGCCCAGTGGGTCGGCTTCACCTTCTTCGGTCTGGAGCCGCACCACGTTTACCTGCGCGTTGTGCCGTCCGCTGACGTGAACACCACCTTCGCCATGTCGCTGTCGGTGCTGATCCTGATTATCGCCTTCTCGATCAAGGCCAAGGGCTTGGGCGGCTGGGGCAAGGAACTGCTGAGCGCGCCGTTCCACGCCAGCAGCCCGGTGGCCGCCGTCATCCTGGCCCCGATCAACCTGGCGCTGCAGTTTGTGGAACTGATCGCCAAACCGATTTCGCTGTCTCTTCGTTTGTTCGGCAACCTGTACGCCGGCGAAATGATCTTCATCCTGATCGCGCTGCTGCCGTGGTATCTGCAGTGGATCCTGGGTGCGCCGTGGGCCATCTTCCACATCCTGATCATCACCCTGCAGGCCTTCGTGTTCATGATGCTGACCATCGTGTACCTGAGCCTGGCAGTGGAAAAGCACTGATTTCGCTGTAAATTTTACTTACGTTTTTACCAACCATCCTTGCATTAAGTCTTAGGAGATACACAATGGAAGCACTCGTTTCTCAGATTCAGTCGATGACCGCACTGGCCGCTGCTCTGATCATTGGTTTTGGCGCTCTGGGCACCGCTATCGGCTTCGCCATTCTGGGTGGCAAGTTCCTCGAGTCCTCCGCTCGCCAGCCGGAAATGATCCCGGTTCTGCAAACCAAGCTGTTCATCATCGCCGGTCTGCTGGACGCGATCTCCATGATTGGTGTTGGTGTTGCCATGCTGTTCACCTTCAACAACCCGTTCCTGTCCGCTGCCCTGGCTATCGTTAAGGCTGCTCACTAATCCGTTTTCTACGGATTGGTAAACGGTTGTTGTAGTCATACTCTGGAGGAAAACAAGCGTGGAATTCAACGTAACACTACTGGGCCAGGCGATCTCGTTCGCCATCCTGGTATGGTTCACCATGAAGTTTGTTTGGCCTCCGCTTACCAACATGATGGATGAGCGGGCCAAGCGTATCGCTGATGGCTTGGCCGCTGCTGAGCGTGGCAAGCAAGATCTGGAAGCCGCTGAAAAGCGCGTTGCGGACGAAATCCGCAAGGCCAAGCAGCAGGCCACCGAGATCGTGGTTGCCGCCGAGAAGCGCGCCAATCAGATCGTGGACGAAGCCAAAGACGCGGCACGCACCGAAGGTGCCCGCATCGTGGCCGACGCCAAGTCTGAGATCGATCAGGAAGTCCTGCGCGCCAAGGAAGCTCTGCGCGCGCAAGTGGCTGACCTGGCCGTGGCCGGCGCCGAGAAGATCCTGCGCAAGGAGATCGACGCTGCCAAGCACGCCGACCTGCTTGCCTCCATCAAAGCGGAGTTTTAATTAACTCATGGCAGAACTCATTACCGTCGCAAGGCCCTACGCCGAAGCGGTATACAGCCTCGCCACGGAACAGGGCAAGCTCGACCAGTGGTCGGATGCGCTGTCGTGGCTGGCTGCCATGGTGAATAACCCGGATCTGGCGCAAGTAGTCACCAATCCGAAACATACCGCACAAGAGGTTGAGGCGCTGATGCTGGATGTGCTCGGCTCGCGCGGCAACGATGACGTGAAACGCTTCATCGCCGCGCTGATCGAGAACGCCCGTTTGACGCTGCTGCCAGAAATCGCCGCGCAGTTTGAACTGCTGAAGGCGCAATCGGAAGACATCGTGGACGCCCAGGTGGAGTCCGCTTTTGTTTTGTCCGGTGACCAGAAAGCCGAATTGACCACCATGCTTTCCAAGAAGTACGGCAAGACCGTGCGTCTTGATGTGCGTGAGAACGCCGATCTGATCGGTGGCGTTCGCGTGTCGGTCGGCGACGACGTCATCGATGCTTCCGTGCGCGGCAAACTGCAAGCTATGGCAGCAAGCCTCAAGAATTAGGAGAGATCATGCAGTTGAACCCCTCTGAAATCAGCGATCTGATCAAGGCCAAGATCCAGAATCTGGCTGAAGGCGCTGAAGTTCGCACCAAGGGCACGGTTATCTCCGTGACCGACGGTATCGTCCGCATCCACGGCCTGGCCGATGTGATGCAGGGCGAAATGCTCGAATTCCCGGGCAACACCTTTGGCCTCGCCATGAACCTGGAGCGCGACTCTGTCGGCGCCGTGGTTCTGGGCGAGTACGAGCACATCTCCGAAGGCGACGAAGTCAAGTGCACCGGTCGCATTCTGGAAGTGCCGGTTGGTCCGGAGCTGATTGGCCGCGTGGTCAACGCCCTGGGTCAGCCCATCGACGGCAAAGGTCCGATCAACGCCACGAAATCGTCCCCGATCGAAAAGATCGCCCCGGGCGTGATCGCGCGTCAATCGGTATCGCAGCCGATGCAAACCGGCCTGAAGTCGATCGACTCCATGGTTCCGGTTGGCCGCGGCCAGCGTGAGCTGATCATTGGCGACCGTCAGACCGGCAAGACCGCCGTGGCTCTGGACGCCATCATCAACCAGAAGGGCAATGGCGTCATCTGCATCTACGTAGCCGTAGGTCAGAAGGCTTCCTCCATCGCCAACGTGGTTCGCAAGCTGGAAGAGCATGGCGCGATGGGTCACACCATCATCGTGGCCGCTACCGCTTCCGAAGCCGCCGCCCTGCAGTTCATCGCCCCGTACTCCGGCTGCGCGATGGGCGAATACTTCCGCGACATCGGCGAAGACGCGCTGATCGTATACGACGACTTGTCCAAGCAAGCTGTCGCCTACCGTCAGATCTCGCTGCTGCTGCGCCGTCCGCCGGGCCGCGAAGCCTACCCGGGCGACGTGTTCTATCTGCACTCCCGTCTGCTGGAGCGCGCTGCGCGCATCAACGAAGACGAAGTGGAAAAGCTGACTGGCGGCGCCGTTAAGGGCAAGACCGGTTCGCTGACCGCGCTGCCGATCATCGAAACCCAGGCCGGCGACGTATCCGCGTTCGTTCCGACCAACGTGATTTCGATTACCGACGGCCAGATCTTCCTGGAAACCGACCTGTTCAACGCGGGTATCCGTCCGGCCATCAACGCCGGTATCTCGGTATCGCGCGTGGGCGGCGCCGCTCAGACCAAGGTGATCAAGAAGCTCGGCGGCGGTATCCGTCTGGCGCTGGCTCAGTATCGCGAGCTGGCTGCGTTCGCGCAGTTCGCCTCCGACCTGGACGAAGCCACCCGCAAGCAGCTGTCCCACGGTGAAGTGGTGACCGAACTGATGAAGCAAAAGCAGTTCTCCACCCTGTCGACCGCGGAAATGGCGCTGACCCTGTGGGCGGTGAACAAGGGCAGCTACGAAGACGTTCCGGTGAAGAAGGCTCTGGCTTTCGAAGCCGAGTTCCTGGCCAACGTGCGTGCCAACCACGCCGAAGTGCTGCAGGCCGTGAACGCCTCCGGTGATCTGTCTGCCGACAACGAGAAGGTACTGGCCAAGGCGATGGAATCGTTCAAGGCTGGCTACAGCTTCAACTGAGCCTTAGACGATAAGTCGTTGCTAAAGAAAGGTTCAGGATATGGCAGTCGGTAAAGAGATTCTCACCAAGATCCGCAGCGTGCAAAACACGCAGAAGATCACCCGCGCTATGCAGATGGTGTCGACCTCGAAGATGCGCAAAACGCAAGAGCGTATGCGCGCTGCCCGTCCTTACGCCGAGAAGGTGCGCACGGTTATGGCGCACCTCGCTCAGGCGAACGCGGAACTTGGTCACCCCTTGCTTGCCCGTCGCGAGACGATCAAGCGCGCCGGCATCATCCTGGTTTCCTCCGACAAGGGCCTGTGCGGCGGCTTGAACGTGAACTCGTTCAAGCGCTTCTTCGCCAAGGTCAAGGAACTGCAGGATCAGAACGTCGAGATCGACGTTTGCTGCCTGGGCCAAAAAGGCCTGGGAGCTGCCCAGCGCGCTCGTTTGAACGTGGTGGCAAGCGCGGTTCATCTCGGCGATACGCCGAAGATGGAAAAACTGATTGGCCCGCTTACGGTTCTGTTCAAGCAGTACGCCGAAGGCGAACTGGATGCGGTCTACATCGTGTACTCCAGCTTCGTGAACACCATGAAGCAGGAGCCGGCGCTGGAACAGCTGCTTCCGCTGACACCGCACCATATGGTGGTGGAGCATTCGCACTCGTGGGATTACCTGTACGAGCCGGATGCGACGACGCTGATGGAATTCCTGGTGCGCCGTTATCTGGAATCGGTGGTGTATCAGGCTCTGGCCGAAAACATGGCCTCCGAGCAGGCTGCGCGTATGGTGGCGATGAAAGCCGCCACCGACAACGCCGGCAACACCATCAAGCAGCTGCGCCTGGTGTACAACAAGGCGCGTCAAGCGGCGATTACGACCGAGCTGTCGGAAATCGTGGCAGGCGCCGCCGCGGTGTAGCCCACTTGCGGAACATAAAGTTTATTTTTAGGAAGCGATAATGAGCCAAGGCAAAATCGTACAAATCATTGGCGCGGTGATCGACGTGGAATTTCCGCGCGACGCCATGCCGAAGGTTTATGATGCCCTGAAGCTGGTAGACGCCGACCTGACGCTCGAAGTTCAGCAACAGCTGGGCGACGGCGTGGTCCGTACCATTGCAATGGGCAGCTCCGACGGTCTGAAGCGTGGCATGGCCGTTGCCAATACCGGCGCACCGATTTCGGTGCCGGTTGGCGCCGCCACCCTCGGCCGCATCATGGACGTGTTGGGCAACCCGGTGGACGAAGCGGGTCCGGTAGCGACCGAAGCGCGTCGCGCCATTCACCAGCCTGCGCCGAAGTTCGACGAACTGTCGGCCGCCTCCGACATCCTGGAAACCGGCATCAAGGTGATCGACCTGCTGTGCCCGTTCGCCAAGGGTGGTAAGGTGGGTCTGTTCGGCGGCGCCGGTGTGGGCAAGACCGTCAACATGATGGAATTGATCAACAACATCGCCAAGGCCCACTCGGGTCTGTCCGTGTTCGCTGGCGTGGGTGAGCGTACCCGTGAAGGTAACGACTTCTACCACGAAATGAAGGACTCCAACGTTCTGGACAAGGTAGCGATGGTGTACGGTCAGATGAACGAGCCGCCGGGCAACCGTCTGCGCGTAGCCCTGACCGGCCTGACCATGGCCGAGCACTTCCGCGACGAGAAGGACGAAAACGGCAAGGGCCGCGACGTTCTGCTGTTCGTGGACAACATCTACCGCTACACGCTGGCCGGTACCGAAGTGTCCGCTCTGCTGGGCCGTATGCCGTCCGCCGTGGGCTACCAGCCGACGCTGGCCGAGGAAATGGGCCGTCTGCAAGAGCGTATTACTTCGACCAAGGATGGTTCCATTACCTCCATCCAGGCCGTATACGTCCCTGCGGATGACTTGACCGACCCGTCCCCGGCGACCACCTTCGCCCACTTGGACGCTACCGTGGTACTGTCGCGCGACATCGCCTCGCTGGGTATCTACCCGGCCGTGGACCCGCTCGACTCCACTTCGCGTCAGCTGGATCCGCTGGTGGTTGGCGACGAGCACTACTCGGTTGCCCGCGGCGTGCAGTCCACTCTGCAGCGCTACAAGGAACTGCGCGACATCATCGCGATTCTGGGTATGGACGAACTGTCCGAGGAAGACAAACTGGTCGTGGCTCGCGCCCGTAAGATCCAGCGCTTCCTGTCCCAGCCGTTCCACGTGGCCGAAGTATTTACCGGTTCCCCGGGCAAATACGTGCCGCTGCGCGAAACCATCAAGGGCTTCAAGGCCATTCTCGCTGGCGAATACGACCACCTGCCGGAACAAGCGTTCTACATGGTTGGTTCGATCGAAGAAGCTGCCGAGAAAGCCAAGACCCTTAACTAAGGAGAGGGCGCATGTCCAAGATGCGTGTGGAAGTGGTTAGCACCGAACAACTCATCTTCTCTGGCGAGGCGGAATTCGTCGTCGCGCCGGCTACCGAAGGCGAGATCGGCGTCTACCCGCAACACGTGCCGCTCCTGACCCGTATCAAGCCCGGCGTGCTTCGTCTGAAGGTGCCGGGCGCCAAGGAAGAAGTACTGGTGGCGGTGTCCGGCGGCATGATGGAAGTGCAGCCGAGCCTGATCACCGTGCTCGCCGATACGGCGATCCGCGGCGAGGATCTCGATGAGGCCCGCGCCAATGAGGCGAAACGCGCTGCCGAGGATGCCCTCAAGCACGCGACCGACGACATGAGCACGGCCAAAGCCCACGCCGCACTGGCGGTGGCGATTGCCGAACTCAAGACGCTGGACTACCTCAAGAAGCGCGCTCACTGATTACGTGGGATGCAATCGTGTATAGTGCAAGGCTGCCACATCTGTGGCAGCCTTTTTCATTTTCGGCTCAACTGAAGAAATATCATGGATAGTCTGAATATCGTCATCCTTGCCGCCGGCAAGGGCAAGCGCATGTATTCCAGCATGCCCAAGGTACTGCATCCCATCGGCGGCGCGCCGATGCTGGCGCGAGTCATTCGCACGGCCCGCAATTTGAACCCCGCCCGTCTGGTGGTGGTATACGGCCATGGCGGAGAACAAGTACGCGCGCGCATAACAGACAGCGACATCATCTGGGCCGAACAAACCGAACAACTGGGCACCGGCCACGCTTTGAAAATGGCCTTGCCTCATCTGCCGCAAGACGGCAAAACCCTGGTGCTGTACGGCGATGTGCCGCTCACCAAGACCGCCACGCTCCAGCGGCTGATCGACGCCGCCGGTCAGGGCATGGCCGTGTTGACCGACGTGCTGGCCGACGCCAGCGGCTACGGCCGCATGGTGCGTGGCGCAGACGGTAAGCTGAAAGCCATCGTAGAGCACAAGGATTGCACGCCGGAGCAACTGGCTATCCGCGAAATCAACACCGGCATGATGGCGCTGCCTAACGCGCAATTGGCGGCGTGGCTCAACGCGCTGAAAAACGG